>CAYOZX010000020.1:0-23322 GCA_964408515.1 uncultured Acidobacteriaceae bacterium | reverse complement strand
CGCTTTTCGCGTTTGCCCTGGTGTCACTGGGAGTGATTCTGTTGCGGCGACGGCAGCCGGAGCGGCGGCGCGCATTCCGGGTTCCGCTGGTGCCGTGGTTTCCGCTGATTTCGATTCTGTTCTGCGTTGGCCTGATGACAGGCCTGACGGTGATTACCTGGCTGCGCTTCTTCATTTGGCTGGGGTTGGGTTTGTGCATCTACATTTTTTACAGCCGGCATCACAGTGAATTCGCCAGGCGACGAGGCTAGGGTCTGCAGATTTAGAACTGGCTAGCCTGCAAATCTTCCACCGTACCATCTACAATCGGAACCATGTCTCCGGCGGCGAGCTCATTCCTCAAGGCCCTGCCCAAGGCCGAGCTGCACCTGCACCTCGAGGGCTCGATCGATCCGCCGACGCTGGTGGAGCTGCGAAAGTGCCACGGTCAGACAAGTTCTGCCGAAGAGCTCGAGAAGCTCTACCGCTACGAAAATTTTCAGGGGTTCCTGATGGCGTTCAAGGAGGTGACGGAGGACCTGCAGACGGCAGGGGATTACGAGCTGATTACGTACCGCCTGATGGAGAAACTCAAGGCGGAAAATGTGCTGCACGCAGAAGTTTACGTTTCGGTGGGCGTCTGTCTCTGGCGCAAGCTGGATTTCGAGGCCATCTTTGAGGGCCTGGAGCGGGGACGGTGGCGGGGCGAGCGCGACTTCGGCGTGTCGGTTTTGTGGATCTTCGATGCGGTCCGGCAGTTCGGCGCGGAGGCGGCGGGAGAGGTCTTCCGGCTGGCGGCGCGCTATCGGGATCGCAGCGTGGCAGGGGTCGGCATCGGAGGCGACGAGCAGAAGGCGCCGCCGGAGCTGTTTCGCGAGATCTATAGCTGCGCGGCCGAGAATGGACTGCACCTGACGGCGCACGCGGGAGAGAATGCCGGTCCCGAGTCCATATGGGGCGCGCTCAATCTCAGGGCGGAGCGCATCGGGCACGGGTTGAGCGCGGCGCAGGACCCCGAGCTGGTGGAGGAGCTGGCCGCGCGGCAAGTTCCGGTAGAGATTTGCCTGAGCAGCAACTGGCGCACCGGCGCATGCCCTTCCCTGAACCAGCACCCGGTGCGCCGCTACTTTGACCAGGGGATGATGATCACCCTGAACACCGATGATCCCGCCATGTTCCGCACCTCGCTGACGCAGGAATATCAACTGGCCCAGCATTTGTTTGGTTTCACCGACGAGCATGTGCGGGAGCTGGCGCGCAATTCTTTCGAAGCGTCATTCCTTCCGGCGGCCAGGAAGCTGGAATTTCTGAACCTGTTCGATGCGGCAGCGGCCCGCACGTAGTTCTTCCGCCGGGTCGTGTTTCCGGGAGTTGGTCTCGACACCATGCCCGATCAAGTGGAAAAGCGCGCCGCCCAGCAGTAGAGTGGCACTCGATGACCCAGCATATCGGCATCGTCGCCTGCAGTGCGGAGGGCGCGTCACTGTGCTACCGCACGATCGCGATCGAGGGCGCGAAGCTGCTGGGGACGCACGATCATCCCGAAGTTTCCATGCATACCCACCCGCTGGCGCGCTACATGAGCTGCATAGACGCCAACGACTGGGCGGGAGTCTCCGAGCTGATGCTTTCCTCGGCGGAGAAGCTGGCGAAGGCCGGGGCCGACTTTCTGATCTGTCCCGACAATACCATTCACCAGGCCTTTGACCTGGTGGAGCATCGTTCTCCGCGTCCCTGGCTGCACATCGCGCAGGAGGTGGCGCTGGACGCCCGGCGGCAGCACTGCAAGCGGCTGGGGGTTCTGGGCACACGCTATCTGATGGAAGGGCCGGTTTATCCGGAGAAACTGAAGGCCGCCGGACTGGAATACCGCATGCCGGAACCGCCGGAGCGCGAGCGGATCAATCAGATCATTATGGATGAGCTGGTGAACGCGCAGTTTACGACGTCCTCGCTGGCTTACTTTCAGGGTGTAATCGGCAACCTGGCGAAACAGGGTTGCGATGCCGTCGTGCTGGGATGCACAGAAATCCCGTTACTGGTCACGCCGGAAAACTCTCCCCTGCCCACGCTGGACTCCACCCGGCTGCTGGCGAGAGCCGCCGTGCGCAAGGCGGCGGAGTAAAGAGGGCTCATGCGGCTCAGGTTCCGGCAGCTTCCGGGCAGGTTTGCAGTTTGCCGTTTGCCGGCGGACGCACCTCTGCCCGATTTCAAGAATGCCTCCGACTTCATTTCGGTGACGCGGACCGCAGACGAGCTTTCGATTGCGTGCCTCGTCGATGTGGCGCCCGCTGAGGCGCGGATCGAGACGCCATTTGTGGGTTTCAAGCTGGAAGGTCCGTTTCCCTTTGCTCTGACCGGAGGGCTGGCGTCGTTCGTCGATCCGCTGGCGGCGGCGGGAATCTCCGTCTTCGCGGTGGCGACCTTCGACACAGACTACGTGCTGGTGAAGGCGGAACGAGCTTCGGCCGCGTTACAAGCGTTGCGGGAGGCAGGGCACGAGCTGATCCAGTAGGGATTCGGGCCGGGGCGACAACCGCATTATTTTTGCCGTTCAGTCCCTGTTTTACCCCGCAGGCTGCTCCCAGCGAGCATTTCTCAGTGCGTATGCTCTAATATTTAGCGGGTCATGCCTTCTACTGGAACTCTCCTGCGCCGGCGCCTGAGAGCCCTGCAGCGCAATGTGCGCGGGGCTTGGATGGTGGCACGCGCATTCGCCTCCACCGAACATCCCCTGCTGGCGCACATCATTCCCATCCGGCGCTGCAACCTGGCCTGCGAGTACTGCAACGAGTATGACGATTTTTCCAAGCCGGTCCCTTGCGAAATCATGTTTCAGCGGGTGGACAAGCTGGCAGACCTGGGCACGTCCGTGATCACCATCAGCGGAGGCGAGCCGCTGCTGCATCCTGACCTCGATCGCATCATTCGACGCATTCGCAAACACGGCATGGTCGCCGGGTTGATCACCAACGGTTATCTGCTGGTGGCGGAGCGCATCGCTGGGCTAAACCGCGCCGGGCTGGAGTGGCTGCAAATCTCGATCGACAATGTCACGCCGGACGGCGTCTCCAAAAAGAGTCTGAAGGTGCTGGACCGGAAGCTGGAATTGCTCGCCGAGCACGCGGACTTCCACGTGAATATCAACTCGGTCGTAGGCGGAGGCGTGCGCCACCCCGGGGACGCGCTGACCATCGGAAGACGGGCGCTGGCCCTGGGCTTCAGTTCGACGGTGGGAATCATTCACGACGGCTCCGGGCAGTTGCAGCCTTTGGGCGAGGAAGAGCGGCGCGTCTATCACGAAATGAAAGCCCTGGAGAAGACCAGCTTCACTCGTATCAACGGATTCCAGGACAACATTGCGCAGGGACGTCCCAACCAGTGGCGCTGCCGGGCGGGCGCCCGTTACCTTTACATCTGTGAAGACGGGCTGGTGCACTACTGTTCGCAGCAGCGCGGATACCCGGCGATCCCTCTGGAAAAGTACACCGTAGACGACATCCGGCGGGAATTTCTGTCGGAGAAGGCGTGCGCACCCCACTGCACGGTTTCCTGCGTGCACCAGGTGTCAGTGTTCGATTCCTGGAGAGCGCCTCAGTATCCCGCCCCGGCAGGGATGGCCTCGTCCGGCAGCGGGCTGGTGCGTATTCAATAACCGGGCGCAGCAAAGCAAAATCTTGGACCGCAAAGGGCGCAAAGGAAGCGCGAAGGGCGCAAAGAAACCTAGATGAGACCGTTCCTGACTAGTGCTTCGAAGCAAGGCAAATCTTGGACCGCAAAGGGCGCAAAGGAAGCGCGAAGGGCGCGAAGAAACTCAGTCAGGTTGGCCGCGCGCGGTGCGTCGATTTGGCTTGTCGGGGACGTGAAGGGCGTCTTCAGTTGCCGTACTTGCTGCCGAGATAGTTCCCCAGTTCGCTCTGCAATCGCGCGTAATCGTCGTGAATCGTGGCGCGGAGAGCGGCCTCAGTCGAAGCCCCCTCGCCCAGCCTTTGCAGAATGCGTTGCAGATCGCTTGCGCCCTGGGTGTCGATAATGTACTCAACCGCGGCCAGCGATTCGTCGTAAGCGAGGATCGCGTCCATGGGCGACAATCGCATGAAGGAGCTTTCCAGAGCGTTGAAAGGGATTTCCTGCTGCGCCTTGAACAACTCGGCAAGACGGCGCCCGTGGGAAGACAGCGATTTCGGCTCCATCGCCTGGGCGATGCCTTCGTTCAGCCATTGCGGACAGCGCCCGCCAGAGAGCTGGTTTATGAAAGAATGCGCCAGTTCGTGCTTGAGCACGCGGGACAGTTCAGGCGAGACGGAAGTCATGCCGTTGACGGGAATGCGCAGCTTGCCGTCGTTGACCGCGCCCGCCCAGGAGGGCGACCGGGTCACGTCAAAAAAAGCCTGGTCGGTGTAGAGCACCACCGCGATGCTGCCGCGGGGAGCCACGCCGAGATCGCGCACCAGATCGTTGTACTGCGATTCCAGGGTAGAAACCAGGTCGCGGCGCAGCGAGTCAGGAGTCTGGCTGCCTTCATAGCGCAGGGTAAAGTGGCTGCTCTCGCGCTGCACAAAGTCAGATTCGGCGGTCTCATCCCGCTGCGCCTTCTCCAGATATCTCTGCACCTGAGCATCGGGACGGAGGGCCAGCGACTTCTTCCAGCTGCGGATGGCTTCACGATTGCGGTCGGCCGCATATTGGGCATAGCCGAGGATAGCCAGCGTATCGGGAGAATCGGGCGCAGCGCGAACCGCGCGTTCGGCGTAAGGCAATGCTTCCGGGGAATGGCCGGTGCGAAGGAGCAGGGCGACGTAGTAGTTCAGAATGGTAGGGTTCTGGGGCTCGAAGCGGAGCGCGGCCTCGAGCCAGGTGCGCGCCTTGCTAAAGTTATCGTGCTCCATCTCGTGCTTACCGGCGATGAAATATCCGGCGGCAGCGGCGCGCGCGTTTCCTTCCTGCTCAAGGGCTTTGAGAACATCGGTGTCAACCCTCCCGTCCACGACGATCCGGTTGGCGACTTCAGGCGTGACGAGAAGATGGTCGGGCGGAGTAAAGGAAGGAAGATCACGATCCGCGGCGGATGACTGCTCGGGGCGGACCCCGCCGGCTTCGATGCGATCCACGGCCGACTTGGGGATCGCGTATGAGTCCTCGGCCACGTCGTATTCGAGGTGCGTACCCTTCTCCCGCACCTGGTCCGCGTAGATCGTGCGGCCGTTCTTCAGATGGATGACGTCGGCGCGTGCGCATACCGCGGCCAACAACAGGCCGGGCGTCAAGAGGAAGATGACAGATGCCCGCATCTGGGCGCATTCTAGCAACGAGAGTGAAGCCAGCCTACGTGACAAAGGTAATCAGGGTCATAGAAAGAAAGTTGCCGGCGCTGCTGCTGGGTCTCTGGCTGGCGGCCGGGTGCGCCGGGGCCCAAAATGCGCCGGGGGCGGCGCTGCCGGACCATCCCGCACAGGATCTGTATCTCCAATTGCGGAGTGTGGGCCTGGACAAGTCGCGGGTCTATAAGATTCGCGGGGCCGCGCTGGACCGGGCAGCCTTTCATGTCACTTTTGAAGATGGGGTCATCGCCTTCACCGAGGACGTGGCCGGGCGCATCACCGGCGCGTTCTTCGAAGGCGACGGCGAAATTCTTCTGTCACCCCGCGACCAGCCGGAGCGGGCTTCGATGACATTGTTCACAGGGGCCGCCATCCTGGAAGAGAGATTCCTGACGGCATACTTTCGCTTCAATGATGACACGTTCCGCGATGTGGAACCAGCCCTGAGGCCGGCTGACAATGCGGCCGAATTCGCATCGCAATGGAATGAAACCGCCCGCCGGCTGGCGGAAATCGATGCTTTGCGGCTGCTGCTTAGCTTCAGCCACACCCTTCCGGTCGCCGGGCAGGTACCGCCGCCCGGGGCAGCGTCCCAGCGCCTGCCGGAAACAGACCGCATGCTGCACGCGCGCGTGCAGGGGCGCAATCTGGGAACCTTCGATTTGTACTTCGACTCTCTGTCGGCAGAGCAAGTCTGGGCGGGTCAGCTCAAGACCACTCCGGAGGCAAGCTACTACGACGTCTGGACATCATTCTCCTCGGGCGCAGCGGCGAGCTCGGCGGCCGATGCTTCGGGCGTGGTGGGAGAGAATGCGCAGCGCGATGGCATCGAGGTGTCGAAATACGAGGTGCGGGCAAAAGTGGAGCCTCCCCGCCGGCTGGAGGCGGATGCAACCGTACAGATCAACGTCCGCCAGGGAGGGCAGCGCTCCTTGCTGTTCGAGCTTTCCCGCTTTCTGCAGGTTACGAGTGTGGAAGCGGACTCCCAGGCGATCGAGTTTATCCATAACCAGGCGCTCGAGGGCACCGAACTGGCCCGCCGAGGCAATGATCTTGTAGCGGTTGTCTTTCCCCGGACCCTGCGCGACGGGCAGACCATCGGACTGCATTTCACCTACGGCGGAGAAGTGCTGTCCGAAGCCCGGGAGGGATTGCTGTACGTAGGGGCGAGAGGCACCTGGTATCCGAACCGGGGCCTGGAGATGGCGAACTTCGATTTGAGCTTCCGCTACCCGGCGGGGTGGACCCTGGTGGCCACGGGCAAACGCGTGGAAGACACGCCGGCAGGTGGGAATCCCGGCGAGCAGCGGAGCCACTGGGTTTCTGACCGTCCCATGCCGCTGGCTGGGTTCAACCTGGGAAAATACTCGCGAGTCGCAGCCCGTGCCGGCGATGTGCAGGTGGAAGCCTATGCCACCGACGTGGTCGAACGTTCTTTCCCACAAGCGGCCACGCAGGCAGCGCCGCCCAGCGGGCCGTTCGGGTTGCGGCGTCCGGCGACGATTACGGTGCCTCTGCCGCCGCCTTCCCCGGCCCGTAATGCGCAAGCCGTGGCCAACGCATCGGCGCGCGCGGTCGAATTCTTCGCTCAGCGTTTTGGGCCGTACCCATACCCCGGCCTGGCGCTCACCCAGATGCCCGGCGAACTAAGCCAGGGGTGGCCGTCGCTGGTTTTTCTCTCCAGCTTTTCTTTTCTGACGCCGCAACAGAAATCGGAATTGCACATGGACGCGGTGGCCAGGAGTCTGAGCAACAGTGTGATTGCGCACGAGACGGCTCACCAGTGGTGGGGCGATCTGGTGTCCTGGAAGAGCTACCGGGACCAGTGGTTGTTTGAGGCTCTGGCCAACTATAGCGCGCTCATGCTGTTGGAGAATGACTCGCCTCAGGAATTCCGCGCCGTCATGGAGAAGTATCGTAGCGACCTGCTGGCCAACAATAAGGAAGGCACGCCGCATACCGCCGCCGGTCCAGTCAGCCTCAGTTCCCGTCTCACTTGCTCGCATTTTCCCGATGGCTATGAAACTGTCGTCTACGGACGCGGCACCTGGTTGTTGCACATGCTGCGTTCCATGATGAGAGATGCCGAGGCCAAGAGCGGCAAGCATTCACGCGGCACTACAGCTGCCGAGAGCGAGGAGCCCTTCCTGCGGGCGCTGGCGAAAGTCGTTTCCCGTTATCAGGGCAGGTCCATCAGCACGCGAGACTTCCTGCGCGTCGTGGAGGAGGAATTGCCACTGGATCTGCGGTTCGAAGGGCGAAAATCGCTGGACTGGTTCTATGAGGGCTGGGTGAACGGCACGGCGGTCCCCCGCCTGCACTTGCAGGACGTCAGGGTCAGCGGGAGATCTGCGGGTGCGTTGGTGACCGGCACCATTGTCCAGGAAGAAGCTCCCTCCAGCCTGGTAACGGCGGTTCCGGTGTATGCGATGCTGGCTGGCAAGCCGGTTCTGCTGGGGCAGGTGTTTGCCGATGGTCCAGAGACCTCGTTCCGCTTGCCCGTGCCAGCGGGTGTACGGAAGATTGTGCTTAATTCGTCACTCACGCTGCTGACTCGCCCCTGAGCAGGCAGTTGGGTTTCTGCGAGAGCATTCCCAAAACTGGCCGGTCTGTCCCAAGACGAAATCACCGCTCTAGCTCTCGCGCGTTGACTGCCGGTAATGCCCGCCCTAACCGTTGAAAACAAAATGACCGTGCGACGTCACAACAGGAAACGCAAACCGACTCGTGATGGATACAGAAGTGCATGTCGGTGGAGCGGGAGCCAAGAGTGGAACGAGAGGCGAACCTGACTCGGGGGAATCCGGAACGCACAGAGCCCGAGGTTCGCGCCGTCGCAGTGGACTTGGCATCCGGGGCTCTAAGACACACCGTGCTGCTGGTGGAAGACGAGGCTTTTGTACGCCAGGTAGCTGGCGAGACGCTGGAAGCGGCGGGCTTCCGCGTTCTGGTGGCGCGGACGGCCAAGGAAGCCCTGGCTCTCCTGCAGTCCGACGAGCGGCGTGTGGACGTCTTGCTTACCGACCTGGTGCTTCCGGACAGCAACGGTCTTGCATTGGACGAAGAGCTGAAGCGACATCGCCCCGATCTCAGGACGATCTTTATTTCAGGATATCCTCGGCGGGCGATTCGTCGACCCAGCGGCCGGGGCCAGAATTGGAGTTACCTGGCCAAACCATTTTGCTCGGCATCGTTGATCGACTGCGTTCGCCGGGCCCTTGGCCAGCGCGGCGGGACAAAGGGACGCCACGAGCATGCAGGACCAGCGCATGTCCCGAAGTCCCGGACAGGTGCGGCTTGAACCCGCCAGGGGAACGGACCGAAATCGCACTATGCCCGGCGGCGGTAGCGGGTGGCTTGCAAGATCTCGCCTGGAATTTGCTTCAGCTCTACCATGCGATGCAGGAGGCCACTCTCCGCGCAGGCTTTGGGCATGCCATACACCATGCAACTCGACTCAGCTTGTCCCAAGGTCAGTCCGCCAGCGCGAGCGATGGCCTGCATTCCCTCGAGCCCGTCGCACCCCATGCCGGTCAGGATCACGCCCATGGATGAAGCTCCAAATGTCTCTGCCACGGAGCTCATCATGACATCGACCGATGGGGTGTGCAGAGTATCCTCAGGGAGGTTCGAGATGCGAACCGCGAACTGCTGGGGCTGGCAGCAATAGACGGTCAGGTGACGCCCTGCAGGCGCAATATAGACAACTCCCGGTGTCAGGGGATCATCCTGTACCGCCTCTCGCACCGACACTTTGCACAGCCCATTGAGGCGCCTGGCCAGCGGCTCGGTGAATCCCGGCGGCATGTGCTGCACGATCAGCAGGGGAACGGGCAGATCGGCGGGCAATAAGGGAAGGATTTCCTGCAGCGCCTGGGGGCCGCCGGTTGAAGTTCCGATGGCGACCACCGCGGGTGTAAACAGCGAGTCGCGCAGCGCGACGGACTTCGTCCAGGCGTTCAAAAAAGACGCACGCCTGTCCGCGGAGCGAAGGATCGGGCTCTCGGCAGCAGCCCTGATCTTCGCAACCAACTCTCGCTGCATTCTGGTGACGTCAAGAAGGGAGTGCGAAAGCCGCTTCGGAACACAGTCAAACGCGCCACAGGCCAGAGCTTCCAGCGTGATCTCCGCGCCTTGCTGAGTCAGCAGACTAACCATAATGACGGGGCGTGGCGCAGTTTTCATGATGTGCTTCAAGGTTTCGAGGCCATCAAGACCGGGCATCCCGACATCCAAAGTCACAACATCCGGCTGCAGGGCCCTGATTTTTTCCAGTGCCTCCGGACCTTTGGCCGCCCAACCTGTTACCCGCAAGGAACTGTCTGACTCGATCATTCGGGTTAGGACTGTGCGGGTGAACGCGCTTTCGTCCGTTACCAGGACGTTGATCATGCGCGAAGGATGGTTGGCGAGGTTCACCCGAGTCCCGAGAAAGGATATCGACGGCGAGGGGCTTTGCCCGTACAGCTTGTTGACCTGCAGGGTTGAAGTCTGCCTGCAGCGTCCTCACCCGCTGGACGGGCTGTACCCACGGGCGTAAGCCGGGCGCGCGCCTGAGCGTCTCTATCGGCTTGAATGCAGCTTTCTTTAAGGCATTCAATGAGGGCGGGGAAGTTCTAGTCCGGGGGCGTAACCTTTCCCAGGATGACCAGGTCCACGCGGCGGTTCTGGGCCCGGCCTTCGGCGGTATCATTTCCCGCCACGGGGTGGTAGGCGGCGTAGCCCGCAGCGGAGAGCCTCTCCGGGGCGAAATCAGATTTCGTCATCATCAACCGCACCAACTGGGTGGCGCGCGCGGTGGAGAGTTCCCAATTGGAGGCGAACCTGGAGTTGTGAATAGGCACGTTGTCGGTGTGTCCCTCGATCCGCACCCGGCAATGTCGCGCGGCCAGCAGGGCCACAATGCGCTGGAAGGCAGGCCGGGAACTGGACTTCAGTTTAGCGGAGCCACTCTCGAAGAATCCGATCTCCCGCAGGCTGACCACCAGACCGTCGGGCACGGTGCGCACAGCTACCTCTCGCCGGGAGATTTCCGGCGCCAGCGTGCGCTGCAGGTCCTGTCGCAATGCCGACAGGTCACTATTTTCTTCCGAACCCGAGAGCGAACCACGGGGAGGCGAAACGATCCGGCCGAGGGCCGCCACCCGCTCGATACTCTCGATCGCCTGTACCTTGCTAAAGGGCAGGGGCTCGGTGGAATCCATCGGGACTTGCGTGTTTGATGCCGCGAACACCCCCAACTCCTGGAATGCGACCTGGATGGCCAGCGCCAGGTGCCCTACTTTCCGCTTATCCACCTGGGAGGTGGAATAGTTGACGTAGACGTCGACCACGTTCGTGCAGGTATCAAAGGAAAGGTTCCACACATGCTCGATGATCATGGCCCTGCTGATCCGGCGCCCGGCATTGCGCATGAGGTATTCCAGCAGGCAGAACTCCTTGGACGTCAGATCAATCCGCCGGCCGGCACGCTCCACCCGGTGCTCCACCCGGTCCAGCTTCAGGTCGTCGACTGCCAGCACCGACTCTGCCGGCAGATGGCTGCGGCGCATCAGCGCCCGGATGCGCGCCGACAATTCGGTGAAGGAAAACGGCTTTCCCAGGTAATCGTCCGCGCCCAGGTCGAGACACTGCACCTTGTCCTCCACCCGGTTGCGCCCGGTCAGCACCAGGATGGGCATGCTCGGTTTGCGAGTGCGGAGAAAGCGCAGCACGGAGACCCCATCGAGCCGGGGCAGGCCAAGATCCAGGACCACAAGATCGAAGTTCAGCTCCGCGGCCAGGGCTCGGGCTTGTTCGCCATCGCCGGAAACATCCACGGCATAGTGCTCGGCCTCCAGTCCCTTCTTTACAAAGCTGGCCAGGGCGGCGTCATCTTCTGCTACCAAAATGCGCATAAGGGTGCTTTAATTTGACCTATTCTGATTTTTAGTCGACTACGGACTGGCGAACAAGGAATTCAGTTGCATCGGGACGCCGCCTTTTCCGAAAATAGGACCTAAGACAAAACAGGAAATCTGGCCTACTCACGCGAACCTGTGCGGTCACTCGTTGCCTGCCGCAAGCCGCAGAGATAATGACGGCAGCATTCGAGAAGGTCGCCGTGAAGAAAGGACAGACTGCGGGTGGATCTGTGGAGCCCCAAGGCGCTCAAGTCTCTGCTAGTGCCCGGGGGAATCCTGCTCATAGCGGCGGCCGTGGTGCTGCACGGCGCGTTCCGGCCCGTTCCTCCTGCAGCCATTAGTCTTTTTTACGGCGCGGTTTTTGCCGCCGGCCTCCTGCTGGCCTGGCGTTTTCATTCCAGCCGTACGTTCTTTGTCGTCCTCACCCTGCTGCTGGCACAGCGTGCTCTGGAGTTTTTCTCCGGGGGTCACGTTTCCTCGCCCACCGGCCGCATCGCGCTTGAGGCCATGGGCCTACTGGTGCCCCTCAACTTCGTGGTTTTCTCGCTCTACCGCGAGCGCGGGTTCACCTTTTCGACCGTGGTTTCGCGGACCGGATTGCTCTTCTTCGAGTCCGTTTTCGTGGCCGTCCTCTGCCGCCCGGGTGCAACTGCGGCCCCTGACTTCCTTCACCCTGCGTTTCTCGGACACATCTCCGCAATGCACATCCCCACCCTGGCGCTGATCGTTTTCGGCATAGCCCTGCTGCTGCTGCTCGGACGTTGCCTGGTCGATCGCAAGCCGGCCGAAATCGGCATGTTCTGGGCTCTGCTGGCGTCCTTGCTGGCCCTGCGCAGTGGGGGCATCGGTCCCACGGCCCAGGCCTATGTGGCCACCGCCGCGTTGATTCTGGTCAGTTCTATCATTGAGAATTCCTATCTTCTGGCTTATCACGACGAGCTGACCCGGCTGCCAGGCCGGCGCGCCTTCAATGACGCTCTGTTCCGTCTCGAACCGCCCTACGTGGTCGCCGTGGTGGATGTAGATCACTTCAAAACCTTCAACGACACCCACGGGCACGAAACCGGCGACCAGGTTTTGCGCATGGTGGCGACTCGCCTGGCCGGGGTCACCGGCGGCGGCGAGGCCTATCGTGTGGGCGGAGAGGAGTTCTCTGTCTTGTTTCCCGGCCGCACGGTGAAAGATGCTCTTCCTCACCTGGAATTGCTGCGCTCGGTCATTGAGATCTCAGCCTTTCTGGTGCGGAAGGAGCCGGATCGGCGCCAGGGAGGACGGGACGATGTCGCGGCCGAAGCCCGCCCCCGTGACCCGCGCCCGCCGGAATTACGCGGGCCCGACCGACGAAGCTCGCCGGATCGCCGCAGCCAGGCCCGCAGCCAACGCACACCCAGAAACCGTGGCCGGCACAGGCTGGAAAGCACTCCCGGTCGGCTTTCTGTCACCGTCAGCATCGGAGTGGCGGAACCCAACGCGAAGAACAAGTCTGTCGAGCAGGTGATCGACGCTGCCGACAAAGCGCTTTATCGCGCCAAGCAGGCGGGCAGAAACCGGGTGGAGTCGGCTACACTCATGCGCGCCCCGAAGCTCAAGCGCAGCATCGCCTGAGGGTGGTGGGCGGCAAGCTATTACGAGGGCAGTATCGTTGACCCACCTCTAAGTGGCAGTCAGGAGCAGGGCACATGCCAGCGCGGAACGATACCCTCAAAGATCGCCTCTCCCGGTATCGCGAAATTAACCTCACTGTGACGGGAAGAAAATCAGGACGCACCATCTCACTGCCGGTCTGGTTCGTGCTGGACGACGAGAACCTCTACCTGTTGCCGGTGCAGGGCTCGGATACGCAGTGGTACATGAACGTGCTCAAGAACCCCTCGATTCGGATCGATGCGCGCGGCGCAGGGGCTGAATTTCGCGCCGTTGCTATCACAGATGCGGCACAGGTATCCTCCCTGGTCGAGAAATTCCGCGAGAAATACGGCGCCAAGAACGTAAAGAAGTACTATTCAAAGTTCGATGTTGCCGTCCTCGCCCGGATGCGCTGATCGGCTCTCGCCGCCGTTGCCGGTCCAGGCCAGCCAACAGCCCGCCGTGGCGCCGGGCAGCAGAGCGCGGATCATCGCCGGAATAGGTTTGAAGAAGAGAGCCAGAAAGTCACGCAGATCTCTCGACCTCAGGCGGCTGCGCGCTCAAGGGACATCTCAGAGGAAACGATCCGCATCGGGATCTAACTCACATGCGAACGCGCGCCAGAGGGTCAATTCCAGTGGCCTTAACCTGAGGCGCCAACGATTCCAGGGCTTCCAGGAATACCAGCACGTTCGACACCTTGTCCGATCTGATGCTGATCACCGGTAGCCATTTTCCCTGACGCTTGACCTTCAGACTGCTGCCTGCCAGTTCGGCGCTGGTGATCTCCGACACAGGGATGGAATTGCCTTTCCAGGTAACAGCACTCTTAGAAAGCCCAATGCCGCCGAACTGCACGGCCTCGCCCCGCTGCAACCTTGCCGTCACACTCTGTACCATTGGGGGCAGAATGCGCCCCAGAATGATCCCGATGGCCTGGTCGGCATCGCGGAAAGTTGAGGAGACCACCAGTTTCTTGCCGTCGCCAGCGATCAGCTGCAGCGTGAATTGCGCCCGCTTCGACTTACTGGAGAGGGCCAGTATGGCGCCAATCAAGCCAAAGTGGGCATACACATTGACGGGAACGACGCGATACCTCGTCTCGTGGATCTGACTCCAGGCCATCTCTTGTTGTCCGAATACTGACTCGCGACGAATGCCAGAGTCGCTGATGGTAAGCGCCGTCTTGCCGATGACAATCCACAGGGCGGCGACCGCCACCACCAGCCCGATCGAAATCCACATTAGTTCGGGATGCGACGAAGCCCGCGGATCATCCTGAGCAGCCCAGAGTCCCGCAATCAGGCCCAGGACTCCCAAGGTCAGGAGAAAACGTGTCGTGTATGCCGCCCCGAAACGGCGCTCACCGTAAGCGATAGCCGCAGTAGCCATCGATGCCCCCCAAGGCCGCTGTCTCACACAGCAGCAAAAATAAGCTTGAGCTATCCTAGGGGCAAAAATTCCCTAAAGCTAATTACCTCTGTAACCTTCCAGACTCACCCACATGGAGATTGCGGTTAACCTGAATCTCTCCGAGTTTACCGTCAAGAACCTCTCAAACCGTCTGACCCGCGAGGCCCTGATACGTATAGCTCATCGGGCGCGGCCCGGGAAGATAGCCTGTCCTCAGCTCGACGATTCTGAATCCTGCCGTGGTGATAAGATCGTCGACCTTCCGATTGAGGTGACAACCACCCCCGATGTGTTTCCAGATCGGCGTGAGTCGATCTTGCCACGCCACAACGCTGGAGTCCGGTGCGCGGCCATGTTCGAGAAAGATGAAGCGTCCGTCCGCCTTGAGAAGTCGCTTCAACTGCAAAAGTACCTGCGGAACGTTTGGGATGGAACACAGTGTCCATGTTACGACGATGGTGTCGATGCTCGCGTTGGCAAGCGGCAAAGGCGCCTCAGCTGATTGCGGAAGGAATTCGACTTGGATGGGTAGCGCCTCCGCCCTCTTGCGTGCTATCCGCTGGAGCTCAACCGACGGATCGACTCCGTAGACGTGCTGAACCTGTGACGAATAGAAAGGCAAATTCAGGCCGGAGCCGATGCCTATTTCGAGGACCTCGCCGCGAGCCTGAGGCACCCATTCTGCTCGCAGGCGAGCTATATCCCTGTTCCTCATCGCAATATCAATGAGGGGAGGCAGAACGTATTTCGCATAGAAGCCCATAAACATTCGCGCCGCTCAAGGCGCAGAATCCAGCTCCCACCAGTCTACGTCCAACTCCGTGCATCCAGCCCACACACGGCGCCACTTTGAGGTCGAATCTGCATATACTGGTGGCGATGGGCTAGGGCGTCGACAGTGTGTGGAATGCGCTCTGCGGCAATGTGTGCGCTCCAACCAGAACAACGTAGGAAATGCAGGCACATGCGAAATCCCTAAGGGGTAGGTTTTATGGAGACTAGTCGACCTCTATTCATCCCTGTGATCTTGGGTACGACCCGAATCGGTCGCATGAGCGAGCATGCGGCGCGGCTGGTGACGGGCGAATTGAGCAAGTGCGAGGGTGTCGAGACTGACCTCATCGACATCGCAAAACTTCCCCTGCCCACCAACGATGCGGGCGAGGCGATCAAGCAGGCCGAATTCTCCACCAAGATGAGCAGGGCGGACGCCTTGGTAGTTGTCTCGCCCGAATATAACCACGGCTACTCGGGGCTATTGAAGCATATCCTCGACAGCTGCCTCAAAGAGTACATCCACAAAGCGGTCGGGATCGTGGGCGTGTCGGCGGGACCGTTCGGAGGAACTCGGGTCATTCAGAACTTGCTCCCCGTGATGCGGGAGCTGGGGCTGGTCACGATCTTCTGGGATGTGAATTTTTCCACTGTGCAGAAAGCTTTTGCGGAAGACGGCACCCTCCTCGATGACTCTTACATTCGCCGCATCGAGAAGTTCTTGAAGGAACTGATCTGGATGGCCAAGACACTTCGTCACGGCCGTGAGCAAATCGCCTTGAACTAGCTTAAGAGGTGCAAAT
The DNA here is from genome assembly GCA_964408515.1 of uncultured Acidobacteriaceae bacterium. Taxonomy (GTDB): domain Bacteria; phylum Acidobacteriota; class Terriglobia; order Terriglobales; family Acidobacteriaceae; genus CAYOZX01. Next base: position 7,503 of record CAYOZX010000020.1, on the reverse strand, counting down.
GGCCGCTACCCAAGCTGCAAGAATGATTTGTCCGCACTGCAGAGCAGAAATGAACCACCACTCTGACAAGCTCGTTTACGCCGACAACCCTGGCGAAGCCAGTGTGGTCGATCCCGCTCTGGGCGGATTTATCGAGGAATTTCACGCTTGTCCGAACTGTGGCGCAGGCGCCTCCCGGCACGCGCAAGCTTGAGCAAGCTCCTCATCCCTGGCTGATTTCATGTCACTCCTAGACAAGTCCCGCTTGATCTTTAGGGTATATTCTGCTCCGGCTGATTAGGACGAATGCCGTAGTGTGCAACCATGATCGGCGAGCGTTTCCTGCCGATCCGTCGTCAGACTGGCCATTCATGACAGGAGAGCGAAGTCTGCGGAATGGGGGCGCCATGAGCCGCGTCGAGTCTATACGCTTATTCTGGGTGTTGCTATTCGCGTTTACCACAACTGCCTTTTCTCAGACCTCTTCCACTTCGCTGCAGGGCACGGTAACTGACCCTAGCGGGAGCGCGATCATCGGAGCCACGGTTGTGGTCTCCAACGAAGCGAAGCTGGAGCGAGCGACAGTCACGGACGCCCAAGGCGGATACCGCCTGCTGGCCCTTCCCCCTGGGACTTATACGTTGGTAGTGACTGCCAAGGGATTTGCCCGGTACCAGCAAACTGACCTCCAGCTATTGGTCAATACGCCAGCCACAGCTAACGTGCAGCTGAAGGTGGGCGGAGCCACAGAAGTTGTTCAGGTCTCCGGGGAAGCTCCCGTTTTGAACATGGTGGATGCGTCGCTGGGCAACTCTTTTGATGAACTCGCGGTGAAGGAGACACCGCTCGAAGGCCGCAACGTACCCGATCTTCTCAGCCTGCAGGCGGGGGTCGCCTACACGGGGAACCGCCCTGACATCAACAAGGATCAGGACACCCGCAGCGGCGCCGTAAATGGGGCGCGCAGCGACCAGAGCAACGTGACGCTCGATGGCGTCGATGTCAACGACCAAGCGAACGGCTACGCGTTCACATCCGTACTGCCCGTGACCCTTGATTCGGTGCAAGAATTTCGGGTGACCACTGCCAACTACAACGCAGATCAGGGCGAGGGCTCGGGTGCGCAGGTTGCCCTCGTGACCAAGAGCGGCACGAACCGCTTTCACGGATCGCTCTATGAATACAACCGCAACACCGCGACCAGTGCCAGCGACTATTTCCTGCAAGCGCCGCCCAAGCTGAATCGAAACATTTTCGGCGCGTCATTGGGCGGTCCGATCCAAAAGAGTCGCGCGTTTTTCTTCGTGAACTACGAGGGCACCCGAAGACGGGAACAGAACAGCGTCGTGCGGAACATTCCTACGCCTTCTTTCCTGGATGGCGTCATTCAGTACCAATGCGCCGACACGAACGCTAATGGCAGCAATCTGGACGAATGTCCCAACAGCGCCAGCGTGCTGGGCCTGAGCGGAAAGAGTTATTCCTACCAGCCCGGATTTTTTGCTCTGGGTCCCAATGAGATCAACAGCTTTGATCCGGGTGGTCCACAAGATGGCGGCTCCCAAACCATCAAGGGGCCGAACCTCGCGCTTCTCAACAGCTATTTCATTCCCACCTTCAGCAAGTTCACTCCCAACGATCTGGCGGTGGGCGACGGTCTCAACTACTCCGGGTACCTTTTCGGCGCGCCCATCAAATACGACAACAACGCCTTCATTGCCCGTTTCGACTACCGCCTCACTGCGGATGGCAGGCATACGCTGTTTTGGCGGGGAGGCCTGCAAAACCCGTTCAACCCCGAGGAGCCATTCCTGCCGGGGACCGATCCCGTCCACACGCTCAGTGATCACAGCAAGGGATTTGCAGTTGGCTATACCGCGGTGCTGACGCCGACGCTGGTTAACTCGTTCCATTGGGGATTTACGCGGCAAAGTTTCGCGGATGTCGGAAACTCGGATAGCAAAGGGTGGAATACCTTCTACACGCTGGATCAGGGCTTCACCTACAGTCGCAATTTCCGTCTTCCGGTCCACAATTTTCTCGATGACGTTTCCTGGACCAAAGACAGCCACACCCTGCAATTCGGCGGGAATGTTGGCATTGCGCGTGATCCTCGGGTGAGCTTTCAGCACTCTTTCAACACCGCGCTGGGGGCAACTTTCTGGATGTCGCCGGTCGGCTTCGCGAATACCGGCGGACAGAGCCCGTTGGATCCGGTCAACGGCGGCTTCCCCGAGCCTGCCTCCAGCATTCAGTACGACTATCCCTTGCTTGGTTTGCTGGGCATGGTTTCCGACGTGAAAGCAAACCTCAATTACGACAAGCAAGGCAACACGCTTGCCCAAGGCACGCCCATAAAGCGCGACTACGGGTTGAACTGGTACGAGTTCTACGGCCAGGACTCGTGGCGAATCAGGCCGAATTTGACGGTTACGTATGGCCTGCGCTGGTCGCTGTTTCCGCCACCGTGGGAGGTCAATGGCTTGCAAGCGTCTCCCACATTTGATCTCGGAAAATATTTCGACCAGAACGTTCAGAACATGAAAAAGGGATTGGGCTACGCCGACAATCAGCTCGTTTCCTTTGTCCTGGGAGGACCGGCAAACCACGGAGCGGGTTTCTATCACTTCGAAAAGAGTAACTTCTCCCCGCGCATTTCAGTTGCGTTTTCACCGCGTCCAGGGGGCGGGTGGCTGAGAAAAATATTCGGCGAGGGAGACAAAACTGTCGTCAGGGCTGGCTTCGGCAGGGTCTACGATCGCGCCGGCATGGAACTGCTCAGCATGTTTGACGCGAACTCCCCCGGCGGACTGTCCGCAACGGTTCAGAACCCGTGCTGCCTTCCCGGAATAACCGATGCAGCGAATGTGCCGCGAGTCACCGACGTTAACAGCATCCCGCTTCCGTACCTGACGAATCAACTGCCGGATGGAGTCCTTCCTCCCGGGCAGTTCCCGCAGACGCCCAATCCGGCGGGCGAAGCCATCACCTGGGGAGTTGACCAGTCGCTGAGGACTCCCTACGCCTACACCATTGATTTTTCGGTCGGCCGTGCGCTTTCGAAAGGCTTCGCCTTGCAGCTGTCGTACGTGGGACGCCTGGGCAGGAACCTGCTCACGCAGCGCGATCTGATGCAGCCACTGAATCTGGTTGATCCGAAGTCCGGCGTGGACTATTTCAAGGCCGCCACGGCGCTTTCCCGGTTGGCGCGAAACGGCGTCGACATAAGCCAAGTCACGGCCGGCTCGGTAGGTCAGACAGCCGCATTCTGGCAGAATCTGATCGCACCGCTTGGATCCAGTACGCCCGGCCTGGCGCCGGGCGCATCCGTTTATCTTTTGCCCACGGGAGGCACCACGACCGACGTGGTTCAGGCTGTCTACGCACTCTACGTGACCTCGGGCGCCTATGCCGGCGACGAGGTCGTGGGACTGGCCAATACCGACATTTATTACCTCCTCGCGGATGACCAGGCCAACAGCTATTTCTTTAACGGCAAAGTCGGCGAGCTCCTGAACAACCAGTTGACCAGCATGTACGCGTGGAGTTCGATCGGCAAGTCGAACTACAACGCACTTCAGGTCAACCTGAAGAAGCAAGCGGGCCACGGAATGCAATTTGATCTCAACTACACGTACTCCAAATCGATCGACTACACGTCGGGGGCGGCGCGGCTGGGATTCAGTCCGAGCGACAACATTGGAGCGCCCGGAAGCCGATTGGTGAATGCGTTTGACCCGCGAGCGGTCCGCGCGGTCTCGGATTTTGATGCGACCCATCAAATCAATGCCAACTGGATTGTTGAATTGCCCTTCGGAAAGGGCAGGCACTTTGCGGGCAACGCCAGCCCAGCTCTGGATGCGGTGGTGGGCGGGTGGCAGCTCTCCGGCTTGGCCCGCTGGACGACAGGCTTCCCCTTCACGGTGGACAACGGCCAGTTCTGGCCAACCGACTGGGACGAGCAAGGCAGCGCGCAATTGATCGCCAAGCCGAAAACCGGGGCGTTCAAACAGCCGGATGGCACAGTCAGTATCTTCGCCGACCCAAGCGCAGCCTTGAATGACTTCATTCATCCCTTCCCCGGAGGCGGTGGCTCGCGCAACGTCCTTCGCGGGCAAGGTTATGCCGGCTGGGACATGGGGCTGAGCAAACGCTGGCGGCTGCCGTTTGAGGGACACAGCCTGCAATTCCGCTGGGAAGTGTTCAACGTGCCCAACCTCCACCGCTTTAACGTCGCCGCCGGGCTCGGGGACAACGCTCCTTCTCTTCAACAATTGCCACAATCGTTCGGTGACTATACAGGGCTGCTGACGCAGCCTCGCGTCATGCAGTTTGCGTTAAGGTACGAGTTCTGAAAGCGGAGCCAACTCCGGGCGGCGGCCGATCGCTGGCCCTCGGACGCCGCAGCCCTGACTCCACGATGAAGGCTTGTCTCGCGTCTCCAGCATCGGTGTTAAGCTTTCACAACTCGTGCTCCAGCAAGTTATCTAGGAATCTATGACTACTCTCGCTCACCGGCTGCGCCTGGTGGACTATTTCGCGCTTGCCTTCGGCGTGATGGTGGGTGCGGGATGGCTTGTCGTAATGGACGACATCCTGCAGCGGGGTGGGCCCCTGGGCGCCTTGTTAGGATTCACCGCTGGCGCTTTGATGTTGTTGCCCATCGGCTATGTATATGGTCATTTGGTGCCGGCGATTCCCGACTCCGCCGCAGAAGCGGCCTACTTAGCGGGCTTCTTTCCGGCGAGCGTCACCTTCGCGACCGGATGGATGGTGTTCCTGGGCTACGCTCTCACCTGCCCCTTCGAGGGACTGGCCGCCGGAAGGATCGCCGGATACTTATTTCCCTCTCTGAACACCTATGAGTTGTACCGCATTGGAGGCTATCCGGTTTACCTCCCACACCTTTTACTCGGGCTGGTCATTACTATCGCACTCACCTGGGTAAACTATCGCGGCATTCAGGCTGGAGCGCGCCTGGGAAAGACCACCACGTTCACGTTCCTCGCTTTGGTTGTGATCTTTGCCGGCGCGAGTGCGTGGCATGGAACCGCGGACAATTTTCATCCCCTATTCAGTCGTGGTCCACTGATTTCAATCCTGCTGGTATGGCAGATCGTCCCGTGGCTGCTGTCCGGCTTTGAATCCGTTGGCAAGTATTGCGAGGAAGCGAGCTCGGATTTTGGCGGGCGCGGATTTTTCATTGCCATCGCCATGACGATCAGCGCCGGCATGGTGTTTTTCTGGGTGGTGATTTCTGCCGTTGCCCACGTCGCTCCCTGGCAGTCGTTGAAGAGCGATTCGCAGTTTCCCGTTGCCATTGCTTTTGAGCGGGCTCTTCACGCCCACTGGATTGTAGTCGTCGTCATGGCCTCGGCTCTGGTGGGATTGATACAGTGTTTTAACGCCAACCTGATCACCTCGTCTCGACTGCTTTTTGCCATGGCGAGACGCAATCTGCTGGCGCCGAAACTCTCTTATGTTCATCCGCGAAATCAGACCCCCTCCCGTGCGCTGGTGGCGATAGGCATGGGAACAGCGCTTACCATGTTCTTGGGTGAAGCCGTGCTGGTGCCGATTCTGGAAGTAGGCGCTGCCTGCTGCGCGTTGGGGTGGATGTCGGCCTGTATCTCTTCTTATTGCATGAAGCCACCGTGGCGTGTCCGCGGGGCCGCTGCTTTCGGAATCTTCGTCACCACGCTGATGGTTTTGGCCAAGGTTCTGCCGATGGTTCCGGGGCACTTCACGCGATATGAGTGGATTGCGCTCGCCATCTGGGCCGCATTGGGCCTCCTGGTCTCAATGCCCTGGCATCTACAGCGCGATCTTCCTAAGTCAAAGGCTGAAAGCATCTCCGTTATGCGCTAGTTCTGGCTCTCCAGCAGATCCCCTCCGAATGTTCCGGAGTTCGCGCTTCCATGTGCGTGGCCAGCGCCTTCGCTCGGAACTGCCGCGGAGAAACTCCAAACTCCTTGCGGAAGCAGTGGCTGAAGTGGGCGGAATCACTGAATCCCCAGCTGAACGCAATATCGGTGATGCTCCCTTCGAATAGGCGAGGATCGGCCAGATCACTGCGGCAGCGCTCAAGCCGGCGTTCGCGTATCCACTCCGCGACGGTGCACCCCTTGGCGGCGAAAAGCCGGTGCAGATGCCGCACCGAAATTCCTGCCGCCGCGGCAATGGCGGTTGGGTTGAGAGTTGGTTCCGGCAGGTGTGTCTCGATGAAGAGCTCGATGCGGGGCCGCAGTTGCGCGCAACGGCCCAGGCTGGTAGAAAATGCTTCCGACCGTTTCAGACACCCAGCCAGGATTTCCAGATAGGCGTTGAGCGCCACAACGCCTTCCTCGGGAGGCATCGCCTCCGCCTCTTCGTAAAGCGATCTTCCCAAACGGAACAATGTCGCGCCTAACCCTTGCTTGCCGATGATTCTGGGCAGTACCGGCAACGCGGTCCTCTGCATGCGCTCTTGCAGGAGCCAGAGCGGGACTCGAAAGTAGAGGCGGGCGCAATCTCCAGCACAATCTGAGGTCCAGGGTTGGCCGGCGTCAATGAGGGTTGTGTCGCCGGTCGCTAGGATTGCGATCGATCCGCTTTGGCAATATCGGCGCGTCCCTTCAAGCTGCGTGATTACAATACAGTCCCGGTCTTCGGAGTTGCCCGTCACCAAAGGAAACTTGACGAACGAAACTGCGGATGACGAAAAACAAGTCAAGGCTGCCCCGGCTAGAACCCGGCGCTCGATGGAGCCATGAAAAGGAAAGCGTTTGGGGAAGTGAAATCGGCAATCACCGCAGATTGGCTTAGCGTGAGACAGCCAGGCGTCCAACCGGTCCGCGACAGGAATCAGGTCCGTTGAAAAGGACTCCGACATAAAGCGATTTCCAGAATCGACCGTCCGACGAAATTAGCCGACTCTCCCCAACCTTAGGAGCACAACCGTGGAGGCCAACGCTAGCACATGAGCAAAATTTGCTTCAAGCAGAAAAGTTGGACAGTCTACGAGCGCCTCCAGCCCCCAGGCTCTGGAGACTACTCCACCTCTACGCCGAACGGGTGCGCGCCCGGGCGCCAGGCTCCATCGGCAGTTCCATAAGGACTGGCAACGACGACGATATAGCCATCCGGGTCTCGCATCCAGCGCTCCCAGTGATTGGGTCCCCCGTCGCCTTGGGGAGGGTTTCGATGACGGGGTATAACGATGTCGGCGCCGATTTCAGACGCGCGCTCGATCACCGCGTCAAAATCGTCCACCTCGAACCATAGCAACACCCCGTTTCCATATGGCTTGTCATCAGGATTGCCAAGCCGGCCGTGGTGATGCTCTGCCTCAAAGCTATGCAACTGAAGCACAAGTTCGCCGTTCGAGACCAACTGTTCATACGCGGAGCCTCCGTGGTTGCTCCGGCAACCGAGCAGGCGCTGATACCATCGGCTGCTCGCTTCTACGTCGCTCACTGCGATCAGTGGTTGCGGTCGCATTCGAGCAGTATACCGCCAACGGAACTCCCCACACTTGACTTGGGC
>CAYOZX010000019.1:6446-23621 GCA_964408515.1 uncultured Acidobacteriaceae bacterium | reverse complement strand
ATGGCGACGGAGAACTTTTTCGACGGCGCCGCCTTTGGCTATGTCATTGGCCACCAGCAGAGTCATGAGAGCTCTCCCCCGGTGGACAGCATTCAAGAGGTTAAGGTCATCACCACGACCTATTCAGCTCAGTACGGCCATACCGCCGGTGGATTCATTGAGTACACTTCCAAGTCCGGCACCAACAACCTGCATGGCAGCGCCTACGAGTACTTCGGCAATGATCACCTGAACGCCCGCGGGTATCTTGACCATGACTGTACTGCTGCCGGGGTGTGTACTCCGCGCGCGAAGACCCCTTACAAGAACAACAGCTTCGGCTTTACGTTGGGTGGCCCGGTGGTCATTCCAAAGGTTTACAACGGGCATAACAAGACGTTCTTCTTCACCAACATCGACTGGACGCGTTTGCGCTCCGGCGTTCTGCCCGGCTTCGGAAATACGACGCCCACCGACGCATTCAAGAATGGCGACTTCAGTGCGCTCCTGACCACCAACCAGATCGCTACCGACGCACTGGGGCGGCCGGTGTTCCAGGGACAGATTTTCAATCCCGCCACCACCACCACCGTGGGCGGAATTCCGGTTCGCGATCCGTACCCCGGCAACATTATCCCCGCCAATGATCCCAACCTTAGTGTCGTAGCTTCCAGGATCGCAGCCCTCATGGTTCACCCCGACCGGGCCGGCGTGGCCTTCAACGTCGCCGGTAACCCGGCCGGCGACCAGACCTGGGTGTTGAACGCTCGCACCATCCTGTTCCGCGTGGACCACGCGTTCACGCCGAATTTCCGCTACAGCACAAGCTTCTACTGGGGCCACCGGCCCTCTATCCGCAACTGCGGCGAAGTGGGGGGGTGCGTCACGCAGTTCGACGGCGGGGTCTCACCCGAGAAAAATAACCAGTACATCGGCGATGGCTTTTACCAGCGCATTACCACTCATCACGCGCACAACCAGTTCGAATACATCATTCGCCCGAACTTGCTGAACCACACGACCATTGCCTGGGATCGCTGGTTCATGGGAGGGAATAACCTGGCGACGGGTGTAGGCTGGCCGCAGCTACTGTGGAGCGGAGTGGGGACTCCAGGCTTTCCCAATGACGGCAGCGGCATTCTGGAAGTCGGGGGAGGGCCGCCGCACATTGAGTTCCACGGCACCATCCCGTACAACCACCTCGGGGACGGCGGCTGGGGGCGCTTCGGCTTCCAGACGGGCGACCGCTGGCAGTTCTCGGATGACTTGTCTTGGGTGAAGGGCAAACACACGATCAAGGTCGGCTTCGAATACCGCTTGCACATGCTCCACCTCAACAGCTGGGCTATCGGGGACCGGGATGGCCGGTTCGACTTCAATAGTCTGGAGACGGCTGGGTACGACGCTGCGGGGAACAATCTCAACGGCCAGACCGGCGACCCATTCGCCTCGATGTTGCTTGGACAAGTCGATGCCGCGAACCAGACTATTCCCGTCTTTCCGACATTCAACGAAAGATACATGGCTCCCTGGATCAACGACGAGTTCAAGGTAACCAACCGCCTCACCCTAACCCTGGGGCTGCGCTTGGACTACCAGTTCGCGCGCAATGAAAGCCAGGACCGGTATTCCAGCTTCGATGCCAACGCTCTGCAGACACCTGCGCCCGGGGACCCGCAAATCCGTGGCGCCTTGCTGTATGCGGGAAAAGGCACGGGCCGCACAGGAAGCCGGACGTTTGAAAGACCGGATCTCAATTCTTGGGGTCCGCGGCTAGGCTTTGCCTACCGGCTGAACGACAAGACCGCCATCCGCGGGGGCTACGGGATCTACTACTCCGGGATTTCGTTCAGCCAATTTATGGCGAATCCGAATACCGGCTTCAGCGCCAGTCCACTTGCCCGGAGCACCAACAATGGCCAGACGCCAGCGTTCCTGTGGGACAGCGGGTTCCCGCAAAACGTGATCACGTTCCCGCCGTTCATCAGCCCAACCTTCGCCAATGGCACTGCGCCTCTAGCCGTGGCTAAGAACGGGTTGACGTTGCCGCGCTACCAGAACTTCTCCGTGACGGTGGAGCATCAGATTACCAACAACATGCGGCTCGATGTCTCTTACATCGGCAACCGCGGGACCCGCCTGACATCGAACTGGGGGACGCTCGGAGTGGATGCGAACATGAACGATCCGAGTGTCCTGGGGTTGGGTGCGGCCATCTTGAACTCGCCCTGCAACAGCGGGAGCTGCCCGGCAGGGATCACGCTACCCTATCCCTCCTTTAACGGGAACGTGGCCCAGGCGCTGCGGAAATATCCCCAGTACCAGAATATTATGTGGCGAGGCGTCCCGACCGGAAACAGCATCTACCACGCCCTGGAGACGGTTCTGGAGCAGCGTTTCGCGCACGGCCTTCAGTTCCGTCTGGGCTACACCTACTCCAGGCTGAATAACGACGGTGCGGAGAACGCACAGGGCAGCGGTTTCAACACCGGCATCCAGAACCCCGGCAGCCCGGAAAAGGGCGAGTGGGGGCTCAGTGCCGATGATGTGCCGCATGTGTTCCTGGTGGGCTACTCCTGGGAGGTGCCTGGAGCCAGGAGATTTAAGGGTGCAGCAGGCGCCCTGCTGGGTGGCTGGAACCTCTCGGGTGCGTTGCGCTACGAGAGCGGCCGGCCGCTGAATATCACCATGAACAACGATCTCGGCGGCTTCCTCTTTAACCAGCAGAAGCGGCCCAATCGGGTGAAGGGTACGAGCGCGGTGACGTCTCGAAGCGGCAACTTCATCCCAGGGGTGCAAAACTACTTCAACAGTGCGGCCTGGGCTGATCCTGGTCCATTGCAGTTCGGCGATGCCCCGCGGCGCGATGGATCGGTCCGCGGATTCCCCACCTACAACGAGGACGTGAGTGTATTCAAGGAATTCCAGCTGCAAGAACGGCTGAAGATGCGGTTCACGGCGGAGTTCGGCAATGTCTTTAACCGGACGGACTTCTGCGATCCCAACACGAATTTCAGCGCCGGAAGCTTCGGGACGGTGAATACTCAATGTAATCAGCCGCGGAATGTTCAGTTTGGCTTGAAGTTTGATTTCTAACCAAAAGGGGACTAAGCTCCGCCTTTACCGATAAGGCGGGGCGGCCGGGGCAGTGATTGCTAGCCGTAACAGTGATTGCAGGTATAAACAGGGAAGAGCGCTTGTCCAGATGCTCTCCCTGTTTTTTTTTCTGTTGCTGACGGCTGGGGTTAGGGCTGACTCGCGCGCGGCCCTCGAAAGGGCCGCCAGTCTAGTCCAGCAGGGGCACCTGGCGGAGGCCGATCAGCAAGCTCGACTGGCTCTTAGCGATCCAGAGACTCGCGCCGTCGCCTGTTCGGTCCTGGGCACCATTCGGTTTCAGCAGAAACGCCTGGCGGAAAGCGCCAGCTTTCTCCAGGAGGCGATCCGGCTTAATCCGCATCTGCTGGGCGCCCATCTCAGCCTCGCCGAGGTGTACACCCTTCAGGAAAAGCCGAGGCTGGCCCTTGGACTTTACCGGCGAATCCTGGTCCTGGATCCTTCGAATGCGGCGGCCAGACTAGCCCTGGCGCGTGCGGAGACCGAAAAAGGAAACTACCGGGGCTCGCTGGACCTGGCAAAACCCGCTCTCCCGGTTCTGAAGCAGTCTCCTGACGGCCTGTTCGTTCTGGCGACCGATTTTCTGAAGCTCGGCGACCGAGCTGCCGCAGCCGACCTGGCCGAGGACTGGACACATCTTGCTGGCACGGACCGGGCCTGGTCGGTCAAGTTCGCTCTGATGCTTGCCCAAGGGGGAGTAGTCCCCGAGGCCATCGAGATCCTGGAGCGCGTCAAACAGGCCAGCCCCCCTTCCTACGAATTGGCATTCAACCTTGCGGGAGTGTATTTGCTGAAAAAGGATTTCGGCCGGGCCCTGGAATACTATGATCAGGCTCTCAGCCTGAATCCTCAGGCGATTCCGGCTCTGAAGCAGGCGGCTCGGGTCGCGGAGGAACAGGGTGAACTCGAGCATGCCCTCTCCTACTGGATACGGGCCCGGAAGATCGAACCGGACAATCCTGAGATTCTCCTGGGCTTCGGCCGAGTCTGCCTGAAGATGGACCTTCTGGAGGATGCCGAACCCGCTCTCGCCAAGGCGGCCAGCCTGAAGCCGGACGATCCCTCTTACCAATACACGCTAGCCGCCGCGAAGGTCGGCAAGCACCAGTTCGAAGCTGCCCAGGGCCTGCTGGAAGCGATTCTCAGAAAGAGACCAGACGACGCCCAAGTCCAGTACGCTTTGGGGTCGGTCTCGTATCTCGAGGGACGCTTGGCTGACGCTGCCGTGCACCTGCGGGAGAGCGTTCGGTTGCAACCGGAACAGCTCGCGTCCTACTATTACTTGGCGCTGGTTGCCAAAGACCAGGGTAATGAGGCCGAAGCCATCGTAACGTTGCAGGAATTGCTCCGACGTTATCCTGACCACGCTTCGTCCTGCGAGGTCTTAGGTAGCCTGCTGATGAGCGCCCAGCGGTATCCCGAGGCGGAGAGTAGCCTGGAGAAAGCCGTCCGCCTGAACCCGAAGTCGGTGAAAGCCAACTACCAGCTTGGCCTGCTGCTGGCGCGAATGGGAAAAAAGGACGAAGCTGCCAAACAGCTTGAGCTGGCCAAGTCATTACGCACCGAGGACGAAGCCACTTCGCGCCTGCAGCTGCGCCTTCTTGACCCCGAGCAATGAATCTTACCCGGATGAGCACGGTGTGCCTTTCTTTGGCGGCATTCGTGTTCACAGCCGTGCTTGCCGCCGGCGGACAGCAGCGGACGGGCGCCCAGGCGTCGCGGTCGGTGAGCCAGATTCAGGCGCAACTCCAACGCAGCCCCAATGACCCCAGATTGCTCGTCGCCCTGGGTCTGGCCTATTGGGATCAGAACGACTATGCGCACGCCCTGGAGGCCTTCCAGCGCGCGGTAAAGGCGGGTCCCGCGTCGGCTGAGGCGCACAACTGGCTCGGCGTTGCTTTGCTGGACAAGTCCGACCTGCCTGGCGGGATTGCCGAACTGCGGAAGGCTGTCTCCCTCGATCCGAAATACGCGCGCGCCTACACGAATCTGGGCTCCGCTTTGGCCAAGAGTGGCGAGCTCGGCGAAGCGGTCGAAATGTTTCGGAAGGCGCTGGCGCTGCAGCCGAAAGACCTGGCCGCGTGCATGAATCTGGGCGTGGCGCTGCGGGAGAAAGGTGACGCCCAAGGCGCGCTGGTGCTTATGCGGCGCGTCGCGGCCGCCCAACCAAATATCGCCAACGTCCAGTATGAGCTGGGTCAGACGCTGCGCCAGAGTGGTGATCTTACCGGAGCAATCGCGGCTCTCGAGCACGCGCTGCAGATCGATCCTGAGCTGCAGGAAGGTTACTACGGACTCGGCTTGGCCTTGAAGCAGCTGAGCGCGTCGCGACGCAAGCCGCAACAGCTCCCTGCCAGTCCGGCGAGCGATCTCTACAAGAGCGGCCAGGAAGCGGCTGCGCGAGGCGATCTGAACACCGCGCGGGAACAGCTTGCTGAGGCCCTCGGCAAGGATGATATCTACGCCGAAGCCCACAACCTGCTCGGCTTTGTTCTGGGCCAGCAGGGAGACTTGCCCTCCGCGTTGGTGCACCTGCAGCGTGCTGTGGCCCTTCAGCCGGAATCTTCCGAGGCCCGCTACAACCTGGGGGTAGCCTTGTGGTACAGCGGTTCGAAGGACAAATCGATCGTGGAATTGCGGGAAAGCATTCGCCTGGATCCCGCGGCCGGCGCCAGTCATGCCTTTCTTGGAACCGCCCTGCGGGAAACGGGGGATTTGTCTGGGGCACGACTGAGCTTGCAGCGCGCCATCGCCTTACTTCCGCCCTGGCCTGCAACCTATATCGACCTGGGAATTGTCTACCTTCGTGCCGGCGATGTCGATAAAGCGCTGGGGCAATTCGAGGCTGGGCTGAACGCTCCTTCCTCGGCATCTCCGGCGCCGGACTGGGACAACGCCATCGCCGGCCTTCGGGAAGCGTTGGCCAAGGCCCCGGGGCGGGCAGACGCGCACAACATGCTCGGGCTTCTGCTCGGCCGCAGGGGTGCGGGGACGAGCGAAGTTGTCGAGGAATTTCGCGAAGCCGTCCGGCTGCGCCCGGACTTTGCAGAAGCCCACAACAACATCGGGCTGGTGCTGGCACAGGCCGATGATGACGAAAAGGCGGTCGCAGCGTTTCGCGAGGCGATACGCATCCGGCCCGGCTACGCGGACGCCCACGCCAACCTGGGCGCGACCCTCATCCCAACCGATGTCGAGCAGGCCATCGCAGAACTGGAGAAGGCGGTTGCACTGGCGCCGGCGGCTGTAAACGCCCAGTTCAATCTGGCAACGGCGTACGCCGCCAGTCCGAGTCATGGTTCGGCAAAAGAGATTGAGCAGTTGCGCAAAGTGATCGGGATGGCCCCCACCTTCGCGCGGGCCCACCTGGCTCTGGGCAAGGCGCTTTTGCAGGAGGGAAAAGCGCCGGAAGCGATCAGTGAGCTCCAGGAAGCGGCGCGGCTCGACCCACAGAGTGGCGAAGCGCACTATCAACTGGGGCTGGCCCTGTCACGGACGGGACGCAAGGATGAGGCAGCAGCGGAAGTCCAGAGAGGGCGTGAACTCTCTTCCGCTGACGAACGCAACCAGAATGTCAACCTGGACATCGTCGAAGGCCGCGCCGCTCTCGGTAAGGGAGAAGTAGAGCAGGCGGTTGCCAAGTTTCAGCATGCCGTGAAGCTGCAACCGGAGTCCTCTGATGCGCGCCGCTATCTCGGAATCGGGCTGGAACAGCAGGGCGACGCGGCAGGCGCCTTGGCCGCATACCGCAAGGCCCTGGAGCTGAATCCGGGCGATCTGTCTGCCCGGCAGAGTGTCGAGAGACTGACCAAGGCCGGCGCCGAAGACGATCCCGCACGGATAGCGGAGTTTGAAGGCTATATCCGCGACGGGCGTTTTAAGGAGGTCGAGCCCATGCTCGCCGCCTACGTCAAGGAGCGTCCGAAGTCGTCGTGGGGTTGGTACGCTCTCGGATACAGCCTGTTCGCGCAGCAGAAGCTCGGCGCATCCATTCAGGCCTTGGCCAAATCCCTCCAGCTGGATACAAAAAACGCCGAAGCCCACAAGATCTTGGGCCGCGACCTGATGATCATCGGAAGATTCGATGCAGCGCAGGTCGAATTCGAGCAGGGAATCCGCAGCGACCCGCAGTCCGCGCAGCTCCACTACAATCTGGGCAAGCTGTTCTCCATGCAGGACAATTGGGAGCCCGCGCGCAAGGAGTTCGAGAAAGCGCTGCGGATCGATCCCGAGTACCTAGAGGCGCTGGATGCGCTCGGATTGGCGCAGGAGGCCCTGGGTGACAACGCCGCCGCGGTCGCGAGCTATGAGAAGGCCATCGCGCTGAATCAGGCGCGAAACGGCAAGTTTGCCTCTGCCCACGTGAACCTGAGCGCCTACTACAACCGCACCGGCGACGCCCAAAAAGGCCTCGAGTATGCCCGGCAGGCGCTCGAACTTGACCCCAAGTCCGACCGCGCATGGTTTCAGAAGGCGAAAGCCGATGAGAGTCAGGGACGCCTGGAGGACGCGGTCGAGTCGGTGAACCGCGCCATCTCCTTCAACGCCCGGGCGTCTTCTTATTATTATGTCCTGGCTGGTCTGTACCGCCGGTTGGGAAAGATGGAAGACAGTCAAAAAGCGTTGGATTCGTTCACGCGCCTCGACAAGGAGAGCAACGAGCTCGAAAAAATGCGGCGCAGCGCCGCCAAACCCGCGACCGGCCCACCGCAGCCAGGAGGCCAGCGTGAATAGCGGCTTCGGCCGCAGGCAATCGCGTCGTGGGTTCTTGCAAATGCTGGGCCGGGCCGGGGCGGCGTTAACATTCGGAGCGGGAACTCTGCATCTTTCGGCAGCCGAGTCGCCGCCTTCTGTTGTCTTCACCGACATCACCGCTGAAGCCGGCCTGACCCACGCCGTGAACGTTTCCGGCAGCCCCATTAATAAGCAATTTCTGCTCGAGGAAATGGGTTGTGGCGCAGCCCTGTTCGACTACGACAACGACGGCTGGCTCGACATTTTCCTGGTGAATGGAAGCAGCCTTGACCCATCCCCGCGGGATCGCCATTCCGGCAGTTATCTGTTTCGCAACAATCGCGATGGCACCTTCACCGATGTCACGGAGAAGGCCGGCCTCACACGCTCCGGATGGGGACAGGGATGCTGTGTGGGTGATTACGACAACGACGGCTTCGAGGATCTTTTCGTCACATATTTTGGGCGCAACGTCCTCTACCACAACAACGGGGACGGTACATTCACGGATGTGTCCGAGCAGGCGGGGGTGGCAGGATCTGAAAACCGCTGGGGCGCAGGCTGTTGTTTTCTGGATTACGACCGGGATGGCCTGCTCGATCTGTTCGTGGCCAACTATGTGAATTTCGATCCGGCGCATGCGCCCAAGCCGGGCCAGGCAGCCTACTGTAACTACAACGACATTCCGGTGCCCTGCGGCCCGCTGGGCTTCGCCGGGGGCACGAACATCCTCTATCGCAATCGCGGCAACGGGACCTTTGCCGACGTCTCCGAAGAGTCGGGCATCGCCCGCCCGCGCGGGTCCGCTTCCATGGTCTTCGTGGGGAGCAATTGGCAACCCAGCGGTTCCTACGGCATGGGAGCGGCGGCGGCCGACTTCGACAACGACGGATGGCCGGATATTTACGTCGCCTGCGACAGTGCCCCCAGTCTTCTCTATCGCAACAACCATGACCGGACGTTCCGGGAGATCGCGGTACCCGCTGGTTGCGCCCTGGATGAGAATGGTGCCGCCCTGTCTGGAATGGGGGTTACAGTGGGGGATTTCGACGCCGACGGCTGGCTGGACATTGCGCGCACGAATTTCTCCGAGCAGGTGACCACTTTGTACCGTAATTACGGGAACGGCGCTTTCGAGGACGCCAGCATCAAGGCAGGCCTCGGCGTCAACCGGAAGTACCTGGGCTTCGGCGTGGGTTTCTTCGACTTTGACAACGACGGCTGGAAAGATCTCTTCCTGGCGAACGGCCACGTGTACTCTCAACTCGCCAACCGGAAACTGCACCTGTCGTACAAAGAGCCCAGAGTTTTGTATCGCAATCTGGGCAACGGACGCTTCGAAGATGTTTCCGCCAAAGCCGGGCCAGCGATCCGGGCCGAGAACCTCGGGCGCGGTTGCGCCTTCGGCGATTTCGATAACGACGGCGATGTGGATGTGATCGTAAACAACCTCGACGGGCCTCCGTCCCTGCTGCGCAACGATGGCGGAAACAGAAATAACTGGATCATGATCAAGTGTGTGGGTACTCGCTCCAACCGGTCGGCGATCGGGACACGGGTGAAGGTCACCAGCGGCAGGCACATCCAGATCGACGAAGTAATGAGCGGATCAAGCTACTATTCGCAAAATGACTTCCGCCTCCACTTCGGTCTGGGCCGTGCCACTAAGGCGGACAGCGTCGAGCTCACCTGGCCGTCCGGCCTGAAGGAGAGCTTCCAGAATTTGCCGGCTAATCGCCTCTTCATCATGCAGGAAACGAAGGGCATCCTCGATACCAGGAAATTCGGCTAAAGCCGCCATCTCATGAAGAGATGCCGATATTCGCGCCACTGGATCATGGCATGGGGTCTCCTGTGCTGCCTGGTGGGCGCCACTCCCGCTCCGGAGGTGCAGTTCACCGAAGTCACCCAAGCCACGGGGATCGACTTCAAGCAGGAGAACTCTGCTACATCGAGCAAATATCTGATTGAAACCATGGGTGGTGGCGTGGCGCTGATGGATTATGACAACGACGGTCGCCTGGACATTTTCTTCACCAACGGCGCGAAGATCGACGATCCCATGCCGGAGGGAAAGCAACCGGACAAGTCGGAGCGCCGTTTCTGGAACCGGCTCTATCACCGGAATGTGGACGGCACCTTTACGGACGTCACCGAGAGGGCCGGCCTGACAGGCCTGCCCCAGAATCATTACGACATGGGCGTGGCGGTGGGCGACTACGACAATGACGGATTTGAGGATCTCTACGTCACGGGCTTCGGCGGCAATACGCTCTATCACAACAACGGCGACGGCACCTTCACTGATGTAACCAAGAAAGCCGGGGTGGGGGGCGGGGGATGGAGCGCCAGCGCCGGCTTCTTCGATTACGACAACGACGGGAAGCTCGACCTGTTCGTCACCCGTTACCTGGACTGGAGCTTCAAGACCAACCGCTACTGCGGCGAGAAAAAGCCTGGCTACCGCGCCTACTGCCATCCCGACAACTACGAGGGAGTGGCGAACATCCTGTATCACAACAACGGCGACGGAACGTTTACCGACGTTTCCGCCAAGGCAGGCATCGCCAATCCCAACGGTAAGGGACTGGGCGTGGCTTTCGCCGACTATGATGGCGACGGCTCCACCGACATCTTTGTGGCCAATGACTCCGTGCAGTGCTTTCTCTACCACAACAACGGAAATGGCACGTTCACGGAAACCGGCCTGCTGGCCGGAGTGGGATACAACGAAGACGGCAAGACCTTTGCCGGCATGGGCACGGACTTTACCGATTACGACAACGACGGCCGCCCCGACATTGTGGTCACCGATCTCTCGAACGAGCGCTACATGCTGTTCCGCAACAACGGGGATGGCAGTTTTCGCGACGTGACCAACGCATCCGGCGTGGGCGGGGCGACGCTTCCCTTCGCCGGCTGGAGCACGCGCTTTTTCGACTTCGACAACGACGGGTGGAAGGACTTGTTTGTCGCCCAGTCGCACGTCATGGACACCATCGAGCTGACATCGCCCAACTTGAAATACGAGCAGCCGCCCCTGCTGCTGCGCAACCAGGCGGGACACTTCAGCAGAGTGGTTGCAGGCGAGGCGTTCCAGCGCGCCTGGGCCGGCCGGGGAGGCGCCTTCGGCGACCTGGACAACGACGGCGATGTCGACATCGTGGTCAGCAATGCGGGAGAGAAGGCTTACGTTCTGCGCAACGACGGCGGAAACCGCAACCACTGGCTGGAAATTACTACCGTGGGCACGAAATCGAATCGCGACGGAATCGGAGCGCGGCTGAAGGTCGTTTCCGGATCAGAACTGACGCAGTATTTCACCATCAACACTGCGGTGGGCTATCAGTCGTCCAGCGACAAACGGCTTGTCGTAGGGCTGGGGAGCGATACCGTTGCCAAATTGATCGAAGTACGCTGGCCGTCGGGAATCGTGCAGAAGCTGGAGAATGTGAAGGCAGACCAGATGCTGAAGGTGACAGAACCGGCGCAGTAAGTCTCACGGCAGGCGTCGCGGGCCGGCGATCAGGCCAGCGGATTGGTCCAGCGCAGGCCGGGGAAGCGGGCGAAATCGCGGTCCGTGGTGTGGAGCACGCCTCCATATTCGATCGTCAGGGCCGCCAGATGGGCATCGGGTGCGAGAGGCCCAGTCGCCTGTCCCTCAACGATGATCTGCCGAAGAAGGAGCCAATGGTCCTCGCCCGGGGAAAGCAGGCGAATGTTTGGCTGCTCGAGCCAGCTACCGACAATCTGCGCCGCTTCCTCCGGGGTGAAACGCGGACCCGGCAATCTTGGATTGGTCATGATGCGGAGAAAGGCGCCGATCGTCTGCCATGGCAAGCCTACGGGATCCCCGCTGGAGAAGGTCTCCTCGATCCACGCGCGCGCCTTCGTGTGTTGGGACGACGAACTGTCGTAAGCGTACAGGAGAATATTGGCGTCGAGCACGGTCAAGGGCGCTCCGAACCTTCGCTTGCATCCAGGAGCATCTCGACGTTGTCATAGCTGAGGCCGGGGGGTAACCCGAGGCTGCGCGGCGTCACCGAAAAGTGCTTTCGCGCCGGCTGCGCGGAGGCCATTAGTCCGAGCCGGAGAAGACGATTGATCGTTTCCTTGTAGGACTCTCCCGAGCGACGCATTTGCTTTTCCAGAAGCCGAGCCACGTCGTCGTCCAGCGATAATGTGGTTCTCACATCTCGATGTTATAAAATTAGGCATCATGATGTCAAGTCCGATCTGCACGACCTTAAGATGTTGTAATATAGTGACTTGAGACGTTCGCTCCCTACATGACCTCTCGCCGCCGAATGATCCTGACCCTGGCCGGCGCGGCCGGCGCTGCTCTGCTGGGCGCCCCGCGAGCCATCCTGGGCCAGGGAATCTCTTCGCGCGGGGTGAAGGCCCAGCCGCGGGGCAAGCCTTCCGGACGTCCGTTCTTCTCACGTCTCACAGACGTCGCAAAGCAAGCCGGCCTCATCCAGCCGGTCATTTACGGCGGTATCGACGAAAAGAGCTACATCATCGAGGTGGTGGGCTGCGGCGTTGCCTTTCTTGACTACGACAACGACGGCTGGATCGACCTGCTGGTCACCGGCGGCACCCGCCTGCAAGATACGCCCGCCGGCACGACCAATCGCCTGTACAAAAATAACCGCGCCGGGACTTTCACCGCTGTCACCGCGACAGCACGGTTGGGGCCCACCGGCTGGGACACCGCGGTCACCGTCGCAGACTATCCCAACGACGGCTTCGACGACCTCTTCATCACTTACTATGGCCACAACGTCCTCTATCACAACAACGGCGACGGCACCTTCTCCGATGTAACCGAGAAGGCAGGTCTCGGCCAGGCCGATGTGCGCTACGGTTCCGGCTGCACCTGGGTGGACTACGACCGCGACGGACGGCTGGACCTGTTCGTCGCCAACTATCTCAATACCACACTGGAAAAGCTCCCCAAGCCGGGCGAGAACGTTGACTGTAACTGGAAGGGCGTGCCCGTCAACTGCGGCCCGCGTGGTCTGCCCACCGGGTTCGTTCAGCTCTTCCATAACAACGGAGACGGCACGTTTACCGAAGTGAGCAAGACGTCGGGCGTGGCAGCCGCAACGGGCGCCTACCCGATGACCGCAGTGGCGGCGGATTTCGACAACGATGGCTGGCCGGATATTTACGTCGCCTGCGATTCCACGCCCAGCTGGCTGTTTCGGAACCAGCACGATGGAACCTTCCGCGAGGAGGGCCTGGAGCGGGGCGTGGCGCTGAGCGAAGATGGCCTGGAGCAGGCGGGCATGGGGATCGGCGTGGGGGACTATGACCTCGACGGCAACCTGGACATCTTCAAGACACACTTCGCCGACGATACCAGCGTCCTTTACCGCAATGACGGCAAAGGCAATTTCGATGATTTCACCATCCGGGCCGGCATCGGCGTGGAGACCCGCTACATCGGATGGGGCACGGGGATCGTCGATCTGGACAACGATGGCTTTCCCGACATCTTCTCCGTGACGGGGAGCGTTTATCCTGAGGTAGAGCGGAAGCTACCCGCCTACCCTTTTCACACGCCGCGCCTGGTGTTCCGCAACCTGGGAGACGGACGCTTTGAGGAATTGCTCGAGGAAGCGGGGAGCGGGGTTTCCGAAGCACATTCCAGCCGTGGTTGCGCCTTCGGTGACTTCGACAATGACGGCGACGTGGATGTGCTCATCATGAATATGAACGAGCCCCCGTCGCTACTGCGCAACGATGTGTCTGGGGGACACCACTGGCTGAAGGTCCTGCTGGTAGGCTCGCAGAGCAATCGCAGCGCTATCGGGTCGCGGGTGATCTGCCGTTACGGGAGCCGGCGCCAGGCGCAGGAAGTCATCGCCCAGTCCAGCTTTTATTCCGCCAATGACCGCCGCCTGCACTTTGGACTCGGGGCCGAAACCTCCGCTGAATTGACCATCCGCTGGACCAATGGAGCGACAGAAACTATTCCAGGCATCGCCGCGGATCAGCTGGTCACGATCCGCGAGGGCAAAGGAATTGTGGACAGGCGGAAGTTCAAGTAATCACTTGCCCCAAGCAGCCTCCTGCCGGGGGCTCAGCGTTGACGGAGTTCCAGCACCGTGACACTCGCGTGGCGGAAGGTGTAGCGGAATTCAGGCCCGGACTCGGCAAAATGGCTGATCCGCGGGTGAATGTGCTCAGGATTCATCTCGTCGTTTCTCTCGTAAATGCTGTCGGCAGAGAGAGATTGCGCGGCGACGGTGCTCGCTGGAAAGCCGTCGACGCGGATTCGTGCGGGCAGGTCGCGGCCGAGATCGCGATTCAGACAAAACAACGTCAACTTGTCGCCGGCATCATTTCGCGCTGCGACCACGTCCAGGTAAGGCACATCTTTGATGTTGGGCAGGCGGGTCGAACCGTTTTCAACATCGTAGGTCTCGCCGTCGCTCTGGATCCCGACCGGCTGGGTCGCGTCCGCATTGGAGTACATGCGAAAGACCCAGTAGGCGGGCACGCCGAAGACGCGGCCGCGTTTTTTCCAAATTCCGCCGAACTCGATGTTGCCGGTCATATCGGCAATGGGAACGAGATCGGCGCTGCGCAGCAGCATGTTCAGGAATCCGGCGGCGGCGAGAGCGCCGCCCATGTTGTCGTAGCGCGGCACGGTGTCATTTTCCGCCCAGAAGAGCCACTCCGTGAATGCGGTGAGAACTTTGTCGCGGCCTGGAGAATTCTGAACCTGGGCGTGCATCTCCCGCAGTTTGTGTCCCAGCTCCACGGGCAGAGCAAACGTAGAGCGGGCGATGAAGTCCGGCGAGGGATTGTGCGTCAGCAGCGAATTTGTGGTCACTACAAAGTGCGTAGACAGGTAGTCAAACGCCTGCGGCGCATTGGCCAGTTGCGCGGCGTTCCATTGCGCAAAGTGGTCGGGGTCGGCTCCGGTGGCGATCAATCTGGCCCTGGGATCAATCGCCCGCACCGCCTCGCTGAACGCCTTCGTCCTGGCGGCAACTCGATCGAGGGTGGGATATCCCACCTGGAAGTCGCCCCACAGCTCGTTGCCCAGCTCCCAGAGCAGTCCGCCAGACGGATTCCGCCAGTGACTGTTAACATACTGCACCCACTCCGCAGCCTCCTGGGGAGTTCCGGTGCCGAGGTTCAGCGCGATCTGCGGTTGCGCGCCGACCAATTCACAGAAGCGCAGAAACTCATCGGTGCCGAACTGGTTGTATTCCGGAATCCCCCAGGCGATGTTCAGCATGCTGACCCGCTTGTCATGAGGCCCAATTCCGTCGCGCCAGTGGTAGGCTGAAGTGAAGTTGCCCCCGAAGCGGACGATGGGACTCTTCATCGCTCGGGCCATCTCGACCATTTCGGGATCCATGCCGTCCACGGCGTCTTCCGGCAGCAGGGACGCCTGATCCAGAAGCACGCGCGTCTCGTTGGAGGCGGCAATGACAAAATCCGCCGGCTCGAGCGACGAAAGGCGATGGGGCGGGATTTCAAGCGCGAACTGATATTTCTGCCAGCCGGCGCCCGCCAGGGAAATTCCCTGCGCGGCGAGAACACGATCAGGCCGATTACGCTCGCGGAGAGAAACCTCAACTTCCGGCGGCCCGGCCAAATGCATCAGGTACACGCTTCCTCGATAGCGCAGTACGCGATGGACCGGCAGGTATACCTTCTGGCGCACTCCGCTCTGCTTGCCGGGAAGCGACATGAGGAGCAGAGATCGGAAGGAGTTGGCGGCGGTGTTCCACTGCGGCGCGAAGCGCGCCCCCTGCGCATAGTCGAGCGGTTCCCAGGGAAGGGGGAGGGACAACTCGGAAGCGCGCGCCAGCAGCGGCTCCTCGGCGATCATGGCGGCAACTTTCTTCGCCTCCCAAAGGCCATCTTCGAAGCTGGGATTTTGCAGAATTTCCGCCCAAAGCCCGTTGTAAGTAGAGTTCCCGATCGGCTCAAGAAACGATCCGAAGATGGTGCGCGGAATTTTGTAAGCAGCCGCCCTGGAGGCGTCAACGCGAATGACAGTTTCAGTCTGTGCCGCCGGCGGTGCGATCAGCCGGGCAGGGGGCGCCGCCAGCGCACACCCGAAGAGAAACAATGCGGGCTTTCTGAGCGGCATGGCAGAGAATCCGGGAGCTCCAACGGCGGCCCAGCATAGCACACAAGCAAACGTTTACAGGCGCGGTTGAGGCGTGGATAATGCCAGACGGCAGTTGCAGAAGGCGGCTCGAAGTGATTGGGCCCGCCGCTGGCTCAGTGTCGTGGGATCAATCCCTCGGGAGGGCGTATGCGGTCATTCAGGGCGGTCTTGGTTTTGTTGTGGACAGTCGCGCTCTGCACGCTGGCGCACGCTGCCACGTCGCGCTGGCCGGAAGACAAGGCCAACGCATGGTATCAGGCCCAGCCCTGGCTGGTGGGGAGCAATTTCATTCCCTCCAACGCCATCAACGAGCTCGAGATGTGGCAGGCCGACACCTATGACCCGGCCCAGATTGAAAAGGAACTGGGCTGGGCGGAGGGCCTGGGCATGAAGACCATGCGCGTCTTCCTGCACGATTTGCTCTGGCAGCAGGACGCCGCTGGCTTCACCAAGAGGATCGACACCTTCCTGGCCATTTCTTCCAGGCATCACATCCGCCCCATCTTCGTGCTTTTCGATTCTTGTTGGGACCCCAGCCCCAAACTCGGTCCGCAGCGCCCGCCGATTCCCGGCGTGCACAACTCCGGGTGGGTGCAGAGTCCGGGGGCGGCGGTGCTGACTGATCCCTCGCAGTATCCGCGGCTGCGGGCCTACGTGCAGGGTTTGGTGGGCGCGTTCGCGCGGGACTCGCGCATCCTTGCCTGGGACCTGTGGAACGAGCCCAACAACATGAACGGCGAACCCTATCGCAAGCTGGAGCCTGCGAACAAAGTGGACCTGGTGGCGGCGCTTCTTGCGCAGGTATTCGAGTGGGCGCGTTCTGTCGATCCGCAGCAGCCCCTCACCAGCGGAGTCTGGGAAGGTGATTATTCGTCGTCCGACAAGCTGAATGCCATGCAGAAGGTGCAGCTGGAGCAGTCGGACGTAATTTCATTTCATAGTTATGAGTGGCCGGAGCAGTTTGAGCAGAAGATCGAATGGCTGGAACGCTACCACCGGCCCATCATTTGCACCGAGTTCATGGCGCGCTCCGTGGGAAGCACCTTTGACACGATTCTCCCCATTGCCAAGAAGCATCGGGTAGCGGCGATCAATTGGGGACTGGTCGCGGGCAGGACCCAAACCAATCTGCCCTGGGAATCGTGGCAACACCCTTACACCAACCAGGCCCCGCCGGTCTGGTTCCACGAGGTGTTCTATCCCGACGG
>CAYOZX010000019.1:0-6346 GCA_964408515.1 uncultured Acidobacteriaceae bacterium | reverse complement strand
ATGTCGTTAACGAAAGATTTGGCGTCGCCAAACAGCATCAGCGTTTTATCGAGATAGTAGAGTGGATTGTCGATACCGGCAAAGCCCGGACTCATGCTGCGTTTGATGACCATGACAGTGCGGGCCTTGTCCACGTCTAAGATCGGCATGCCATAGATGGGGCTGGACGGATCCGTGCGGGCAGCGGGGTTGGTAACGTCATTGGCGCCGATCACCAGCGCCACATCAGTCTGCGGAAAGTCGGCGTTGATGTCATCCATCTCAACCAGCCGGTCGTAGGGAATATCAGCTTCGGCCAGCAGCACGTTCATGTGGCCCGGCATGCGGCCGGCGACGGGATGGATAGCGAACCGCACCTCCACGCCACGCTTGCTCAGGGCATCGTAGAGTTCCCTCACCTTGTGTTGGGCTTGCGCAACCGCCATGCCATAACCCGGAACCACGACAAGCTTGCTGGCGGCGCTCAGGATGGCAGCGGCCTCTTCGGCGGTCGCGCTGCGGACCGTTCTCGCCTCCTGACCGGTGGCGGCAGCCGATTGAACCTGTCCAAAGGCTCCGAACAGGACGTTGCCGAACGAGCGGTTCATCGCCTTCGACATGATCACCGACAGGATGAAACCCGAGGAACCGTCAAGCGCGCCCGCGATGATGAGCAACTTGCTGTCGAGAACGAATCCCATCGCCGCCGCGGAAAGCCCGGCGTAAGAATTGAGCAGCGAGATCACGGTTGGCATGTCCGCACCGCCAATCGGAATAATCATGAGCATGCCGAACAGAAGCGAGATTCCCACCATCAGGGGAAACAAGTGCCTGGCGCCGGGATGAAGCATGAGATAGGCCGCCCCGCCCACGGCGACCGCCAGCAGCGACAGATTGACCAGATTTTGCCCTTTGTAAGTGATGGGCCGCTGAGGCAGGACCTCCTGCAGTTTTCCCGCCGCCATCAGGCTCCCGGTGAAGGTCAGGGAGCCGAGAATGACTTCGGCGGAGAGAACAGCCATGGTGAAACGGGAGATGCCGGGACTACGGAGATAGAACTCCGCGGCGCCCACCAGGGTCACGCAGAAGGCGCCAAAGGCATGGCTGAGGGCGGTGCGCTGCGGGACCGCGGTCATCTGCACCAGGCCCAGGGGGACGCCGATGCAAGCGCCCAGGAGCAGGGCGACGGCGATCCACCTGAAGTCGACGATGCCGTGCTGCAGCAGCGTCCCTCCGATGGCCAGCAACATTCCGGCTTCGCCCGCCCGCACCCCATGCCGGGCTGTACTCGGCGAGCTCATCCACTTCAACGAGAGAATGAAAAGGATGCTGGCCGCCAGGTAGGTGATTTCGATGACGGGCTGGGTTCCGGGCAGATCGCTCATGGCTTGGCGGGACGGCTGGTCTTGAACATCTTGAGCATGCGGTCGGTGATGAGGAAACCGCCCACAATATTGCTGGTGGCGGCGATCACCGCCAGCATGCCGAGGGCAAACGACAGGCGGCTCTCGTGCCTGCCCACCAGGACGATGGCGCCCACTACAGCAATGGCGTCGAGGGCGTTTGTCAGCGACATCAGCGGTGTGTGAAGCAGGGGCGAAACCCGGCGTATGACCTCGAATCCAATGAACGCCGCCAGCATGAAGACGAAAAGACCATCGACCAACCTCGAGCTCATTTTTCCTCCTGAATCCATCCTTCCGACAAACGCAGCCAGGCCCGGCCGTCAGCCTCTCTGTGCCATCGTGGCCGGCAGCGCAAAAAATTGCCGCACCCGCTGGTTGACCAGTTCTCCGCCCGTGGTCAACAAGGTTTCGCGAATGATCTCATCCTCCAGATCCATTCTTACCTCGCCGTCTTTGACCAGGTGCAACAAAAACGCGGTGATATTGCGTGCGTACATCTGGCTGGCGTGATAAGGAACACCGGTGGAGACGTTAATACGGCCGATGATGGTAACTCCGTGAGCCGTCACCGTCGCGCCGGCGCGCGTCAGCTCGCAATTTCCTCCGCGCTCTGCTGCCAGATCGACAATGACCGAGCCCGGCGCCATGCCCCTGACCATTTCCGCCGTCACCAGCACCG
The DNA here is from genome assembly GCA_964408515.1 of uncultured Acidobacteriaceae bacterium. Classification (GTDB taxonomy): domain Bacteria; phylum Acidobacteriota; class Terriglobia; order Terriglobales; family Acidobacteriaceae; genus CAYOZX01. Next base: position 4,282 of record CAYOZX010000019.1, on the reverse strand, counting down.
GCGGTTTCCTGCCCGGAACCACCGCGGCGGCGATCACCACGTCGCTCTCCGCCACGACGCGGCCCAGGAGCTCGCGCTGCCGCTGATAGAAGGTCTCCTCCTGCTGGGTGCCATAGCCGCGTCCATCTTGCGCATCCTTCGCCTCAAGGGGAAGCTCGACGAACCGTCCTCCCAGGCTCTGCACCTGCTCGCGGGCCGCAGGCCGCAGATCGTAAGCCAGCGCTACTGCGCCCAGCCTGCGCGCGGTCGAGATCGCCTGCAGTCCGGCGACCCCGGCGCCGATCACGAACACCCGTGCCGGCGTGACGGTTCCCGCCGCGGTCGTGAGCATAGGGAAAAATCGGGGCAGGGTCTCGGCCGCGATCAGCACCGCTTTGTAGCCGCACACCGTGCCCATGGAGGAGAGCGCGTCCATGCTCTGGGCGCGTGTCGTTCGGGGCATCAGTTCGATGGCGAACGAGGTGACGCCGGTGTCCGCGATCTGCTGTATGACTTCCAGCGACCCCAGAGGGCGCAGGAACCCCACCAGGACCTGACCGCGACGCAGCAGGGGAAGATCCGCCGCGCCGGTAGCATCGTTGGAACCGTAGCAGAGCACCTGAACCACAATGTCAGCGGCACGAAATACCTCGCTGCGATCAGCGACAATCCTGGCGCCCTTCTCGGCGTACTGCGAATCGGGATAGCCTGCCTCCACTCCCGCACCGGCCTGGACAACAACATCGGATCCTGCCTTGAGCAATCCCGCCAGAACCATCGGGACCAGGCCTACCCGCCGCTCACCGGGATAACTCTCCTTCGGAACCCCCACGATCACGAATCTGCTCCCCCAGGATGGCGTTCTTAAACGCACTTGGAGGGCCCGGCCATAGATGCCAGTCCGATGCCCTCCTCCGGCATTGTATAGCCTCCTGTGAGCGTGATCACAAGCGCCGGTGACCCTGCTCATGGCAGGCTTCGAGGCCCGTTTGCGATCTTTGCTGGTGCGAGGTGCCTTATGCCAGTGGACAAACGTGAGTTGCTTCAGTTCCTGCGGTTCGAGCTGCAGTTCCTGGAGGACGGAGGCTATGGACGTTCGCCGCGCGCTCCCTGGAGAGCGCGAGTGGTATTCGAGGACTCGCCCAGTTGCCTCAACTTTGCCGACGCCTCCCGCTCGCATCCCTGCCGAGAATGCTGGCTGATGCCCTTCGTCCCCGCCGGGCACCAGCAGGAGAGATCTCCGTGCCACTTCATACCGCTGACCGAGAAAGGCGAGACCATCGACTACTTCAACCGCTGGGGATCGCAGAGTGACCTGGAAGAAGCTCTGGCCGCCTGGCTTCGCAGACAGATCACACAGTTGGACGCCTTGCCGGATGCGGGCGAGGGTGAGGGCGCGAAGCCCGCAGTGGACGCGGAAATTTCCAGGCTGGCGGGGACTTAGACAGTGTGATCAAGTTCGTGTGGACGAACCTGGTAACTAACCGCATGAAGGGCGGAGCCAGAAGCTTCGAGGATTGGGGCTCGCGGAATAAGCTCCAGGCTTCCGCAACCATATGGCAGCCATACGTTCGGGCTTTCCCGGCTTTCCGAGAGCAGGATCTGGAGCCTAGTCTGCCCCGATCTCTTGCACTTCCGCCTGATCCACCGGCGGAATGAACGGGTCCATAGCCTCGGGCGTCTTCTCCGCCCGCAGCTGCGCTTCCAGCGCGGCGAGCTGAGCTTCAATGTCCTCCGCCGCCTTGCGCTTGCGTATGACTTCTTCGCGGTAGCGCCGCAGGAAGTAGTCGATGGTCTCGACCCTGATTCTGATCGAGCCCGAAGGCTTGTTCTCGTCCAGGTCTTTGAAGCAGAAGTAAGGCGTGCCCGACTGCTCGATAATGCCTTCCACAACCCCATAAATCGGGGCGTCGTGGCCGCACTTGAAGCTGGAAATCTCGAGCGCCACCAGGTTGGGATGGCGCGCCGTAAACTTCGCCGCCCATACCTTGTGGTTGGTGCTGCAGGAGTAGGAATTCTTCCAGGCGTCGCTGATGTCGAGCGGGCTGCTGATCACGCCCGCCTGCACTTCCTCGCCAAACAGGCGCTCCAGCAGGTCTTCGTCGAGCGGCAGCGTGTTCTGCGAGAAGATGGGATATCCAAGCTTCTGAAACTCGTCCAGAATCTCGTGGTTCAGGCCGGGATCGTGGTGGTAGGGCCGGCCCAGCATGACGATGCCGATGCGGTCTTCGCGCTCCAGTTGGTCGAGCACCTGGAGTGCCCGCCGGCGGATGCTGCTTTCATACTCTTTCAGCGCGGCAAATCCAGACTCAACCGCCCGGTCGTTCTCCTCCAGCGACAGACCGAGAATCGGCTGCCAGGCCTGCAGCATCTGGTGGGCAAACAGTTTGCGATCGGCAAAGTTGAGCACCGGATCGACGTATTTCAGGTTGTGTTCGGCAAAAACATCGTTCTCCTTGGTGAAAGCCGCCTTCACAGTTTCAGGCGTCGCGGTCACTGTGGGGCAGGCATTGGCGCCCACAATCTTCACCAGCGGTGAATGCAGAACGTCGTACATGGGGAAAAAGATTGCGTCCAGCGGCTTCTTCTTGTGCTTCTCCTGGATCAGGTTATAGACGTGTGAAATGCCGATTTTCGCCGGGAAGCAGGGATCGATCGCGCCCCGGCTGGCGCCCGCACGGTACAGGTCGGAACTGGTGTAGTCGGAGTAAATGATGTTTTCCGGCGCCGCCCAGGCTTTCGAAGTAGGCGTTGAACAGCGGCGCGTAGGTGTAAATGTTCAGCACGCGCGGGATGCCGATGCGAATCTTCTTGCGGTTCTCCATCAACGCGTGCCGCTCTTTGGCTCCCTTGCTCCAGCCCGCCCAGCCGCGCTCGGGTAGCGGATCGGCAACGCTCTTCGCGTTGGTCGGACGGAACACCTCCTTGGACGCGACATCCACGAAGTTGGGGTGTTGGTCGCGGATCTTGTCCAGGCCGTCTTTGATCCCCTTCATGTCGTTCAGATCTTCGACCGTTCCCTTCTCGCAGGTGGCGATGATCAGCCGCTGCTCCCCCTGCATCAGCGGAACTTTCGTGACCTTCTGCACGGGAACGAAGTTCTGCACCGGCTCAGTTCGCACGTCGATGAACGTGCGCAGGCAGTTGTTCTTGCAGAAGTAGCAGCGCGTAGCTTCGTTGCGCGTGGTGCGGTACTCGATCTTGCGTACTGCCTCGAGACCGATGAAGGTCGTCTGCTGCCCTTTCCTCCACAAGCGCAGCGACTCCTGCGCCGCGCCGATCGCCCCAGACTCGCCGCAGTGCTCGTGTACGATGATCTCGGGTTGCTTCCCCGTGGCGCGGAAGCTGCTGCGGATGAAATCCACCTCCGCCTTCACCACCGCCAGATTGTTCTGCGTCCCGCCCTGCAGCACGAAGCGCGAGCCCAGAGCGGCCAGATTCGGAATGCTGGCCACGTACAGGAAGACGTTTTTCGGCAGCACCGCCGCCAGGCCGGCAAGAATCTCCTCCGCGCGCCAGCCCTGGCGCTGGAAGTTCACAATGTCCGACTGCATGAACACCGCGCACCCGTATCCGAACACCGGCATGGACTGCGCCGAAAACGCCAGGTCGGCGTACTGGTTCACGCTGAGGCCGAAGCCTTCTGCCGTGGACTGCAGGAAATATCCGTTCCCGGCCGAGCACTGCGTGTTCAGTTTGAAATCCTTTACCCGCCCGTTATGCAGAATGATGATCTTGATGTCCTGCCCGCCCACGTCCACGATCACGTGCGGATCTTCGTAAAACTTCAGCGCTGATTCGGTATGTGCGACCGTTTCCACCAGCGCCACGTCTGCATTAAGCACGTCTTTCAGGATGTCCTTGGCATAGCCGGTTGTGGCCACGCCCAGCACCTCCAGTTTGGCGTTCTGTGCCTCCACCTGGCCGCGCAGGCTCTCGAACATCTCGATCGTGTCCTGGATCGGATTGCCATTCGAAAGCTGATATGACTTGCACAGAATCTCGCCGCTCTCGTTGAGCAGCACGGCTTTGGTTGAGGTTGACCCCCCGTCAATGCCGATGAATCCGCCGACCGTGCTGCCCTTCTGAAAGACCGCCGGCGTAAATTTCTTGCGGCGATAGGCTTCCTTGAAGACGTCCAAATCTGCGGGATTTTCCACCAGGCCCTTGCCCCCCGACTTTGCTTTCTCCTCCTGCCGGCCGTATTCGATGTAGTGGCTGAGCTGATCGTAACCGCGATAGCAGCCGACGCAATCGTCTTCGCTGCGTCCGAACTCGATCGCCCCCAAGGCGGCAAAGTACT
>CAYOZX010000018.1:0-23731 GCA_964408515.1 uncultured Acidobacteriaceae bacterium | reverse complement strand
GCCACCAAGAGCGATCGCCTCTCTGGGAACCAACTGCGGCAATCGCTGCACGTGCTGACCGAAAACTACCCGCAGACCCGCATCATGCCCTACTCGGCGCGAACCGCAGAAGGCCGGGGCGAATTGTGGGAGGAAATTCGCCAGGCGGCGCAAAACCATGAAGCGTCGTGGGGACAGCGCGGGGCGCCGTCAGCCAGCCGCTACGCTTAACAGTCTCCCGGCTGGGGGTGTACACTCCTTGCAATCGGTTTTCGGAGGTGCCCCCTGAAACGCCTCCTCGCGCTGGTCCTGCTGGCCTTTCTCGTTGCCGTGGATTCGGGCTGCGGAAACATCTTTGTTCGCGGCGCCTTTCTCGGAAACATCTCTTCTGTCAGCGGCGTAGTCAGCGTCGTGCAGTTCACCCTGGTCACGAGCGTGGATGGCACCAGCATTCAAATCACCTTTGTGACCTTCCAGGAAAACGGGCTCGCGTCGACCGTGGGTTTTTGTGGAGACCAGCGCAGCCGGTTTCCCATGCAACAGGATGTTCGCACCCAGTTCACCCCGGGGCAACCCTGCTCCGACATCGTGGCGATCATAATTCTCTGACGTCGAGCCGCACGTCTCCCGATTGCCAGGCGCTCGGCGCGGGCTGTGTCCTGAGCTCTGCAGAGCGGCATCAAGTCTTATTACCTTGGTTATCTAGGGACAGCCTGCAGCCGAGACTAGAGTTTTGGGATGGCCCTCTCGTCGATGGTGCTCTCGCGTGATCTGCAGGAAATCAGCGTGCTGGAATGCATTCTTGGCGGCCTGCATATTGGGGTGCAGGTTGAGTCTGAGCCGGAGCGCGCGCGCACGAAGCTGGCAAAGTCCAAAATCGACGCCCTGATCGTCGACTGTGACCTCAACGGGGCCACAGGCTTCCTGGAAGGCCTGCAGGATGGAGCCATCCGTCACACCGTGCCGCTGGTGATCGTGAGCGGCTCCTCCGGACGCCAACAACTTGAATCGAAGGGCGCATCCTTCGTCTTCGAGAAGCCGATTTCCGTCGAGCAGGCGGTGCATACCTTGTCGGCGGCGAGAAATCTGATCCTCGACGAGAGGCTCCGCTACCACCGCGAGAGTCTGGACATTCCCGTCACCCTGTCTTACGGCAGGACTCGGCAGCGGGCCCACCTGCGCAACCTCAGCAAAGGCGGCATCGGGGTCCGCCTGCAACGCCCCATTTCGAACGCGGGTCCGATGCGGGTGAGCTTCAAGCTGCCGGGCCTACGGCTTTCCATGAAACTTCTGGGTGAGATGGCCTGGACGGATAAACGCGGCAACTCCGGCATCCGCTTCGTGGACGCCAGCCCTGCAATCAAACGTCAACTGCAGCTCTGGCTGGAAAGACAATACTTCGCGCAATAAAGTGCGCCTCGCCATGAAGCTCATGCACCCTGCCAGGGGCTAAGGTTCATCGGAATCGAGGCTGATCCGCAGCCGGTTCAGGAGAACTGTGCCGTACCCGTGGCGCAAGACCTGTCAGGCGGCTTCCTGGCGTGCCCCCAATCCCAAGCCCAGACAACCACCAGTACAGTCCACTGAAGATGGCGCTCACCACCACGGCAGTTGCCAGGGTCAGAGGCCAGGCCGGCGCCAGGTGGATCATGGCCATGCAGATGATCGCGAAAAGCAACACCGCAGACAGTACGATCAATGCGTCCACCAGTCCTGCCGCCACCACCGGCGAAATTTTCCCCGCCAACCAGACGAACTGAAAATTGCCTGGACTCGAATGCCTTGCGGAACATGCGCTGTCACGGGGTATCGCCGGCAAGTAAATCGTGGGCCGGGTGACGGACGACATCAGCAACTCAGGCGCGTCCTCTCGATTGTCCTCGCAGACGAAGTTCCATACTCCGGCCGTTCGATCGGCCTCATCCAACAATTGCGCCACGATCCACTGCTTCAAGAGGCGCTGCATGGCGGCTGGAAGATCCAGAAGTTCGACACCGGCTTCCCCCGCCGGACCGGCCCAGACGACGCGGCCCGTCGCCGCCACCCGCATACGCGGGTTCGACAGGGTGAATCGCAAGAGGATTCTCTGGTCGGGAAGGAGTGGAGTCATGGCCTGAATCGCCAGTCCTGACTCGTTCAGATTGCGGATGATGCCGCCGTTGGCTTCGTCCACGTTCAGATAGACCAGATTGGGAATCGGAACGCGATAGCGACGGCTGACGGTGGGAGCTGGCGCCGCGGGCAAGGTGGCAGGGGAAGGCGTGGCCGAGCGCCTCACATCCATGGGCCAAATCTTAGTCAAACGCTGTGCCGGCAACTCAGTATCGCCGTTGGTTCAAATCCTAGGATGCCGGCCGCTGCTCCTCGGGAAGATCCCCATGATGGCCGCGGTCCCACGCGATAAGGCCGTTGAGATCATATCGATACGGACCATAAGCTTGAAACGCCTTCTCATCGAACAGGCGCTTGATCCCGCAGCCCAGGCAGACCTGATAGCAATACCCGTGCGCGCGCACCGGCCAGCTCATCTTGCGGTGCCAGCAACCCCGCAGCAGCACCAAAGCTGCTCCGGTCAACCCGGTGGCGGTAATTCCCAGAGGCCATAGCCAGCCTGGTTTCTTCTTCTTCGCCTGATCTACCACAACCTGTAAATCCTTCTCTCTTAGCAGGATACGCCGTGCGAGCGGTTGAGCGCAATGGCCCGATCGGTGGGCTATGCCCGAAATCGGGCAGTGACCCCACCTTCGATTTGCATCTATATTGCGGTCAAGACAAATCCACGATACTTTAATGGCGACAATTTCTGCGATTCCCCCGCGCAAGGCTGTGGATGACGACGCACGTCTTGATTCGACAGGCGTTTCCGCCTGAAGGCGGTCCGGGCCGATGAAACCTGGTCCACAGCGATTCTTCCCGCAACGATGAGCGCAAATCCACAAAAGCCGAATCCTGAGCGCATGGAGGGTGAAGCGGTCGGCGAACTGGTAAATCCGCTTTCACCTGTGACTTCAGGGCAGATCGCTCCTGTGGAAGTTCACCCCTCGGGTCATGAGGCACTGCAGGCTTTGCTGGCCTTTTCCAGCCTTCACGAGCAGCTTCGCGAGCGGCGCGCGCGGGAAAAGCGCAGCGCGCAGACAAATCCTGCGGAAGTCTGGGAACTGGAACAATTTGTCCTGGATGAAGTCCTGCACCTGGTAGCGGAGCGAGCGCTTAATATTACCGGAGCCGACGGAATTGCCATAGCCATGGCCGAGGGAGAAGCCATCGTATGCCGGGCTTCCGTCGGCAGCGTGGCGCCCGATGCCGGGGCGCGACTGGATCCGAACTCAGGGTTCTCCGGCGCGTGCATGCGCAGCGGAGCCATCGTGCGCTGCGACGATTCCGAACGTGATCCGCGGGTCAACGTGCAAGCCTGCCGCCGGCTGGGCGTGCGTTCGATGGTAGCTGTGCCTCTGACGGGCACGCACGGCACCATTGGCTTGATCGAGGCGTTTTCGGTTGCGCCTTTCGGCTTCAATGACAGCGATGTTCGCAGCTTGAACTTGCTGGCTGAACTGATCCTGGCGGCCCTGAAACCGGAAGAAGAGAGTGAACTGGCTCAACTCTCTCATCAACTGGTGTCGAGTGCGTCCGCTCCGATTCCGGCCGCGTCTCCGCCCCTGCCGGCAACCTCACCCAACGCCCAAGAGGCGACCACTGAGAAATCCGGGCCGGCGCAAGTTGTGCCGCCAGTTCTCCAGCCCGCTGGGGAGAGAAAGCCATGGCCGGCACGTCCTGCGATGCTCTGGTTGCTGCTGGCGCTGATTTTTGCGTTGATCGCTGCCGCTTTGTGGTGGAGGACGGATTTTCCGACGGAACCAAACGCCGCGAGTTCACCGCCCGCGGCGCCGACTGCTGCGGCGATTCCAGCTCAGCCGGCCGATACTTCGCCCTCGAGCGGCGCCAAGGCAGATTCTTCTGCCGCGGCAGACAGTACAGCGTTACGGCTTCTGGTGACTGGCATCTGGCATGTATCGTCGGCTGATTCCAGCACGGTCGTGATCGACACACAAGGCGAGGTGCAATACGAAGCGCACCGGCTCAGCGATCCCGACCGCATCTACTTCGATCTGCACGACACGGCGCTGGCGCGGGGCTTGTTCGGCAAGACGATTGAGGTCGGCGATCCCCTGCTGGCACGAGTCCGGATCGCTCAGCCTCGAAGAGGAATAAGCCGGATCGTGCTGGAGACCACCGGGGCCTCGGACTTCTCAGTCAGCCTGCAGTCCAATCCTTACCGGCTCGTGGTCGAAATCCGCAAGGCCAGCAACCCTGGCAGCGGCGCAGGTTTGCGCCCCCCCGAACTTCCCTTGCCCTCATCTCGGCCGCCTTCGATCACCGTTCCCGAGGAGGCGCTGAACAACGGTAATACGCGAGGGCGCGCGCACGTGCCGAAATTCCGCCTGGTGCTCGATGCCGGACACGGCGGCTGGGATCTGGGAACGGTGGGACGAAAGGGTCTGATGGAAAAGGATCTGGTGTTGGACATCGTCACACGCGTGGGGACGCTGGTGCAGAACCGGCTGGGCGCCGAGGTCATCTACACCCGCCGGGACGATAACTATCTCCCGCTGGAGAAGCGAACGGAAATCGCCAACCTGGCGCAGGCCGACATGTTCGTTTCGGTGCACGCCAACTACAGCGACGACTCCTCCGCGCGCGGGGCCGAGACCTACTACACCAATACGTATTCCTCAGTAAAAGCCCGCACGCCGGGCGCGGACAGCGATCCGGCGACGGCCGAGAAGGTCGACTGGACGGGAGTGGATATCCGGGAGAAGGTTCGCCAGTCGCGGCGTTTTGCCCTGGCGGTGCAGCAGGCGCTGCATCGCGCTCTGGCTGCCAAGATTCCAGGAATGCGCAATCGCGGCATCAAGAGGGCTTCCTACGTGGTGCTGACGGGGACCGCGATGCCGGCGGTTCTGGCCGAAGTTTCGTTTGTGAGCAGTCCCGCCGACGAAGACAAATTGCAGAGCTCAAGCTACCGCCAGTCGATTGCCGAGGCCCTCTACAAGGGCATTGCGCAGTACGCGGCCACGTCGCGCAGCGTGAAGATGGCGGCCGCGTCCAACCGGCCAACCGGGTTGTAATAGGAGGGCAGCCCTTCCCGGGAAGGAATAGGCAGGTGAGTTGTCCGGCGGCGGACGGGGACCTTGCCGGGCTTTCCCGCAACCGGTCCCGCTGCCAAGCGCCGGATCTATTGCGCCGGGTCGGCGTTCTTGAGCGCCTCGCCCAGGCTTTGGTAATTCCTCGACGACCCGCTTTCCATCACCCGCCAGCCGTCGTCATAGTGCGCAAATCCTACGGTGGAGTTGTATTCGGTATTTTTCGCGTAGAGGGCCCCGCCCACGTCGTTCACCGCCACCCATCTCCATTGGAAGTCAACGTCCGCGTCATTCCCGTTCCGGCGGATGCCGGTCACTCGCATCAGCTCGCGCTGTGCTACGGGAACCCGAATGTATTGAGAACTTGCGGCCGATGCGGAGACCCAGTAGCGAAGAACATCTACTCCCAGGGGCGTAATCACGACATCCCAGCAGGGGGCAGGAGAGACGTCCGATGGGCAGGGGGCGACGTTCCCGGTAATCCACCCGCGCCGGCGCAGGGTCACGTATTCGGGTGAGGTGTAGTCTTTGTTGGCAATCACCCCAGTACGCAACCAGAATTGCTGGGTGGCCTTGAAGGTGTCGGCGCCCGCGATCAAATCTCCCGCCAGCCTGCGCGTCAGAAAGTCGCGAGGCGAACAGGCGGCCAGCACGCACAGCATTGCCAACGCAAAGGCAGTTTGCCCTCGGGCCATTCTAGCTGTGGATTGTAACTAAACGGGGGCTGGAACGAGGCAAGAAAGGACGCTGGGTAATCTGACCTTCAAACGCCGCAGCCCAGCGGCCGGGGACACGTGCATGGCAGTCCGGGCATCGCCCTTCTGCCGTGATGCGGTAGTCCCGTACGAGATAGCCATAACGACGGATCAGCCGGCTCCCGCAAGCATGGCATCGCGTGTCTTCCAGGTCTCTTACCCGCCCAGGCAGGTTCCCGGCGTACACGTGACGCAGGCCCGCCTGCTTTCCGATGGCGGCGGCTCGCAGCAAGTCTTGGGGTTGGGTGTCGGCGGGATCGTTCATCTTGTAGTCCTTGTGAAATGCGGTCACGTGCCAGGGAATGTCGGGCGAGACTCCGGCCAGAAAATCGGTCAGGCCTTTCAGCTCGTCCTCGCTGTCGTTGAAACCGGGAATGAGCAAGGTGACAATTTCCAGCCACACGCCCATGGCATACAGCCGCCGGATGGTATCGAGAATGGGCCCGATCCGGCCGCCCAACTGATGATAGTGGCGGTCGTCGAAGCTCTTGAGATCAACCTTGTAGAGGTCCACCCACGGCCGGATATACTCCAGCACCTGGGGCGTGCCGTTGCCGTTGGAAACGAACCCGGTCAAAAGTCCTGCCGACCGGGCCGCTTTGAAAACCGCAACCGCCCATTCGCTGGTGATGAGGGGTTCGTTGTAGGTACTGACGAGAACTTTGGCGCCCTGGTGCAGCGCGTCCTCGACAAGATCCTCCGGCGTGGCTTGCAGGGGTGGACTGATGGCATTGGGATCGCGAAGGGCCTGGGACGTGACCCAGTTCTGGCAATAGGCGCAGTGCAGATCGCAGCCCAGCATTCCGAAGCTATAAGCCAGCGCCCCGGGATAGGCATGAAAGAACGGCTTCTTTTCGATGGGATCACACTGCACCCCGCCGACATATCCCCAGGGCACGAACAGCACGCCGTTCTGATTGAAGCGCACCTTGCAGACGCCGGGCTGGCCGTCGGGGATCGGGCAGCAGTGGCCGCACGCATAGCACCGCACCCGGTTCCGCTCGAGCTTTTCGTAGAGCTCGCCGGGGCGGACGTTGCGATAGACGATATCGTGAAGGGTGGTGGCCACGGAACGCCCCTTCCCATTTTAGACCCGCGAACCGCCTGGCCGGTTACTGCGCCGGAGGCGGGTTGCCGGTGAGCTGGTGATTGCGCAGCCAGTCGTTGGCCTGCTGCTGCGCGGCCAGAATCTGGCTCCGGCTCATGCGGGATGTGAGCACGGCGACACGGTATTTGCTCGCCTGGTCTCCACCGGCCTGCGCCAGCACCGACCAGAAGTAGGCCTTGGTCAGGTCCTGCTGGACACCACGGCCCGCCCAGTAGTAAGCCCCCAACGTTGCCTGGGCGACGATATGCCCCCGATCGGCCGCCTGGCTGAACCAGCGCACGGCCTCGCTGTAGTCCTGGGCCACGTCTTCGCCCGTGGCATAGCGCGCCCCCATGGCGAACTGCGCCGCAGGATCGCCGCTTGCCGCCACTTTGCGGAGGGTCGCCAGGTCCGTGATGTCGACCGCAGCGCCCGATGTCCGGGCACTCGTCTTCTGCTGTGGGGGAGCATCGGTCCTCGCCGCCGAGCGCAGCCGACTTGAGACCCAGGGCGCAGCCAGCCACAAGCCAACGCCAGCGATCGTGACGGCCGCCGCGATCAGCAGAATCTTCCCCAGGCGTTGTCCCGTCGAGGGCTCCAGCGCGGCCCTGGTTCCCGCCAGAACCTCTGTCTGGGGAAATTGTTGCCCGCGTGCGGTCGCACTTCTGGGCGGCGCGGGCTCATCCCCCTCGCGCAGGGTACGAGGAACGGTCGCGGCGTACCCCATGGCGGAAAGGATGCTCCCGGTCAATTCTTCCAGCAACTGCGTCTCTCTGGCTGTGAAAGCGCCAGGCTGCGAGGAAAAGACCTCCACCAGCCCGATCACCCGGTTGCCGCGCCAGATGGGCGCTGCCGCCATCGAACGGAGACCGAGAGCGCGGCAGCCTTCGCGATCCACGCGATCATCGGCCTCCGAATCTTCGCAGCACAGCGCTGCTCCCGTGCGCACGCAGGCGCCGGTAAATCCCGATCCTAGCTGCAGGCGTGCGCCCACCGGCGGAGCATCCGGACCGGCGCTGGCCAGGCACATCATCTCGTTGCCGTCGGCCAAGGCGATCGCGGCTCCGCTGGCGCGCGTAAAAGCCAGGGCGCGCTCTGCCAGCATCTGCAGAGATGCGCCACGGTCGTGTCTGTCCACGTCTGACGGGTCGCGCATGCCTACTGAGTTGGCCGCCTCGATATCGACATCCGAAGACCCCGCAACGGTTGGAAAGGACTCCTCCTGGGTGTAATTTTGCAGCAATCGTGGCCCAGCGGTGCGCCGCCATTCGCCATTTTCCGCCACCGCGGGCTCCGGTTCCTGCTCGCACGCGGTGAGAGCGTTTGCAAACAGCCATTGCTTGAGCTCGCGCAGGGAATCGCCGGCGAGGGAAAGAAAGCGAATTCCTGCCCGTCCTGCACGGTCATACCAGATCACTTGTCCGGGTGTGTGAATCGAAGCCTTCGTCTCACTCAGATCGAGCCTCAGGTTGAGCTTACGATTTACCTCCAGCGGCGTGGTCGCCCGGATGGACATACCACGCTCACTGATGTCGACAATCTCGCTTAAATCGGGCGCGCCGCCCTTGGGCACGGCTCCGTCCAGGCTGGTGTAGGCGGGGCTATGCACGCGATGGCGAAGTTCATTCCGTCGGTCGGCAGTTGTTTTAGTGGGCCGGAAGCTCCCGGTCGGCTTGGACCCGGTGGGTTCCATACTTAAGAGCTTCCATATTAAACCAGACCGGTACGCTGGGCGGAACACTTTGCGTGCCCTCCGCGCAGGTGAAAGGGACCTGTGTTCTCCGTCGCTTAGACGGTTCTCACTCGGGAGGAGCGTGACCCGACAGACACTCGTGACAAAGCTGCGACCATCACGCTGGAAAGCGTCTGCATGGTAGCCACGTCGCGGGCGGCAAAGGCATAGGGATCGGCGGAGAGCACCTCGAAAACGCCCAGGGTTCGGCGAAAATACCGCAAGGGCGCGGCCAGAATGGAGCGTACACCAAGGCGCTGGCAGGCCGCGCGATCGACGCGAGGATTCTGCACGGCGTCGTGGCAGAGGACGACTTGGCCGGTGCGGACGCAATCGGCGGAGATGCCGGAATCGGTCTGCAGCCGCACGCCAAGGTCGGGAGCGGTGCGGCCGGCCCGAGCTCGGCAGACCATTTCGTCGCCTTGCCGGAGGGCGATAGCCGCCCCGGTTGCTCCGGTCAGGGCTTGCGCGCGCTCGGCAATTGCATGGATGGCAGGCTCCAACTCCATGTTGGCCGGCTCTGCCTGCAAGCTTGAACCTGTCGGACGAGCCTCTGAAGGACGCCGTACATGGTGGCGCCCGGGAGCGAGCGTGGCAAAGGAAATCGGCAGATGCTTGTCCGGCGCAGGAGAGGCCGGCAGGCTCTGCAAGAGATCGCGCACCAAACGGTCGAGTTCGGCATCGGCGATGAGATGCACCGATGGTTGGCCGAGCAGCGACCCGCCTAGAGTCCTCGACAAGCTGATCAGGGCCTGGCTTCCGCAGGCCAGACACCGGGGAGTGTTGTTCTCGCTGATGAGCTCGCAGGCCACGCACAGGACCGCCGTCTTCAGGCTCAGGAAGTGTGCGTCGATTGCTTTCTTCCAGGACATCCAGGAGGTCTTTCGCGTGCAGCGAAGGAAAAAAGTAAATGCTGACTCAGCGTGCCAAAAAGTGGCGGGGATGGTTCCGCCTGTGGATAAGTGGAAACTCAGAACAAGAAAATGCGCTGCTTGAAAATCCTGCGCGTCTAGCTGGCTTTGGCTGCGGCTTGCAGAAGTTCGTCCCGCAAATTGGCGATATCCAGCGCGCGGCTCATCGCACGGTCGAGGGCATCGGCCAGAGCCAGCCGGAGGGAGGAGGTTAGCAGATTCATGTCGAGCTGCAGGTCGCCTCCGGCATAGAGACGGTACAACGTCAGGGAACCGCGATGGCGGTTGTTCGCGGCTACCAGATCGAGAGTCAGTGCCCAGGCGCGCGCCGTCTCCTTGTTGAAACGGCTGCCCTGCTTCTTCCAGCCGAAGTTCGGAGCATCTTCGGAAACAATCTGCAAGCCGGAGACACTGGATGCTTCTTTGCCCGGAGCCAGGCGGAGTTCAAAGGCGTCGAAGTCGTTGCCCTCGAACGCGGTCTTGAGAATGCCGCAGACGGGCTCAAAGCTGGAGATTGCCTTCAGTTGTTCCACCGCCCGGCGGATGGCCATGTTGTTCACGAACACCAGGCGCTGCTCCAGAGTACGCTGCGCCACGCGGCGCAATTCGCCGAATTCCAGATAGTTCAGATTCTGCACTCCGAACCAGACTCCAATGCCTAAAACCGCCAGCACCAGCCCCAGCGTGCTGCCGGTGGGCCAGAGCAAGAACAGGCTGAGCAACGCAAAAACCGCGGACACAGCGTAGAGAAGAATTACCGCGTTCCGGTGCGACAGTCCCAGCTGCAAGAGCTTGTGGTGGATGTGCTCCCGGTCCGCGCTGAACACGGGCCGGCCGCTGATCAGCCGGCGTATCACCGAAAGGGAGGTTTCCAGGATGGGGAGACCGAACGACACCACCGGAATGGCAACCGCGATGATGGTGGGCGATTTCTGCATCCCCTGCAGGGCCAGCGCGCTCAGCATGAAGCCGATAAAAAGGCTTCCGCAGTCGCCCAGAAAGATCGTGGCCGGATTGAAGTTGTAACGCAGAAAACCGACAATTGCGCCCGCCAGGGCCAGGGTCATCACGGAAACGAACGCCGACTGGCTGAACATGGCCGCCACGAAGACCACCATGGTCGAGAAAAAGGCGGAGCCCGCGGCCAGACCGTCCAAGCCATCGATCAAATTGAAGGCGTTCGTAATCGCGAGCACCCACAGGATGGTCAGGGGCAAAGAGACGAACCATGGGAAATGCTGTTGGTTGAACAGCACGGGCAGGTCGAGGATGCGGAGGCCGCCGGCAAACAGCATGAGTGCGGCCAAAACCTGCACCGCAAACTTGCAATAGGGGCCGACCGGGTTGAGGTCGTCGTAAAGGCCAAGCAGGAAGATCAGTAAGCCGGGCGCCAGGATGGTCCACAGATCTTTCGCGGAAAGTCCGCCACTCAAGCCAGGATGGCGCCAGCTCAGCAGCTCCGCGACGCCCAATCCAAGCAAAAAGGCGAGGAAAATGGCGACGCCGCCCAAACGGGGGAGCGGCTTCTCATGCATGTGCCGGTCGGGTCCCGGCGCCGCCACCCAGCCACGGGCCATGGCCAGGTTGCGGACAGATCGCGTCAGCACGAACGAGGAAAGTACCGAGGCCGTGAACGTTCCCAGGTAAAAGATCGTCAACCAGACCCCCTCAATCGGCGATCAGAGTCGATGTCGGCCACCACCTCCCCAGGGGGCTGCATGGCTGATCGCAGACTGCTCCGCGGTGCAACGTACACGCGCGTCGCGAAAAAACAAATTGGCTCTGTCTTGTGAGACTTTTTTGACTATAGCAGCCGGGAAATTAGGGCTGCAATCCTCAAAGTAGGTTCTGTCTGTGGAAAAAACGCTCCCTCCCACTTCAGAAAAGATTCCCCTTTTTTGCGCGTCGCGTGACGCGAAGCTGCGCTGGGCCAGCGCGCCGCCACATGGCCGCGTCCTTTCGGACGGCATCATTCCCACGCTGTGCTAGACTGAATCTTCTTCCACTATGCCTAAGGCCTCCGAGATCCCGGCGATCGCGGGACTTTTCGTCCTGCGGATGCCTGCGGTGGCTTGGGTTTGCCTGACCATTTGCGCCGCCCTGGTCCCTCAGCCATCTGCGGCCCAGCAATCCGCCGCTGAGCCGGCCGCAAAGCCGTCACAAGAAGTCGTATTTCCCGCAGCCGCAGCCTCTACGGTCGAACCCGCCAAGGCCGAATCCGATAATGCCCGGCCGACGCTGGGGGCAGGCGATCTTCTGCAGGTCAGCGTCTATAACGTCCCCGAACTCGATACCAAGACCCGCGTCGGCAACACCGGTGATGTCTATTTGCCGCTGATCGACTATGTCCACGTCGCCGGTCTAACCCTTGAAGAAGCCCAAGCTCTGATTGAGAAGCGCCTCTCGGATGGATCATTCGTCAAGAACCCGCACGTCAGCCTGTTTGTCGACCAGTCGACATCGCAAGGCGCCAGTGTGCTGGGAGAAGTGGCCCGTCCTGGTGTGTATCCCATTATCGGAGAGCCGCGTCTGTTTGAGCTGATCTCAGCGGCTGGCGGCTTCACCGACAAGGCGGGGCAGACGATCGTTGTGACTCATCGCAACCAGAGCGACAAACCCATCACCATTCCGCTCTCGAGAAAGTTATCAGACAATCCGGAAAGCAATATTGCGGTTTCGGCGGGGGATACCGTGATTGTGCACCGGGCGGATGTTGTCTATGTGGTCGGCGACGTGGGGCGGCCCAGCGGATTCCTCATGGACACTCAGAATCTGACCGTGCTGAAGGCGATCGCGCTCGCCGGAGGCACCAACCCGACCGCCAAACTGAATGGAGCCAAGATCATTCGCAAGGGTCCCAACGGAATGAGTGAGACTCCCGTGCAGCTCAAGAAGATGCTCCAGGCGAAGGCGCCGGACCTTCCCATGCAGGCGGACGACATTCTGTTTGTCCCCAGCAGCTCGCGCAAAATGATTCTCGGCCGCACCGTCGACGCGGCCATGCAGGCGGCTACCGCGGTGAGCATTGTGGCCATCCGGCCCTGATTCTTCTTAACAGGCGAAGATTACCGCTTGCCAACGCCGCTAGGCGGCGGCCGCACCACGGTTCTTGTGCCCGAGCACAGCTCGCATCGCTTCAAGATAGATCTGCGCCGTGTGCCGGCGCATGTAGTGGCGCAGAATATGCTGTCTCCCATTGCGGCCGAGGGCTGCACGCAGGGGTGCATCTTTCGCCAAACGCATGATGGCCTGCACAAGGCTGTCCGAATCTTCGGGTTCGACGTAGATTCCCGCTTCGGCCCTTTCGAGAATTTGCCTGGCCTGGCCATCCACCGTCAGAATCACCGGCCGGCCACAAGACATGAACTCCAGCATCTTGCTGGGAATCACAGTGCGGAAAATCTCCGCCTTGCGGAGTAACACCAGACACGCGTCGGAGGCGCAGATGTAAGCCGGAACCCGCTCGCGCGGCTGTTGACCCACCAGGCGCACATTGGACAAAGCCCGACTGCGAACCTGCGCGCACAGACTTTCCTTTTCCGCGCCCTCCCCCACCAGCAGGATCACGACTTCGGGCGCCAGCTTTTGCAACTGCGCTGCCGCTTCCATGAGCGCCCCGAGTCCATGCGCCATTCCCAAGGTTCCGATGTACGACACCAGGAACTTGCCTTCGGCTCCCAGTTCTCTTTTCAAACCAGCTTCCACCCGGGGAGCGAATAGTTCTGTTTCCACTCCGTTCTCAACCACGGAAATCTTCTCCGGCGAGAGACGATAGCGCTGCGTCAGGTACTCCTTGAACGCAGGGGCCACGACCACTATCTGGTCGGCGCTGCGGTACAAGCAGGCCGCCAGTTTTCCCAGGGAACGATGGAACCAGGAGCCTGCCCTTCCCATGCCCACGGCAGAGAGAGACTCCGGCCAGAGGTCTCGAACCTCAAAGATGAACCGCGTCCGCTTGCAGTGCGCCAACCACCAACCCGACAGGCCCACCAGCAACTGGGGCGAACTGCCAATCACCACGTCGGGGCGTGGGATGAACAGGCCGGTGCAGGCGGAGGAAGCGCAAAACGAGCCATAGTTCAGCATGCGGCCCACGAGCTTGCGATTGGCAAAGGGCAGCAGCCAGGTTCGAACGACACGAACCCCTCTCATGTCTTCATGGACAACCAAATGGCGCAACCGCCTTTGATACTCGGGATGCACCCGGCCGGTGGGATGATTGGGGAATCCGGTCAGCACTGTCACCTCGTGGCCGTCCCGCGCCCAATGGCACGCCAACTCAGCCACGCGGGCGGCGGGCGCACCCATCTCCGGCGGAAAATATTGCGAGACGTAGAGAATCTTCACCCGTTTCCTAGTAGTAGCAGAGTTTGAAAGCGCTCTTGTAGCACAAAGCGCGTGTTCGCTTGGCCGGACTGTGGCCGTATGCCTCCCAGCGGTCCGCATAACGCGCGAACCCATCTTCCCCGGTCATGCGGTGCAGCACGCGCAGCTGGGCGATATGCAACTGGTGGTAGAAAGAGCTCGCCACCATCGGTAAGCGCGTACCGGATTGTTCATAGAGAGACCAGAAGCCGAGATCGTAGCGGTCAAGATTGCAGCGCAGCGTCTGCATGGCTTGTGCGAAAAGTTCCCGCGCGGCTGTCTCCCCGGTGGCAAGGTAGAAATCGTAGACTCCCCAGGCCGCCCAGATGAATCCATTCAGGATGTGGGTCAGAGTCGGGGTCGAGGGGGAAACCCGTTATTCCTCAAACCGGCTGTTTCCGCGCGCGTCCTTGAAAACGACCCCGCCTTCGTCGACCGGTCTCAGGAAGCTCATGAACGCGTTTCGCGCCGCTTCGAGATATGCGGAGCGGCCGCTCTGTTTCCACACCCGCGCCAGCAAAGAAATTCCCTGCCCCTGGGCAAGCCCGGAATACCAGGGCGCCTTCAGCGGCGTGCGGTACTCCCAGTCGAAGTGATGATTCCAAACCGCCACCCCAGCGGGATTCATTTCCAGGTGCTCCACCAGCCAGTCGGCCGCGGCCTGAGCCTTCCTCTTGGCATCCTCGTGCGCGAGACGACAAGCCCGGTTGAAATTGCCCAGGCCCCATTGCGCAATGGCGATGGGGTTGTACTGCAGACCGATCCGGCCTTGATAATCGAGCAGCGGAATGCCTGAGGAATCGTGGGCGCCGCCATATAACGACTTCTCCAGAAACGGCATGTAATATTCGCCCAGCTCAGTCAAAGAGGCGTTCGGATTGGGCTGCGGGTCATCGTGCCAGAAGGTCAGATGACTTTGCCCCGGCAGCAGATAAGCGCCGGCAAGGCGGCGATAGTAGTGCAGACGGCCGGCGAGCGACATGGCAAACAGATGCAGATCCGATTCTGGCACTATAGCACGCGTGAGCTCATGGCTTACCCAGGGCTGACCCGCCAAAGCGACGTTGCGAGATCGCTCCCCCGGACGGCGACGGTCGTGCAGGCCAGCAAGCCGGTGTTATTTCGCCCATCGGGGAGCAGGGAGTTGCCGTACTGGAAGAACGACATCGGCCACGAGTCTTTGGTCCAGCACATCAAGCTCTGCCACGACCGGCCGGTTCGACTGCCGACGAGATGTACGTGGCGGTCGCGGTTGCAGCGGCTGGGCTCGACCATGGTGGCGAAGAATATGGCGTCCGCGGCCTGGCATCCGGAGATTGACGAACTGGGCAGGGTTCCCACCTTTTCAACCCTTCCGCTTCGGTCAAGCAGGTAGATGAAATTGGACTCGAGCGGCGAGTCAGAAGCGAAGTACACTCCCTCAGGCGCCGGAACCAGAGCGGCTGCGCGCGCCTGTTGATGGCCTGATCGAACGGTTTCCACCGCTTTGAAGTCGCAACTGGCGCGCAAAATCCGGCATTCGGAGCCGATGTCCCCGGTGAGAATCCATAGGCAATCGGCCCAGGCGTCGTAGACGATATTGTGCACGTGGCGGACCGCGCCCGGGGGAAAGCGGAACGCCACATCCCAGGTGAGGCCACGGTCGGAGGAGACAAACACATGTACCGCCTCCCGCGCGGGATTGTTGAAGTACTCTCCCCAGAAGATGCGCTCTGCGGGCGTGACCGCCAGATGCAATGGTCGCGTGCCACGAAGCACGGCATGGGACAGCCGGAAAGCCGTCTCTCCCGGAGCCAGAGTCAGAATGGCGCCGGGAACTGCACCTACCAGGTGTCCGGACGGCAGCACAGCCAGGGCGTGAAATCCGTCCCGGAACAAACGATACGTCAGGCGCGACTTCGCGCTCCACTTCCGCCACCACGGCGGAGAATAAGATCCCACGGGCTGCCAGGAGCAGGCAGCCGAATCCGGTCTGGCCCTTAACAGTGTGTATCCACGCGACGCGTAAAGCGTGTCGCCGTCCCACGCCAGAACGCGGAGGCCAGGAAAGGACGCAATGGCCTCCAGCCGTATCGGTTCCGGCGGAGAAGCCCGTGTCCAGCGAGTTTGACCAGCAGTTTGACCGGCAGCCATGTCGACGCTTAAATCAGTCCTCAGATCTGAGTTTTCAGTTCTCCGTCTTCCGCACCAGAAATGGACCGATCCCGAGCGCGTCCATGCGGGTTCGCTTGAAGCAATCGATGGCTTCTCCCGGGGCGCAAACAATCGGTTCATTTTCGTTGAAGCTCGTGTTGAGGATCACCGGGATGCCAGCGCGGCGTTCGAACGCCCGGATCAGGTCGTAGTACAAGGGATTTTCTTCGCGGGTTACCGTCTGGAGACGTCCGGTGTCATCCACGTGATTCACAGCGCAGAGCTCCTGCCGCTTCTGCGGGCGGATCTTGTACACATGCAGCATAAAAGGCGAGGGATGATCGTGTTCGAAATATTCGCTTTGCCGCTCGGCCAGAATCGAGGGGGCAAACGGGCGGAACCACTCGCGATGCTTGATACGGGCGTTGAGAACATCCTTCATGCCGGGCAAGCCGGGATGGGCCACGATGGAGCGATTGCCGAGGGCGCGAGGCCCCCACTCCATCCGGCCCTGAAACCAGCCCACGACATTGCCGGCCGCAACCTCCTCCGCGACTCCGTCCAGCAACGCCTGCCGTTCCAGCCTGCGATATCGCAGACCGGCCTTCTCCAGTTCCGTTTCAATCTCCGAATCGGAGAACTCGGGGCCGAGATAGGAATTCTGCATCGCGTGCTGTCGCGGCTGGCGGAGCGTGGAATGGCAGACATGCAGAGCGGCTCCGATCGCCAGGCCCTCGTCTCCCGCCGCGGGCTGAATCCAGGTTCGACGGAAGGGCGTCTGGTTGAACAGCTTCCCGTTGGCCACGCTGTTCAGGGCGCAACCACCCGCCATCGCCACCTCGTCCACGGGCACCCGCCGGTGAAGCTCTTGCAGCAGATGGAAAAAGACCTCCTCAAAGCGGCGCTGCATCGAATAGGCCAGGTCCATATCGCGCTGGGTGATTTCGGTGTGAGGCTCGCGGGGTTCGCCGAACAGCTTCACCATGCGGTCAGAAAAATGTCGCGCCATCCGCACCGTTCCGTCCGGTTGAATCTGCATGCCCTGGTTGCTGCCGAGAGGCATGAAGTAGTTCAGGTCGAGCTCAAAACCGCCGTTCTGCAAGGCGACCACAGGACGAATTTGCTTGAGATAGGCCTCCGTGCCGTAGGGCGCCAGGCCCATGACCTTACCCTCATCACCGTATTTCTTGTAGCCGATGAACTCGCAAATCATGGTGTAGAAACTGCCCAGGGAGTGCGGCAGAAACACGCGCTCGAGAATTTCTATGTCATCGCCCGCGCAGCGCGCCATCATGGTGGAAACGAAGTCCCCGGAGCCGTCGTAGCTGAACCCGGCGGCGTTCTCCCAGGGAGAGCAGTAGTAAGCGCTGGCGATGTGCGCCAGGTGATGCTCGACGTGGTGCTGGTGAAGGCGCAGCTTTTTCGCATCCACTTCAAGGGCTCTGGCCAGCAGCAGCCGCAGATCCCGCAAGGCCTGTTTACGCTGGCGCAGACGAATGAAGTTCAGAATCTTGGCCGGATTGGCCAGCGCGTAGCGCACTTTTTTCGCCAGATTCGCATCGCTGTCCTGACCTACCGCGACATGGTTGACGTCGGTGATCTTCGCACCCACCGCATCCAGACAGGCCCTGACGGCAAGCGAAGGAAAACCGGCATAGTGCTTCACGCGATTGAGGCGCTCTTCGGCCACGGCGAAGACGACCTTGCCGTTCTGCACAACCGCCGCCGAGGCATCGGCATGAAACATGTTGAGACCGAGAATCAGCATGGAGAGGGGAAGGTCTGGCGGAGACGGTTCACGCTGTGGCCCGCCCGGCAAGATCGGTGCTGCGCCGCCCGCCCGCGTCGATGAAGGCCTGCATCCACAGCTCCAGAGTCAGGAATTGCCAGATCTGCATCGACCAATCCTGCTCCCCGCGACGGTGCTCATTCACAAACCGGCGCACCGCCTCTGGCCGGAACAGCCCGCGTTGCCGGATACGCGGTTCGGAGAGCAAGTCATCAGCCATTTCGCGCAGATCATGGGCCAGCCAGTAGTCCACGGGGGCGGCAAAGCCCGCCTTCGGTTGCCGCAACACCTCCCGCGGCAGGATATCCTCCATCGCCCGGCGGAAGATGTACTTGGTCGTGCACCGGAACTTTCCTTTAAGCTTCAGCTCCGGTGGCACTTGCCGGGCTGCAAATTCGACCAGTTCACGGTCCAGAAACGGGACTCGTACCTCCACCGATGACGCCATGCTCATCTTGTCGTTGTAGTTAAGATTCAGACTGGTCATGAAGATCTTGGTGTCCAGATAAAGCATCTGGTTCAGGAAATCCGCCTCCCTGACACGCGCAAAGGCTTCACGATGGCGCCGTGCCGGATCCGCGTCCAGAATCGCCTGCCGCGTCGCCGGGGTGTAGAGGTCAGACTTCTGTCCCGCGTCCAGATAGGTGCAGTTCATCAGGAAGCGTTCGGCGGGTTCGAGAGAGGCGCTGCGGGCCATCTTCTTGAGCAGGCGAACCCTGCCCTTGGCGAAGGTCCCGCGCAGGCTGGGCAGAGCCGCGACCGCGCCGCCAATCACCTGCTGCACCGCCCGGGGAACATGGCGATAGGTCTCCGCCCAGTAGTGCGCCGCATGCTTGCGATACCCTGCGAACAGTTCGTCGCCTCCCACGCCCGAGAGAAGAACCGTGGATTGTTTCCGCGCCTCACGGCACACCAGGTAGGCAGCAATCATTGCCGGATCGGCCGTGGGCTCATCCATGTGCCAGGCGAGCCGGGGCAGCAACTCGGTCACATCCGGTTCCACGATGATGCGATGATTCTCGCAACCCAACCTGCGGGCCAGCCGATCGGGAACCTCGGGATTGTCCAACGCGTTTTCTCCCACCCGGTATTGGGCAGGAAAGGTTATGGTGTAGGTGCGCACCGGCTTCCGGGTAGCGCGGGCCATCATCGCGACAATCGCCGAGGAATCCAGGCCGGCGCTCAAAAACGCGCCGATCGGAACATCACTGACCAGCTGCGCCTCGACCGATCGGCGAAAACGTTCGCGCACTTGTTCTGCCAGTTCAGGCTCCGAGGCGCTGTAATCGGCGCCCTCGGGTGGAAATGTCAGATCCCAGTATCGGGTGATGCTGAGCTCGCCGTCACGAAAGACGGCGTAGTGCCCTGCCGGCAGCTTGTGGATTCCGCGAAACATCGTGTCGGGATCAGGCACCCAGAGGAACGTCAGATACTGCTCCAGCGCGGCCAGGTCCAAATCAGGGTTGACACCCGCGACTTCCAGCAGCGCTTTGATCTCCGATGCGAAGGCGAGGCGCCTCCCCTGATGGACGTAGTAGAACGGTTTCACTCCAAAATGGTCCCTTGCCAGAAAGAGACTGGGAGTGCCGCGGCGTAGATCACAAATGGCTAGGGCGAACATTCCGTTCAGCCGCTTCACGCAATCCGGGCCCTCCTCCTCGTAGAGGCGCAGGACCACCTCGGTATCGGTTTCGCTCCGGAAGCGATGCCCCTTGCCGCGCAACTCCTCCTGCAGGGCGCGGTAGTTGTAGACCTCGCCGTTGTAGGTGATCCACAAGGTGCCATCCTCGTTGGCCATGGGCATGTGCCCCAGGGGCGACAGGTCAAGAATCGCCAGCCGGCGGCTCCCCAGGCCCACATAGCACCCATCGGGAGAGCGCTGCTCCCACACTCCGGCATCGTCCGGGCCGCGGTGGGCCTGAATGGCCGTCATGCGCCGCAGGGTGTCCCGGTCTCCACAATTCACGAGGCCGCAAATGCCGCACATGGATCGCGTCACGCCTCCCGGCGCAGTTGGTAGATCTTGGCCTTAATGTGAAAAAACTGTATGCCCTGCAGTCCGCAGTAGATCAGGCCGGGCACGCCATCCAGAAACCCCAGGCGCAGAAAATACTTATAGGCAAAGAAGAGCAATGGGGAACCCGGCAAGAGAAACAGTTTCTTGCGCAGCCAGCGGCGCCGCTGCGCCTGTGAACCGAACAGGCGCGGCGACAACTCGGCCGTGCCGCTTTCGCCCTCAAGCCACACACGCGCGTCCCAGTTCGAGTATTCGTTATGCTTGGCGATCGAGCGGGAGAGCGACTCCAGGTTGAAGTGCCGCAGCCGGTGTTTCAGCCTCCCCGTCCTGCCCTGCACAATGACATGTTCGTGGACCTCCATATCGGCCATGGAGGAATCCTGATCCTTCAGCCGGCACTCGAAACGGCCCTTGCCCCGCCGAAATAGGGAAAGCTTGTAGAATCCCGCACCTCCGTGCCGCAGTACACGTCCCAGGAAAACAATGCGCAGACCCACCTCGTAGCCGTCCATGTCGCGACGCTGGATGGCCTGCTGGATTTCAGCCGCCAGCTCCGGGGTCAGACTTTCATCTGCATCCATCAGGAAAACCCAATCGTGCACCAGGGGAAGAGTATCCATGGCCCATTGGCGCTTTTTGGGCCAGCCGCCGCGGTAGTGGAACTGCACCACCTTGCAGCCAAAGGACCGGGCGATGTCGGCAGTTTCATCGGTGCTCTGCGAGTCAATCACATAAACTTCACCGGCGTCGCGCAGAGATTCCAGACATCGTGGAAGGTTGCGGGCCTCGTTGCGCACGGGAACAATGACGCTTATCGGAATTGAGGCAGCCGGAACCGCCGCTTGAGGCCGCTCGGTGATCTGGATTTTCTGTGTCGCCATGGGCTTCCCACATATTACCTTGAACCAGGGCGGCCGTTGCCTGCCTGCGCACTCATTGCGATTCCGTCCTGTGATAACATCCGGTTCAAGTCATCGAATGGCCAATCCCCGATATATTCCTGAACTAGAACAGACTGATCCCAAGGCCGCCGTAAGGGATTTCTGGAATTCCGACCCTTGTGGCGCGCGCTACCTCGCCGGCCGCGAAGACTTCGACGCGCATGCGCGCGCCCGCTTCACCCTGGAACCTTACATCCCCGAGTTTGCCCAGTTTGCGGAGTCGCGGGGGCGCAAAGTTTTAGAGATCGGCGTGGGCATGGGCGCCGACTACCTGGAGTGGCTGAAGGCAGGAGCCCAGGTCACCGGAATCGACATGTCGGCGGTATCTCTTGAAAGGGCGCGGCGGCGGTGCATTGCTGCCGGCTTCCAGCCCGACCTGCGCTTGGCTGAAGCCGAGCAGCTCCCCTTCCCCGACGATAGCTTCGACGTTGTCTATTCCTACGGCGTGATGCACCACAGCCCCAATCCCGCAAAGTGTGTGCGTGAGGCGCTACGAGTCTTGCGGCCCGGCGGAACGGCTCGCATCATGCTGTACCACCATCCTTCGCTGACCGGCCTGATGCTCTGGCTGCGGTATGGCGCCCTGCGCGGCCAGTCGCTTCGCCGGACAGTCCACGAACGCCTGGAAAGTCCAGGCACGAAGACCTACAAAAAGGCAGAAGTTCTGGCCCTGATGAACGGCTTCGAAGATGTCAGCATTCGCCAGGTGTTCAGCCCGGGAGACCTGCTGCTGCATCGGCCGTCCGCGCACTTTCGGTCGTGGATTTATCGTCCGGTTTGGATGCTGTATCCCCGATTCCTGGCGCGGAAGTTTGCCCGGCGGTGGGGATTATTCCTTCTGATTGCCGGCCGCAAGCCCGGTTCGCAAGGCTGACAGGTTCGCAGGGCTGATCGGCAGCTAGCGTGCGGCGGTCTTCAATCCGAGACGGAATTCAGTTCACACCACTGTTGCAGCACGTAAAGCGACCACACCCGGGACCACGAAGTCCTGCGGTTCAGGAAGTCTTCCCAAACCTGCAAGACGGAGCTCGCGTTCAACACCGATGCCAGCGGGCCATCCTTCACCCGCTGCAGCGTGCTTTCCACTTCGGGGCGCAAGTTCTCGCGCAGCCACTGCGCAAAAGGCAGGGTGAAGCCTTGCTTCCTGCGATGCACGATCTCGTTGGGAAGAGATCCCTGCAGAGCGCCGACCAGCAGAGGCTTGGGCAGGTCACGATCGAGTTTCCAGGTCCCTGGCATGGCAAACAACTTTTCCGCCAGGACATGATCAATCAGCGGAACCCTGAGCTCCAGTCCGTGGGCCATGCTCATGACATCGGAATCCCGCAGCAGGGTATTCAGCATGTAGCACCGCGCTTCGAGATAGGAGACGCGGTTGACCGCGTCCATGCCTTGCGTCTGCCTCAGGCTGTTGACCAGCGGAGCGCGCGCACGGACCAGTGCGGCTTCCTCAGGATGAGCCAGCAGCCAATGGCACTGCTCCGCGGTGAACACTGTCCGCGCCAGGAAGTAGGGGTGGATGATGGCCTCGGGATCGGCCGCCAGGGAGACCAGCTTCCGTTGCTGGTCGGTGTCGGAGACACAGGAGCGATAAATCCTTGAGGCAGGCCGGCGCAGTATTTTCGGACAGAACTTCCACCACCCCGCGAAGGCCTCCAGTCGCGGCACCTGCCGAAAGCTGGAATAACCGGCGAACAGCTCGTCGCCTCCCAAGCCCGACAGGGCTACCTTGACCCCGGTGGCTCGGGTCTGGCGAGAAATCAAATAGGTATTCAGTCCATCGATGGTGGGCTGATCCATGGCACTCAAGGCATAGGGGATGGCGTCCAGCACATCGCGCTGCGAGACCATGATTTCTTTGTGATCCGTGCCAAACGCCCGCGCCGCTGCCCGGGAATACGGCGCCTCGCTGAATTCCGCCTCGCGGAAAACGATGGAGAAGGTGTTGAGCCGGATGCCGGCGCGGTTCAGGATTCCCGCCAGGCTGCTGGAATCAATGCCTCCGGAAAGGAACAGACCGACGGGTACGTCGCTGACCGTTTGCATCCGTACAGCCCTGTCCAGCGCGGTGTGAAGATCGTTCTCCAGATCTTTTCGTGCGGTTTCATTCCCCACCAGAAAGCTCGAAGCCGGGTCCGCCTGTCCGTGGCCGGCTGGATCCAGATCCCAATACATGCTTTCGCTTACGGCGCCCTTGTCCCAAATCAGATAGTGTCCGGCCGGAAGCGAGCTGATGCCCTGGATCAACGTCATGGGATCGTAGACCGACCCAAAACTCAGATAATTGAGCAGTCCTGCGTGGTCCAGCCGTGCCGGGATCAGACCCGTGCTCAGCAGAGTGCGTATTTCTGAGGCAAAGACGAAATAGTCCCCAGCGGCGCAGTAGTACAAGGGCTTGATGCCCATGGGATCACGGCCCAGGACCAGGCAGCTTCGTTTCGCGTCCCAGATCGCAAAGGCAAACATGCCGCGCAACTCGCCCAGGCATTTCTCGCCCCAGCGGGCGTAGGCCTTGAGCAGGACTTCGGTGTCCGACTGGCCGACAAAACGTACGTTTTCCGCCTGCAGCCGCGTCCGCAGCTCACGAAAATTGTAAATTTCCCCGTTGTACACAATCCAGTTACCGGTCTCGGGGTCTTCCATCGGCTGGTGGCCGAGGGGGGAAAGGTCGAGAATCGCCAGGCGCCTGCTGCCCAGCCCCACCTCCACGCGCTGGGGCAGAGTGGCTTGAAGAATGACGGTCCCGGAGTCGTCCGGTCCACGATGGGCAAGCGTGTCAGTGGCTTGCCGTAAGGCGGTGGGAGAGATCGAACAGTTCGTGGCCAGAATACCGAAGATGCCGCACATGAATGGCAACCATATTAGCCTGAAGTTCGTT
>CAYOZX010000017.1:0-23866 GCA_964408515.1 uncultured Acidobacteriaceae bacterium | reverse complement strand
GTGCGTCCCTGCATGGCGCCTTTGAACTTCTCCTTCAGCTTGCGCCTCATGGCATAGGGGTTTTCCCAGTTGTTGGTGGGGCCGGCGCTGTCTTTGGAGAGAGAGCAGATGAAGGTCCGGTCCTCGACGCGAGCCACGTCGCCGGGATCGGAGCGGGCGAGGAAGCAGCCAGGCCACAGCTTTTCGTTCAGCTTGATGAAAGAGCCCTGGGCGACCAGTTCCCGGCAAAGCTGGTCATACTCGGCCTGTGAGCCATCGACCCAGCAGATATTTTTCGGCTTGGTCAGTTCGGCAGTCTTTTCCACCCACTTGATGAGGTGAATGTTGCTGGTCAAGGGTTCACGCAAACGTGTGGTTCTGGTAGCCATGCGATGGGTACGCTTTCGATATCGCCGGGCGGGCCGCCCGACCTATTCCATTTTGCCAGAGAAACAGGACGATTGCTTGCCTGGAGAACCAGACGTTCCCTATCAGTCAGTAAAACAAGGGAGTTGTGCGTGATCAGGCACGCGCCGTGTAGTTCTGATCTGGGAACAAGAGCAGGCGGGCATCGCGATCGTCCTTTCGATTCATCGCCGCGCATTTTCAACGTGAAATCAGGGCAGTCGATGCATCTAATGGAAGATCATGTCCCAACCACGTCCTGGAATGACCACGCGCGAGCTGTTGTCTGCCTGGGGAAGCATCCTCCGCGGGCGGGCTCCGATGTTGTCCATCGAAATTACCCGCGAATGTCCCTTAAGCTGCCCCGGGTGTTATGCCTACGGCGAAAACCACCTGGGCGGCGGAACCACGCTGAGCGAGCTTTCTGATTTGCGCGGCGACGCCCTGGTGCAAGGAGTTCTGGGGCTAGTGGACAAGCACCGGCCGCTGCACGTTTCGCTGGTAGGCGGCGAGCCCATGATCCGTCACCGCGAGCTGAGCCACATCCTGCCCGAACTCAGCCGGCGGAACATTTTCAGCCTGGTGGTGACCAGCGGCATTATTTCTATCCCGATGGAGTGGATGGGGTTAGCGCGCTGCCGGGTGGCGGTATCGGTCGACGGGCTCCCGGAGCATCACGATCCGCGCCGCAAGCCGGCTACCTACCAGCGCATTCTGGAAAATATTCGCGACCGTGAGGTGAACATTCACTGGACGATTACCGGACCGATGATGAAGCGTCCGGGATATCTGGAAGAGTACGTTGCCTTCTGGGAGGCGCAGCCGGAGGTCAAACGCATATGGGTGAGCCTCTACAGCCCGCAGCAGGGAGAGCAAAGCCCGGAGATGCTGACGGCCGAAGAGCGGCAGCGAGTGGCACGCGAGCTTCCGGCTTTGCAGGAGGCTTATCCGAAATTGCTGATGAACCCGTTGATCGCGCAGGCCATGCTCAAGCCGCCAGCCAATCCGCAGGAGTGCCTGTTCTCAAGGATGTCTACCAACTACTCGGCCGACCTGGCCACGCGGGTTGAGCCTTGCATCTTCGGAGGGAATCCGGACTGCAGCCAGTGCGGCTGCGTGGTTTCGAGCGGACTGCATCGGGCGCAGCAGGCAAGGATCTTAGGCCCGTTGAAGATCAGACATCTGGTGCAAGCGTCAACTGCCATCGGCTCGGCCGTGAACCGCTTGCGGGCCGGTGCGGTGAATCCGTCGCGCTGGAACAGACTTTCGCCGCCCCCTGCGGACCTGGTTCAGATTGGCAATGCCAGGAGTGACGGCTAGGCCTTTTTAATCGCACGCGCGATGAATACCAGCACCACCGCGCCCAGAATCGCCACCAGAATCGTGGTGAGCAAGCCTCCGGTGTGGGAGAAGCCGAGAATACTTAGAATCCAGTTGCCGACGACAGCTCCCCCGACGCCGAGCACGATATCCATGAGGACACCGTAGCCCGCCCCCTTCATGATCTTGCCCGCCGCCCAACCAGCGACCAAACCCACCAGGATGATGTAAAGAACGAACATAGATCCCTCCAGCGCTGCCGAAAACGGCAAGACCTATGCCGAGGCAAGCAGTCGGCTCGCGTCGGCGCAGACTATGCCCCAGGTTTCCGCCTGTCAAGCATAAGCCAACACGCCTCCCTGAGCCGGCGCCAAAGGAGCACGGCGAGAGCCGGAACGGCGGAGCCCCGCCGTACGGCGAGGGCGGTTATACCCTCACAGATTGGGAGCACGTTCTGTGGTTAAATTGTTTTCGCGATGTTCGCCCGCAGAATTCGCGTGGAGTACGAAGAGAACGGCCAGCGCAAAGCCTGCCCGCTCAAGTGGCTGGACAGTTTCTCCATGCGCAATTTCACCAACGCCAGCGTGTTTGACGAGACCCTGCCCGTCTCCGATGGAGTGATGGAAATCGGGACGCGAGTGCCCGTGGAAGAATTGAAGGCCGCGATGGAGGACTGGTTCCGGAGGAAAAGCTACCTGTCAAAAAGCGTGTATCTGATCATTACATCATTCAGCCACTAGCCGGTGTCTCTTGGCGGTTTCTGCGGCCTTGCTTTGCGAGCTTCGCGGTTTGAGATTTTGCTTTCCTCCGGGGAAGGCGCTACCACAAAGAACGCCAAGGACCGCGAAAGTCGCAGAGAAGGACCCGAACACGTTTCACTGGCGGGAGGCTCAGCCCTTCAGAAAATCTCAGGGCAGAACTCACTCCGCTACTTCTCATAGTGCAGCAGCGAAAACACGTCGTAGTGCTTTAGCCTCTCGCGCCCTTTCAGGAAGTCGAGCTCGACCACGAACCCCAGGCCTGCGATCTCTGCGCCCATCGAATGCGCGAGGTTCGCCGTGGCTTCGGCGGTGCCGCCTGTGGCCAGAAGGTCATCTACGATGAGGACGCGCTGTCCCTTGCGGATGGCGTCGCGGTGAATCTCCAGCGTGTTCGTGCCGTATTCCAATTCGTAGGCAAAACTGTTGGTGGCGGCGGGCAGCTTTCCCGGCTTGCGCAGGGGAACGAATCCCGCGTTCAGGCGATAGGCAATCGCGGGCGCGAAGATAAAGCCGCGCGCTTCCATGCCCAGCACCAGGTCAACGCCCGACTTGATGTAGTGCTCGGAGAGGGCGTCGATCAGTGTAGCCAGGCCGATCTTGTCCTTGAGCAGGGTGGTGATGTCATAAAACAGGATGCCTTTTTTCGGAAAATCCGGCACTTCGCGAATCATTTTTTTCAGCGGCTCGCAGTCGCGGTCCGTCTGGGTCGGGTCGGGCATTACCAGGCTCCTTCAATGCGGAAAGTCGTAAGGCCGGCAACCGGACGGGCTTCGATCTCCTCGACGTCGTCGACGCGGGCGGCGCGCGGGCCTTCCCGCAAACGCGACCGCAAGCCGAGGAGCTGCTCGTGCGAGCCCTGCGCCAGGACCTCCACGCTGCCATCGGCGTTGTTACGCACCCAGCCGGCAACGCCCAAAATCTGCGCCTCGCGCTCTACGAACCAGCGGAAGCCGACGCCCTGCACCCGTCCGCGGACGACGAAGCGGCGGGCCTGCGCGACTCTGGAGGTAGACTTCATGATGGGAAGACGAGGGCTGAGGGTTGAGTCCAGATTTCACATCTTGAGCCTGTCTGCCCAATGGTTTCAATCAGCAATTTGGAATCTTCCCCAGCTCCGCGCCTAAGCCCTCGACAGATACGCTCCTTCCGCCGTGTCGACCCGAATCTTCTCGCCCTGGTTGATGAACGGCGGCACCTGCACCACCAGACCGGTCTCCGTCTTGGCCGGCTTGGTCACGCTGGAAGCGGTAGCGCTCTTCAGACCCGGTTCGGTTTCGACCACGGTCAGCTCCACGGTCTGGGGGAGCTCGATCCCCACGGCCTTACCATCAAAAAACTCGACCTTGATGGCGAGGTTGGGAATCAGGTAGTCGACGGCGTCGCCCAGAGTCTCCTTGGTCAGGTGGGTCTGCTCGAAGTTGCTGGTGTCCATGAAATAGTAACTGTCGCCATCGGCGTAGAGAAACTCCATCTCCACTTCGTCGACGTTGATCTTCTCAATGGGATCAGGCGAGCGGAAGCGATGCTCGAACATGGCGCCGGTGCGCAGGTTGCGCAGCTTGGCCTGGATGAAGGCGCGCAAATTGCCCGGCGTGCGATGTTCGACGCTGAACACCGAATGCAGGTCCTTGTTGTGCTTAATGATCATGCCAGGCCGAAGCTGGGTGGCGGGGATAGCCATTGCGGGGCAAGTCTCCTTGAAATGAGGGCGCTATTTTTGTTCACTTCGGCGGAAGGCGGGCAGGCCACATTTTCCGCCGGTTACGAGGAATCAACCCTTTGATTTTACACGGACCTGAGCATATTTGGGAACAGCCGCCAGGGGCCACCGGGAAAAATTCGACGAGAAGCCCTGGGAAACGAGCAGCCGGCAGCTAGAATCAAAGCGGGGGAATGAAACCGCCATCAAGTCAGAGAGGATATGTTATGCAAACCGGAAACTATGAAGCTTCGGATCGGGGCGGCTCCGCGGGCACTGCCTTTACTTTCCTGCTGATCGGATTGGGGATGGGAGCCCTGCTCGGACTCCTGTTTGCGCCCAAGCCGGGCAAACTGGTCCGCAAGGATCTGCGGCGCAAGTTCGACGAGGCCCGGGAAACGGTGGAAGAGTGGACCGACGATGCCCGTGAGTTTGCCGAGCAAGCCATGGAGCGCGGGGCCGAGATCGCGGATGAAATCCGGGAGAAGGTTGCGCCCCTAGGGAAAGCGATCCGGCGCGACTAGCCGCTTAGTAGAGCCCGTCGAGGTGCCACTCGGAATCGGGCGGGGGTCCTCTGCCACTCCACACTCACCGGAAGATGGCGGCGAAAAAGCCCCTGATTCGGCTCAGGACAGTCCGGCGCGGTGGGAGCGCCAGCTCTCGCCAGGCGAAGACGGATGGGGTTGGGCGCGCGAGCGGAAGCGCTTCCAGGCTGGGCGGGGATAGTGGATCCGCGGCCCGAAAGACGAAGGGAGCGTCCACCTGCACGCGCACCGCTCGCGGTCTGGAGGCAGCCACCGGGGCGGCATCGGAGGTGGCTGGGGCGGCCGTCACCTGCGAAGAACTCGCGAAACCCGATGACGCCGCGCCGGTAGAGCCGAGGGTCGGGACCGCTCTGCCCTCATCTCCCCGCCCAGCGAGAGAGACTTCAGCGGGCAGCTCCTTGTCTGAAACTGTGGTCGCCGTCGGGTTAGCGGCCCGCTGCGCGGGAATGGGCGGCGGCGGGCAGCCACAGCTATCGGGAATCGAGGCTTCCACCAGTCCGACCCGTCCCGAGCGAAACAGGATGTGCTCATTGGGTTTCACACGGTAGGCGCCCTCTCCCAGCAACTCGGAGACGATTACGGAAGCGGTGTTTCCCGGCAGCGCCCGGATGCAGGTATTGCCGCGCACGTCGGCGCTGAAGGCGTAGTGCAAATCACCCGGCCCGGCGAGAAGCATGCGGAAATCCGGCGTCATCACGGAATCCGCGGAGGAGCTGAGGGTGTAGTTGGCCTCAATCGTGCCAGTGCTCATGCCCAGCATGAGATCGCGACCGCTCTCCGAAGTGGTGATGGAAAGGGTTGTGCCAGGGCAGACACGCACTTCGCCGCCTCGCGCCAGACGAAGAATGGTGGTGTCGGCTCCGGCGGTGACGGTGGAGTCTTTACCCAGCCGCGTGCCGGCTTCGACCAAGATCCCAGCGGACACAGGGTTCAGAGGAACGGCCACCGGCTGGACCCCGGCGGTGAGCGCGGGCACCGACGGAGGCTGCTGGACAATGCGCGCCTCTGCAATGGGATGCAGGCGAACGAGCAGGCTCGCGCCTTGAGTTTTGGTGCTGTAGCCGGAAGGTTCTCGCAGGTCCACCACCACGCGCGCGACAGGCGGAGTGACTTGGAGCTGGCTCAGGCGCACTCGCTTGATTAGTCCCGCTCGCAACGACAACCTTTTGGGCAGCGAGGCGACTCTGGCGTTGGGCAGGTCAATCACCAGGCGCGGCGGATTCTCAAGGGTCTGGAGAATGGGTTGGAGGGGAGCGGTGGCAATGACCTCCAGAGCCGGTCCCCGCGCATCGGTAACGGCGCTTAACCTCTGCAGAACGGCAGGGGTCTGGCGAAGCGGGGAGCGCAATCCGGGCGCAGGCTGGGCATTAGCTGACACCGCTCCCACGAGCACGACCAACAGCCAGGGCTGAGCCGGGCGATAACTGATGAGGGAAAGGTTCATGCCTCAAAGGCTCGATGAGTCGAACCATACCACTGGTTTCCTGACGCGAAAAGTGGCGAAGCGTTGCCCGAACAGGCGAGTCGATGCAGGTCGAACCGGCGGGCGTCCGGGAAAGCTTCTTGCCCAGGCCATCGGGCGGGCGTATGCTTCGGCACAATCGGCTCTTGCGTCAGGTAGGTTGACTGGCAGTAAAGGCCAGGCACGATTCACTCGGGTTTCGGGTATCACGGGGGAGTCAAATGTCTCTGGCCGCTCGGGCGTTGTCTTCCTTTTGCTATTCAGCCCGTCCACAGTGGGATGACTTCGGACACCTGCGCTATTCGTCTGCCGGCCAGCACGGCGAGACGCTCTCGCTGGCGCAACGTTTCGGACCGCAAATCTGGAAAGGGCTTGAAGGCAAGCGCGTGCTTGATTACGGCTGCGGCTATGGCGCAGACGTGCAGGATTGCGCCCGTCATGGACTCGATGCGGCAGGACTTGAAATAAGAGAATTCCTGGTGGAGGGAGCGCGAAGCCGGGCCGAGCGCGCGGGCCTCGCGTGCAGCTTTTACCACACCAGCGAGCGCGACCGCCTGGCAGGAGCGTTTGACTGCATTGTCTCCGTCAACTGCTTCGAGCACTACCTAGATCCCGCGGCTGTGCTGAAAGACATGAGCCGCCTGTTGAGACTCGGCGGGCTGGTGCTCGTATACTTCAGCCCGCCGTGGCTCCACCCCTACGGAGCGCATACCCGGCAAATGAGCGCCCTGCCCTGGATCCACCTGCTGTTTCCGGAAAGCGCGGTCCTGGAGGTGCGCTCTCACTACTACGACGAGAAGCCCACCTGCTACGAAGAAGCGGCGGGAGGGCTGAGCCGCATGACCGTTGCCAAGTTCAAGCGCGTCGTTGGCGGGTCACCCTTCGCTTTCCGCAGTTTCGAACTGCTGGCCATACGAAAGATGACTCCCATGACCAAAATTCCCCTACTCCGCGAGCTGTTCACTGGCGCGGTCCGGGCCGAACTCGTGCCGCGGCCAACCGGGAAGGAAGCCGGGTAGCAAGATGACAGCGCAGCTTTCACTGCCATTGGACAGATGGATTGGTCCTGGAAGAAGATGGTGTTTGTGAGGGCTCGAGGGAGTGCGGATCCGGCCTCAGGGTTCGGCCAGGAATTCGTACTCGTCAATCACGGCCGCCACTGCGACCTTGCCCTCGCCGTCATCGACGCGGACGACTTTGCCTTTGCAGCGCACGCGGATGCTCTCCGTGAGCGTGATCTCCGGCGGAAGCGTCAAGGTGAATTCAATCAGCGATCCGGGAGCAATGGCAGATTCCACATAGAAGCAGATACCGCGGGCGCTGACGTCACGGGTCTGCGCGGATTTTTCCTGCGAACCGTTGTCGGCGTAGGTGACCGCCACCGGCAGCCGCAGCGCAAAACGGCGCGTGGCCCGCTTTTCGTGCTCGGCTTCAGCCATGGGGCCTCCGAAAGGGCTACTAAGCATGGCGTCTCGCCCCCAGCGTGTCAAGCCGGTACGTAGGTGAGTTTCCCCGCGGGATAACGCTGGGCACGATGCGAGGATCCCAGCGGCGTAAGAATCTCAGGCACCGCAAAGCTTTTCACTCTGTTGACTGCAGGTCAGCCAGCAGGCCGCCCCCCAGCCAGTCCTATGTCCTGGTATAAGCTATAGGTAGATGTGGCCCCATGGTTTTCGTCCTGGATAATTACGATTCTTTTACCTACAACCTGGTGCAGTACCTGGGGGAGCTGGGCGCGGAAGTCGAAGTGCGTCGCAACGACCAGGTTACCCCCGGGGAAGTGGAGAGGATGCGTCCCCGGCGGATTGTGTTGTCTCCCGGCCCGTGCACGCCTCAGGAGGCTGGCATTACGATCCCGCTGATCCAATATTTTGCGGGCAGAGTGCCGCTCCTAGGGGTTTGCCTGGGACATCAGGCGATCGGAGCAGCATTCGGTGGCAGGGTGGTGCGCGCGCCGCACCTGATGCACGGCAAGACTAGCCTTGTCGAGCACGATGGCAAGACGATCTTCGGCGGACTGCCTTCACCCATGACCGCGACGCGCTATCACTCGCTGATCGTCGAAGAAGACAGCTTGCCAGACGAACTGGAGGTCAGCGCTTACACAACGGAGCGCGACGGATCGCGCACGATCATGGGACTCCGGCATCGCAGATATGCCATCGAGGGCGTACAGTTTCATCCGGAAAGCGTGTTGACGGATGCGGGGAAGAAGCTGGTGGCAAATTTCCTGAGGCTGGCGGCCTGAAGTCTGAGTTCTGACCGAGCAAGAATCCCTTAAGACGCACCCGAAATCAGAGCCGGAAGATGGCGACGGCCCGCGTGCGCCGTGAGCAAACGAGGCGGCCTGCGGACCGTGCCGGTTCTGCTACTTGAAGGTCGCGTTCGTACGGAGCAGCTCATCGCGGTGTGTGCGGCTGACTCCGTCATGGAGCCAAAGGCGGGACCGGTAAGCGGACTGGCCTTCAGCATCTGCTGGACCGCCGCATTGACCTTGTCCAGTCCCTCGGCGCTGGAAGCCACGTAAACAATCAGGAACATGCCCGGCGCCTCGGTGTGGATGGTCTCGGTGTCGATCTCGTACTCATGGATCGCGCTGTCGGCCAGCATTTTCTCGAACAGAGGCACCATCAGGCTCTTGCTCAACACATCGACGGCATCGTTCGGCGCATCCGCCCTTAACCGGAACGCGCCCACGTGGGTATACACATCTTTATAGGAGCCCGCGTGCCAGTTGTAGTAGCGGCTGACAAAAATGCTGTCGTGGTGCCGGGTGGCCGTGGTGAGAACGGGAGCGGTGGCGGTGCCGGTCTTGTAAAACTGGTCCAGCACGTTGAGCAGAGCGGCCATCGACGATGCCGACCACCAGTTGTCATGGGTCGTGCCTTCCGGCTGGTGAACCAGATTGGTGTCGTTGCCGTAGGCGATAATCGTGCCGGCGGCCAGCGCCTTCTCCAGGATTTTTTCGTCCGTCGCGTTATTCTTCTCCATTTCTCCCCATTGCGCGCGCGGAATGGTCCAATTGCTGATGTAACTGTACATGGGCGGTTTTTCCTTCACCTCAGCGGTCTGAGCGGTCGACGGAGCGGCGATGATGCCGATCGCGGTCAGCGCCCAGAGCACGGCAAGCAACATCTTTTTTATCTCTTTTTTCATGAGCTCTCTCCCTTCGCGAAATCCCCAGGCTTGATTCTCGCCTTCCTGAGTCGCGCGGCAGTGTACACCTTCACAGGCTGGCGTGCGAGGGTGATGAAGCACAGGAAGGCAACCCCTCTTAACCGCCTGGAATCTGGGCGCGTTCTTCGATTTGACCCAGGCGCCCGTCTCGTACTAATGTGCAAATACACCGGAAAGGAGGTGGTCCGATGACAAGTTCTGACAGTAGTCATAGTAGTGGGAGTCTAAGACCAGGTGAGGTGGCTGAGACTTAGAGCGGTCGCTCTAAGGGCTTCGAAACTCGCCCGGTGATTCAGGACAGATTCCGCCCGGCACTGGTCAAGCCGGGACCCGGAGTTCGCCGAAGGTGCCACTTTAGAGTGACCACCTCTTGGTCAATCCCAAGCAGTCCACCGGACAGCCCGCACACCGCCCAAGTGTGCGGGCTGTTCTTTTTTCTCTCCGCGAGCCGCCCGAACCTGCTGAAAATGCGCCCCTGCAGAGACAAATGAGACGCGGCACGGGAGCAGGGTAACCGCGTGCCCGTGCACCCGCAAGGAATGAGTACAAAGCACCTGAGGGTCTCCGGACAACCACCTCTGTAACCTACGCCTGGCCGCTCAGGAAGGTCACAATCGGTCGAACTGCTGGACCGCAAGCGCCAGGGAAAGAGGCGCCGATGCTGAGCATAATTTATGCCGGGATTGCTGTTGTGCTGGCAGTCATCACCATTCTGGTGGTGTCCCGCGCAAGCGCGCCGGTTAAGGCGCAGAAATGGGAACGAGCGGAGATCATGAAGCAGTTGCTGGCGCGCGCTGAGGAAGAAAATATCTCCTCGACGTCCCCTGCACCCAGGCTCCGTACGGTGGCCGTGAAACCTCGGACGCGCCCGGTGGGGTCCAATCGTTCGCCGGCAACGAGTGCGTCGCGGCCGGTTCGCTCCAGCAGGATGCCGGGGTAACGCCGCAGAGCGGCAAAACACCAGATGGCCATAAAACCCTTGCCCCAATCCATACCAACCGCTCTGCCGCCGGCGAAGCTCTATCTCGACGACATCGGCGACATATTGCGAATCCTGACCGACTCGGACATGGGCTGCCAGGCCAGATTGGTGGCCGGAACGTCCAAATGCGACACGCTGGACGATTTGAAAGGTCTGGGCGGACGCACTACCCACTTCGTGATGGATATATCGTCACCCGGCAAGCACCAAACCCTGGAACTTACTCCCTCTGCAACCCGGATTTACATCTACGAAACCGGAGACCAGCTGGCGGCCTGGTCAAAGTATGTGAACGTTGCCGCCATCTTCGAGAAGCGAAAATTGCGTTTAAAGACGGTTGCCAATGCCCTGGGATGGCGAATCCTGGCGGCGCTGTGGCTGCTCAGCATGGCGGGCTGGATGCTCGCGCCCTATGCCCTCAAGCCTCTTCCCGTCTATGACTTGCCGCGGCTGGCCACGGCTGTTCTGGTGGCAGCGGCCACGGTGTACTACTTCCTCAGCTCACAGAGTATTGTTTATTTGCGCCAGCCCCATAAAGTCGGCGTCGTGAGATGGCTGCAGGATCACAAGCCGGAAATTGTCGTGGGTTTTGCCTGTGTTTTGCTGGGCGCGCTGGCCAGTCAGATCGTCACCAGAGTCTGGAAGTAGCTTCTCCGGGACCCGATGGTGGCGGATTCCATTTTCAGTTCACCAACAACAAGCTATTGGCGCGATCTTCTTCGGGGATGGTCATCGAAGCGCGCCTGAGCGGGTTCCGATTTGAAGCGTCGGATCAGGTAGTATTCGTTGACTGGGCGGTCGTCTTGCAAGGCCGGCGCCTCGGGCGCTTCTGCGATCATCCCCTCGACTGGAATCTCCCGGCCAAGCACGGCGGCAAACTGGTCTTGGGCCGAGTCGTGCGGACCCCATTCCACCAGATCGGCCGCCGCTTTCGCGGACAGGCGATGCGCCAGCTCCGCCGCGGTCTTGTCCGGGAGCAGACCGTCGCTGGCGAGAAAGTGGTAGCCCACGCCCTCCACAGGATGAAAGGCGCGGACGTGTAGGAATGAATCCTGCAGCGCCCGGGCCACCGACGCGTGCACCATGGCATCGCCCCAAGGAAGCCATTGCTGCAGAATGCCTCCCGGACGCAGCCGGCGTTTGATGATCGCGTAGAACTCCTTCGAGTACAGCAGGCTGGAACCGGCGGCTTCGACCGGTGGCGGCGGATCGATGGTGATGACATCGTACTGCTCTGCCGTGCGTTCCAGATACCGCCGGCCATCGTCGATCACCAGGTGGGACAGGGGAGAACGCAGCAACTCGGGACCATCGTGATGAAAGAAGCCGAACAGGCGGGGCACGCTGGGCACCAACTCAGCCGCGGATACGGGAATGTCCCAGGTCGACAGTGAGCGATAGGTTGTCCCCATGCCGAAGCAGATGACCAGCGCGCTCCGGGGCGAGTGATCCAGATACGCGAGCGGCAAATGCGCCATCATTTTTGTCGTGGGAGTCAGGCGGGTGATGCCCACGCCGTTGACCAGCAACTTCTTGTCCCTGCCGCTGCCGGTGGCTACCACGGTTGCCGTGCTGTCGCGGAGCACCTCACTGTGCGCGAACTGGTCTTCGAAGCTGCGGCTGGTTATGACGACGGCAAGGGCGATCAGCAAGGCCAGGAAGGAAACGCCCGCCTGCCAGCTCCAGCGGAATTCCGCCCCTCTTGCCAGCGGGCGAATTCCGGTGAGGAACCAGGGCAGAGAAAACAGGAGCAACACCCAGCGCTCGCTGGTCATGGGCAAGAGCACGAAGCCGGCCAGAAGCGGGCCGAGAATGCAGCCCACGATGTTGACGGCATATGCCTTACCCGCCCGGCCGGGATCTCCTCCCGACCAGCGGTCTACCAGCAACGGCGTAAGGAATCCCAGCACGCCGGAAAAAGGCGCAATCCCAAGCAGCAGGCGCAACGGACTGGCAAGATCAAAATAGGGGTTGGCGGAGAGCAGCGGAAGCAGGATCAGCAGGCCGAGCAGAATCCAGATGAGTCTGCCTTCGAGACGTCGCCGCTGGCTCCAGTCCCGGTAAATCTGTAATCCCAAGAAAGTGGATAGCAGATAGGTGAGCAGGATGGACGCAAAGGCGTAAACCACCGTGTTGAGGTAAGGA
Source organism: uncultured Acidobacteriaceae bacterium (assembly GCA_964408515.1). Taxonomy (GTDB): domain Bacteria; phylum Acidobacteriota; class Terriglobia; order Terriglobales; family Acidobacteriaceae; genus CAYOZX01. Next base: position 11,391 of record CAYOZX010000017.1, on the reverse strand, counting down.
GTGAACTGCCTGATCCAGACTACTTCCATCCCCATGCTGGTTAATCCGGTCAGAAACAAGAGGACCAGCGTTTGGGCGGGACCGCTGGGTGAGATGGGATCCGGCCCGGACGGGGGGGCAGAACTGGAAACGCAGATGGCGTAATCCGGCGGGGGACGCCGGATGCTGAGAAGCAGGGCAGCAAAAGTCAACATGATATTCAGGGCAGCGCCGACTTTGAGGGTTTCGCGAAAACCATGCAGCTCAATCAGAAACAGGGGAACGATGGTTCCCGTCGCCGCGCCCAGAATGTTGGCGAGATAGAGGTAGCTGAACGAGCGCTCGGAGAGCTCGGCATTCCACTGGCGGATCGCGAGCATGGCCACCGGGATCGTCGCCCCCATGCACGCACACCAGGGAACCAGCGCCAGGCCCACCCACAGGCCCGATCCCAGGTAATAAGCCCAGGACGACGAGACCTGCAGCCACTCGAGCAGGGATCGTCCCCATGACAGCTCAGCGGGGACCAGTAGCGCCGAAAGGCCGATCAGCGCTTCCGCCAGGGCGTAGAAGCGAAGGGCCCGAATCTTAACTCGCTGCTCATAGTGGCGGATCAGCCACCCGCTGCCCCACGAGCCCAGACCCAGGCCAGCCATGAACATGGAAATGACGATTGAGGTCAGCGCAGTCGTCACTCCAAATTGCGCCATGGCCAGGCGAAGCCAGATGATCTCGTAGAGGATGCTGCAGAAACCGGAAACCAGAAAGAACACGAAGTACCAGATCATGAGCCCGCCTTTGCGAAACCAAGGTGGACCACTTCGGCGGTGTCTGCGGCCAGGGGGAGTTCTGCCGCCTGGTTCGGGGTGAACCAGCGCACTTCGGCTGCGTCGCCGGCGGCTCGGGCTTCTCCCGCGACCCAGCGGCACAGAAAATCAACCAGCACATAGTGGTAACGCGGGCGATTTTCGCCGTCCAGCACCATGCGGTCGTAGACGCCCAGCAGGTCGCCGGTTTCGACGGTCAGGCAAGTTTCTTCGCGGGCTTCACGGACGGCAGCCTGGCGCAGGGTCTCTCCCACCTCCAAGACTCCGCCGGGGATGGACCACTCCCCCGCCAGAGGAGCGTGTGCGCGTTTCACCAGCAGCACCCGGCCGGCGTCGATAACGATGGCGCCGACGCCTACCAGGGGAGAATCGGGATATTCGCGCTTCATGAGCGGCCTGGACACTCGATTACACAACGCTTCGATTCTACACATGTGCTCGCTTCTTGCGGGGATGAAGGTGACGCACCGCCCCGGTTAGAATGGGCTGGTGTCGTTGGAAGAATACAAGCGCAAGCGCCGCTTCGAGCAGACCCCCGAACCGCCTCCGAAACTGGAGAAAAAGACGCAGCACCGCTTCGTCGTGCAGAAGCACCGCGCTACCCGCCTGCACTACGACTTTCGCCTGGAGATGGAGGGAGTGCTGAAGTCCTGGGCCGTGCCCAAGGGACCGTCGCTCGACCCCGACGACAAACGCCTGGCCATGCAGGTCGAAGACCATCCGGTTTCCTACTTTGATTTTGAGGGCACCATCCCCGAAGGGAACTACGGCGCCGGCACCGTGATGGTGTGGGATGTGGGCACATGGGAACCACTCTCACCGGTTCCGGTGCAGGGCAAATTTGTGCCGGGAACCGATGCGGAAGCCTCCGCGATGTTGAAAAAGGGCGATTTCAAGATCCGGCTGCACGGCCGGAAGCTCAACGGTGACTTCGCGCTGATTCACATGCGCTCGCGGCGGCCGGACACCAAGGGCACCGAATGGCTCCTGATCAAGAAGCAGGACGACGCTGCGGTCAAGGGCTACGACATCGAGCAGTATGACGAGTCCGCGCTGACCGGCCGCACCATGGCCGATATCGCGGGCGATCACGGGTCGGCACAGTGGACCAGCAGCCGTCCCGCATCACGAGGAGGTTTGAAGGCGCAGTGGCTGGCCGAATCGATTGCCAAGCTGGACAAGAAGAGAAAAAGAGCACGAACCTCAGGGGACGCGACGGATCCAGATGGAAGCGTGCTCAGATCAACGCCGCAGACAACGGAGGGACGGGGGACTAAAAAAAAAGAGACCAGTGAGCCGGTAGAGGCAACGGTTCGGTCCTCCACTCGCAACCCATCCATACCTGCCGCGAAGACGTCCCAGGGCCCCGCGTCCTCGCTGGTCAAGACTCTGAAAGGCGCCGTCCACCGGCCCATGCCTCAAGCCATTCATCCCATGCTGGCAACTTCGGTGGAGGAGCCGTTCGACGATCCAGATTGGTTCTTTGAAATCAAGTGGGACGGCTACCGCGCCGTGGCGTTTATCGAAAAGGGCGGAGTCCGCCTGGTTTCCCGCAATCAGAATGATCTGACCGCGCAATATCCCGAGTTACATGAACTGGCCAGGCTCGTCAGGGCAGAAACTGCAATCTTGGACGGAGAGATCGCGGCTCTGGATGAGCAAGGCCGTTCTTCCTTCAGCCTGATGCAACAGCGAACCGGCATCCGGGAAAGAGGCCGCCGCGTGGCGGCGCGACCTGAAATCCCCGTCCTGTACTACGCCTTCGATCTGCTCTATCTCGACGGATATGACCTGCGCCGTGTCTGTTTGGAAGAACGCAAGCAGTTGCTGGCCGGCCTGATCGAAGCAGGCGGGTCCCTCCGCTACTCGGACCATTTCCCCGGCGGCACCGCGCTCTATGCTGCAGCGCGGCAGCAAGGCCTGGAGGGGATTTTGGCCAAGCGGCGGGCGAGTGTTTACGAAGAACGGCGCAGCCGCGAATGGCTCAAGATCAAGATGACGCAGACTCTGGACTGCGTTGTCGGCGGCTACACGGAGCCGGAGGGCAGCCGTCCGTATTTCGGCTCGATCGTGCTCGGCCTCTACGACCGCCAGGAAAACCTGATCCACATCGGCCAGGCAGGAAGCGGCTTCGACCAGGTCACGCTGCAGCGGGTGTGGGGAGAAGTCGCGAAACTCGAGAGCAAGAACAATCCCTTCTACGGCGCGGTCGAGGCCCTGCGGAAAGTCCACTGGATCAAGCCCCGGCTGGTGGCCGAGATCAAGTTTTCAGAATGGACGCACGAAACCGCAGAGGGGGGCCCCAAGCTGCGCGCGCCCGTGTTTCTTCGCATGCGGCCGGACAAACATCCCCAGGAGTGCCGGTTGCCAGACATGGGGCCGAAATTCAGAGCCGGCGCCTGAGAGCTGCAGCTACTTGATATCCTTCATGGCCATCATGGAGCCGTAGTCTTTTCCTGACGGCTCGACGGCGCGGACCACCAGGCCGGCAAACGCATCGCGCAGCTCGGGATACTTGGACAGCAGCGCTTTCATGACCACCTGGTTGTTTTGAAAAGTCTGACCGCTGTCGGAAATGTCGGCCGTCTGATACTTGGCCACCAGATCAAAGTCGTTACCTACGGCAACCGGGAACAGGTCGGTAATCTTGAAGGTCTTGGCGCCGGCGGTCAGATCCAGGGAAGGCAGGTCGGCGGGCTTGACGGCCTGCATCTCGTCGTACAGTTTGTCCGTTACCGCCGTGGCCATGAAGGGCACCGGCACCAGCAGTTCACGAGCCTCGCTGTAGTAGAACCAGGCGTTGCGCATCTGTCCTCTGGCTTTGAAGTCGCGCCCGCGATCAGCGAACCAGTTGCCGTCGTGGCCGGAGATTTGCGAAGGCTTGGCGTAAAGGCCGCCGAGCTTCCAGTCGTTTCCCTGCTGCTGGAGCACGAAGGAGACGGTGTAAGCCCCCCGGGGAGCGGCAGCGTCGAAGATCACTACGCTATAGTTTCCCGGTGGCAGATTGGGGATCACAAACACGGCGCTATCCCGGGTCTGTCCCTGCGCGCCGAAAACGCCGCAAAGAAACTCAGCGCGGGCGATCACTTCGCTGCCCTCAGCCTTGAGTAAAACCGGAGGGCGTTCCGCCGGCTGGCTTCCGGCCAGCTGAGCTTGACTCTCCGTAACGGCACTCTCCACGCCGGAAAAGTTGGAAGCCAGGCTGGCGATGGAATTCTGGCGCAATCCAGCGGTGTCGCCGCGTGCGGTCATGTCGTAGAAGCGCCGTGCGGTGGAGACCAGCGCGGCGCGGGTCGCATCGTCGAGGTCGCCGGCCGTGAGACAAGTCTGAGACTGCAAGGCTGCCGGACAGCCCAGCAGTACGGCCAGCAAGGATCGCGCTATGTAGCCGGCGTAGCGAATGTTTCACCCCTCATCCATCTTAAACCGCAGGCGTTGCCGCCGTTACATGGTAAGCGCCCGCGTAGTCCTCCGCGATTGCAACTGGGTTTCTGCTGTGCTACCGTCGCCCCTGTCGCATTCCTGGCAAGGGAGACTTCCATGGCTCTGCTCATTCTGGGCATTCTGGTTGTCATCGCGGTCCTGTTGGTTGGGATGTACAACAGCCTGGTGCAGTTGCGCGTGCGTTGCGACAACGCCTGGTCCGACATCGATGTGCAGCTCAAGCGCCGGCATGACCTGATTCCCAACCTGGTGGAGACAGTGAAAGGCTACGCGGCGCACGAAAAGGGCACTTTCGAGAATATCGCGAAGTTCCGCTCCCAGGCGATGCAGGCCACGACCCCGGCCGACAAGGCCGCCGCCGAAAACCAGCTCACCGGAGCCCTCAAGAGCCTGTTCGCGGTGGCGGAAAACTATCCTCAGTTGAAAGCCTCTGAAGAATTTACCCAGCTGCAGGGGTCTCTTAACCAGACGGAAGATGCCATCCAGAACTCGCGCCGCTACTACAACGCGGTGGTGCGCGATCTGAACACCAAGATCCAATCCTTCCCCACGAATATTCTGGCCGGCATGTTCAGCTTCCAGCAGCGCCAGTTCTTCGAGACAGCGGCGGCGGAGCGCGAACCCGTGGCGGTGAAGTTCTGACATGGGCCTGGTCAGGCGCAAGCTCGTCGGACTGATCAGCCTGCTTGTTCTCTCCACCCCTGTGCTGGCGCAAAGCTGGCGCATCGCTAACTTCGACGACGTAATTTCGATCAGCAAAGACGGTTCCTCCCTGGTGAAAGAGCGGATCACCCTGGTGTTCGTGGGGACGTGGCACGGAATCCACCGCACCATTCCCATCGAGTATCCCGGCCCCCGGGGCACCAACTACACCTTGTTTCTCAATGTCATTTCGGTCACCGACGCCTCGGGCGGCAAGCTCAAATATGAATCCAAGACGTCAGGCAACTACCGTGATCTCAAGATTTACATCCCGTCCGCGATCGACGCCACGCGCACGGTTGAGATCGACTACATGGTGCGCAACGGCATCCGCTACTTCGAAGATCACGACGAGTTCTACTGGAACGTGACCGGCAACGACTGGCCGGTGCCCATCGATCACGCCGAGGCCCATGTCTACCTGCCGGAGAAAGCGGCCGGGCTGCTGCGGGCACAAGCCTTCACGGGCGCTTACGGATCGGCGCAGCGCGATGCCACGGCTGAAATCGCCGGCGCCGACGTCGCATTCGAGACCCAAAATCCGCTGCCCATGCGCGGGGGCATGACCATCGATATATTCATTCCCAAGGGTATTCTGAAGGAGCCAGGACCAATCACGCTGTTCTTCCGGTTCCTCGGCAGCAACCCGATTGTCCTGCTGCCCTTCGTGACCTTCGGGGTCATGTTCACTTTCTGGTGGTACAAGGGACGCGACCCCGATCCCGGGCGTTCCATCGCCCCGATGTATGAGCCGCCGCCGGGCATGAGCCCGGCGGAAGCCGGGACGCTGATCGACGACAGCATCGATCCGCGCGACATTACGTCCACGATCATCGATTTGGCTGTGCGTGGCTATGTAAAGATCGAAGAGACCGTCGATACCACGCTGATGATCTTTCACTCCCGGGACTACATTTTTCACCTGCTGAAGCCACTGAATGAATGGCAAGGACTGGCGCCGCATGAACGCGTCATGCTGGAAAACATCTTCGCCGGCGGCGAGCTAACGCGCCTGTCGAGCCTGAAGAACCGCTTCTACACCGCCATCCCGGTGATCCAGCAGGACATCAAGGCAGCGTTGAAGAACAAGGGCATGTATCTGCTGGACCCGGACTCGGCCTGGGCATACAGCTTCGGTGGGGCGCTGCTGATCGCGGCTCCGTTCCTGATCTCACAGTACACAGGCTACAAGCCGGTTTTTAACTCGATGCCGCTGCTGATCGCGTGCTGCGCGGTATCGGTCCTGATCTGGTGGTTGTTTGCCCGGGAGATGTCGGCGCGAACGGTTCAAGGTGGGCGCACCCGCATTGCCGTACTCGGCTTCCAGGAATTCATGAATCGCGTGGACGCCGACCGGTTGAAGCGCATGCCCCCGGACACGTTTGAGAAATACCTGCCCTATGCCATGGCCCTGGGCGTGGAACATCACTGGGCGCAGGCCTTTGCCGGCATCCTCAAGAACCCGCCGAGCTGGTACGTCTCCCCCAGCGGAATGCCTGATTTCAATCCCGTCTTTTTCTCCAGCTCGATGCAGAGCATGACCAGCGACATGCACCGGGTGTTCGTCTCCGCCCCACGGTCGAGCTCAAGCGGCTCAGGTTTTGGCGGGGGTGGTGGCGGTGGCTTTTCCGGCGGCGGTTTCGGCGGCGGTGGGGGCAGCGCGTTCTAGGACTTACGGGCCGGAAGGGCCCGCATGTCTGCTCCGGGAGCCGTCCCCCGGCGCCCAGGGGTACCCGGTTCCTACCGTTACTAAGAGAGTTATCAGGCTTTTGCGGGGTGTATCATCCGTGGTATAACCGCCACAAGCAGATTATTGTGTCTCCGAGAGCAGGAATCCGGCGTCGGGCCGGGTTTCGCGGGCTGCTGTGGGCGGTACGAGGAGGTCTTGTGTCCGAAGCGCGGACGGGGAAGCGATTTCCCCTAGAATTGCCGATCAAGATCCACCGGTCCGAAGAGGCCGGCGAGCACAGTGGCGTAACCGGAAACTTGAGCGCGGCGGGGGTTTACATCCGTGCCGATGCCGCCCTCGATGTGGGCTCAACCGTAGAGTTCGAAATCACCCTGCCGCCGGAGATGACGGGAGCCAAAGAAGGCGTGGTGATCCAATGCCGCGGCCGGGTGGTGCGTACCGACGAACCAGCGGGCAAGAGCCATGACGCCCGGGGCGTGGCTTGCGTGATTGATTCCTACGATTTCGTGCGCCACTAGCAAGGAGCTGAACTGATGCTCAAACTGATTCTGGCCGACAACCAAGCCATCTTTCGCGCGGGAATCGCCAAAGTGCTGGCGGTGGAAGATGAAATGCGCATCGTGGCGCAAGCCCAGACGCCGGAGCAGATGTTCATGGCCCTGGACAAGTTTCGCGCCGCCGTGCTGGTCGTGGCAGGCGGTTTCCACTCCGACTTCCCCGCCATTCTGCAGGCCGCGAACAAGGCGAAAACCCGCGTGGTGGTGCTGGCGGATACCGGCGAGAGCGCGCAGCGCTACATGGGGGCGGGCGCGAACGGCGTGGTTTATCGCAATGTGACCAGCGCGGCGCTGGTGGATTGCGTGCGCAAGGTGGCCCGCGGCGAGAACTGGGTGCAGGACATCGCCGTACCCAGCGAACTGACGGAGAACGACATGGTCGGGCTGCGGGTGCGCGATCGCCTGACCGCCAAAGAACTGCGCATCGTTGCCTTGATCGTGCAAGGCTACAAGAACAAGGAGATTGCCTCTCAGCTGGGTACGACCGAGCAGGTGATCAAGAACTACCTGCGCAACGTGTACGACAAAATCGGGGTTTCTGACCGCCTCGAGCTGGCCCTGTTCACGATTCACCACCGCATTTTGAATGAGGCTGCTGCCGCGACCGCTGCCGCCGCCTCGCCGCAGGCGGGGGCCGGGGTTCCCTCCTAGCATCAGGCCGGGGTGAGATTCCAGGCCGCCTGCGGGCGGCCTTTTCATGTTTACGAGAGCAGTTGCCGGTCAAGCGGATCGCGCTGATGGCAACCATCGCTTTTTTGCGTTGGACTTCCCGGCGGCTTGCTGGCAGAGTCATGATGTCCAGCCGTATGTCCGAAGCCAGTGCGAAGACCTACGGCGCGAACACTGCCGTTCGCTTTCCACCCCTGTTGTTCCCGTCCGTCCACTCCTGACCTCGTCGTCCTGACCCTTCACGCGAGCCACAAGCGCCGCGCGATTGCGCGGCGGTGTGCGCTCTTAACCCAATAACCGAGGAGGTTAGGAAAATGAAGAAATCGATTCTCAGTTGGTCGCTGTTCAGAGCTTGGTTGCTGGCCGTTGCCGTCCTTGGCGCGTCCGTAGTGCCCGCTTCAGCGCAGATAGCCAGCGGCAGGTTTACCCTCACCCACGACGCCCGCTGGGGGAAGGCCAGGCTGACCCCGGGAGACTACTGGTTTTCATTGCAGTCCACGAACTGGCCCGCGCCGCTCATGGTCGGCCGCGTCGGCGGCGACAAGGTGGCAATTGTTCTGCCGGAGTCCGTCTCAGTGCTGAAGCCGGCCGCAACCAGCCAGATGACTCTCAATCACATGGAGAGCGGCGAGTCCTTCGTGAGCGCGCTGTACCTCCCTAACGTTGGCCTGGCCCTGCGCTACGCCGGACCGAAGCAACGGGAGCTGGAAAGCGCAAAACTCGGTCCAGTCGCGGAGTCCCGGCCCGGCAAGTAGCGGCAAGGCGGAAGCGGATGCTGTCAGCACAAGCTCCGCTTCCGCAGTTTTTCTGCCTAGGAGAGTTAATTGCTACGGGAGCCGCGCCGCAATTCATCCGTCATCACGACCGCTTCCGCCACTTCGCGCATGGTCTTGCGCTTCTGCCGGCTCTGGCGCTGCAGGGCAAGATAGGCCTGCTCCTCATCCAGGGACAGGTCGCGCTGCAGAATCCCCTTCGCGCGCTCCACGATCTTGCGCGTCTCCAGCTGCTGTGAAAGGTTCGTGTTCTCGCTCTCCAAGCGCGCCAGTTCGATCTCAGCGCCCACCAGAAATCCCGCAGTCGACATGAGCCGGACCTCGCGGGGATTGTGAGTGTGCTGACGCCGGTGCTGCACGTTCATCACGCCCACCACGCGCCCGCGCGACAGAAGCGGAACCGACAAGAACGCCTCATAGGTGTCTTCCGGCAGCTCGTGGAAGAATTGAAAGCGCGAGTCCTGGACCGCATTCTTGGCCACAGCCACCGGCTCGCGATGTTCCGCCACCCAGCCCGTGATGCCCTGACCCACCTGCAGTTTCAAGCGATCTACGACTTCGGGATGAGGATTTTTTGAGGCTCGCAAGACCAGTTCTTCGTTTTCCAGGACATATATGAGGCAGGAATCACATTTCACCAGCGCGGTGGCAAATTCCACCACCCGCTCGAGGACTTCGTGCAGGGCGTCGGCAGCCGCCATCTGGCTTCCAAGTTCGTGTAAGAGATCAACGGACGGATCATCGATTTGTGAGGAAGTAGCCATGCGTTTACCTTAGGAAACAGTTTTCAGCTTGTCCAATTGCAATTTTCGATCAAAGGGATAAAACCTTTTCACGAACTTTGTGAATATTTAATGAAATCATAGAGACGAGCGCGGCAGATACGTATCCGGAGAGAGGGCGCCAGAGTTGAGATTCTCTCCGTCACCCAGTGGCCCAAGAGATACTCCGAGCGCCGCCAGGTGTCGGCTCGAACAGGCTGTCAGCAGCTTGTGAGGGGAGCCCTAGAGCTTCTCCCCCACCGCCTTGCCCTGCGTAAAAAGATACAAATAGTCCGGGCCGCCGGATTTCGAATCCGTCCCTGACATGTTGAAGCCGCCGAAGGGATGGCAGCCGACCGTCGCGCCTGTGCATTTGCGATTGATGTAGAGATTGCCTACGTGGAATTCCTGGATGGCGCGGGCGATCTTGTCTTTGGACTTCGTATACACGGCGCCGGTGAGACCGAATGCAGTGCCATTGGCAATTTTCAGGGCGTGGTCGTAATTCCTGGATTTGATCACGGCCAGCAGGGGACCGAATACTTCTTCCTGCTCCAGGCGCGACCCAGCAGGAATATCGGCAATGACCGTGGGCTGGAGGAAATATCCTTCGCCGGCGCCCTCGACCCGGTCGCCGCCGGTGATCAGACGGCCGTCTTTCTTGCCCACCTGGATGTAGTCGAGAATCGACTTCATCGAGCCCTGGTTGATAACCGCGCCCATGTTGGCGTTCTCGGCGGGGTCGCCGACGGTGATCTTCTCCACTCTCGCCTTCAGCTTCTCCAGAAACTTGTCGTAGATGCGCTCGTCCACGATGGCGCGGGAGCAGGCGGAACACTTCTGGCCCTGGAAGCCGAAGGCAGACTGCGCGACACCTTCGACGGCGGAGTCGATGTCCGCGTCCGCCTCGACGATGATGGCGTCCTTGCCGCCCATTTCGAGAATCGTGCGCTTGATCCAGACCTGGCCCGGAGCCTGGGTGGCCGCGCTCCGGTTGATGTCAAGCCCGACCTCGCGCGATCCGGTGAAAGCGACATAGCGGGTCTGGGGATGCGCCACTACCGCGTTGCCGAAGCTGGCGCCGGCGCCAGGGCAGAAATTCACCACGCCGTCCGGCATGCCGCACTCCTCCAGCAGTTCAACGAACTTGGCGGCGATTGTGGGCGAGTCACTGGAAGGCTTGAGCACAACCGTGTTGCCGCAGACAATCGAGGCCAGCGTCATGCCGGCCATGATGGCGCAGGGGAAATTCCACGGCGGAATCACCGCGCCCACGCCCAGCGGGATGTAGCGCAAGGTGTCGCGCTCACCCGGCATCTGCACCGGCAGCTCGACCTTGGCCAACCGGAGGGCTTCCCGGCCGTAGTACTCGCAGAAATCGATGGTTTCGGCGATGTCGGCATCTGCCTCGGCCCAGTTCTTGCTGACCTCAAACACCAGCCAGGCGCAGAACTCGAACTTACGCGCGCGCAGCATGTCGCCCGTGCGGAAAAGCAGGCTGGCGCGCTCTTCCACCGCAGTACGGCTCCAGCTCTCGAAGGCTTCAAGAGCGGCTTTCATGGCCGGCTCGACGTGTTCCTGGCCCGCCTTCTGGTGCAGCCCGACCACTTGCGAAGGCCGCGCCGGGTTGATCGACTTGATCTTGTCACTGGTTTTGATCCGCTGTCCGCCGATGACCAGGTCATACTCGCGGCCCAGCTGGGCGCGTACCTTCTCGATGGCGGCGCGCATCTGGCGTGCGTTCTCAGGCTGGGCGAAATCAGTCAGAGGTTCGTTGCGGAACGGGCCCTCATGAAGGCGGACTTGTGGGCGGCTGGGGGCTTCAACGGTGGCCATCGGTGCACCTCGGGAAGTGTGTGAGCGCTCGCGGGACGGTTCAGGCTATCAATTAATTGTAGCACCAGGGCAATCCGCCGGTGAGAGCACAGGGCGGCCGTTCGATTACGGCACCTTGACCGATTCTTCGGTCTCTGCCGGCTTGTAGCTCAA
>CAYOZX010000016.1:13622-24234 GCA_964408515.1 uncultured Acidobacteriaceae bacterium | reverse complement strand
GGCCAACACATCACAAACAGCAGGCACCACAGCAGGAAACTAAGCATGGGGCGGAGCTCCTGTTCAGCTGCTCTGAACAAATATACGCAGGTTTCGAGCCGAAGTTCCACGAACCAGACTGGTTTCTCCGGGGCCCGCGTTCAATTAAGACCCCTCGCCGGACAGCCTGCGCAGCGACTCTGCATACGGCGCTCGCGCAATTCCCTTCTCGGTCACGATCGCGGACACATACTTCGCCGGAGTCACATCGAAGGCCGGGTTCTCAACCTCAACCCCTGCCGGCACCATCTGCCGTCCGGCAATGTGGGTCACTTCCTTGCTGTCGCGCTGCTCAATGGGAATTCCGCCGCCGTCGGCGGTTTCCAGATCAACCGTGGAAAACGGCGCAGCCACATAAAACGGGATGCCGTGTTCTCTGGCCAGGATCGCGATCGAATAAGTCCCGATTTTGTTGGCTACGTCGCCGTTGGCCGCGATGCGGTCCGCGCCCACCACAACCGCTCCGATCTTGCCCTGCTTCATCATGGCGCCCGCCATGTTGTCGGAAATGACAGTCGTGGGAATGCCGTCTTTCATCAATTCCCACGCTGTCAGCCTCGACCCCTGCAGGAAAGGCCGGGTTTCATCTGCATAGACGTGAATCTTCTTGCCCTGCTCCACCGCAGCCCGGATCACCCCCAGGGCCGTGCCATATCCGCAGGTCGCCAGCGCGCCGGCATTGCAGTGGGTGAGCACGCCTCCGCTGGCCGGCATCAGGGCTGCGCCGTGTTTCCCCAGGGCCTGATTGCCTGCGATGTCTTCGGCGTGCATGCGTCGTGCTTCCTCCACCAGGGCCTGCTTGATCTGCGCCAGCGGGCGCACCCGCAGCAGCTCAAACTTCTCCCGCATGCGGCGGATGGCCCAGAACAGGTTCACTGCCGTAGGGCGAGTCTTGCCGATCACCTCACAGATCTGGTCGAAGTCCCTTTTGAGCTCGGCGCCATTCTCCGCGGTGGAGTTCTTGATGCCCAGCGCGATGCCCATGGCCGCCGCCACTCCGATCGCCGGCGCGCCCCGCACCACCATGTGGCGGATGACGTCCGCCACCTGCTCGTGGGTCCGGCAGGTCACGTAAGTCTCTTCCGTGGGAAGCTTCGTCTGGTCGAGGAAGCGTACGCCCGAGTCCATCCATTCCAGGGTCGTGATCGCGGATTGCATCGTTGAGGATTGAACCATTGAGTGATTGATTCATTAAGGAATCGATCGCTCAATTTCTCCATCGCTACGTTCGGTGCGCCTCACACCGTATCCGCGGGTGGTGCACCACCGCCGGACGCCCGCAGATTTCGCATCCCGATCCTGCTGCCGGCATGCCCGGAGAAGTTTCGTCGTTCTGCAGGACGTGCTCCTGGCGGACCTCGCTGGCGTTGAAAATCGCAACAAAGGCAGCCGGCGCCGCCGCTTTCTCCACGTTGCCACGCCCGCCCGCTTCCTGCCGTTCCACCAGGCACATGACCCCCACGACCCTGAAGCCGAACTCGCGGGCGGCTTCAATGGCCTGCACCGTGGAAGCCCCCGTGGTGCATACGTCGTCTACGACGACCACCGGGGCGCCTTTTTCCTGAAAGCCTTCAATACGGCGTTCGGTGCCGTGCTGCTTCTCCGCCTTGCGCACCAGGAAGCCGTCGATTTCGCCGCTGGCGACCGACACCGCCACCACAATGGGATCGGCGCCCATGGTCAGTCCGCCGACGGCTCTCGGTCGCCATCCCAGCGTGCGCATCTGGTCCAGGAAGATTTGCCCCGTGAGCCGAGCTCCCCTGGCCGAGAGGGTGGTCGTGCGGCAGTCGATGTAGTAATCGCTGCTCCGCCCCGAAGACAGCTTGAACTGACCCAGCCGGAACGAGCGCGCGGCCAGCAGGCGCAAAAGATCCTGACGGGCGGAAGCCATGGAGAACCTACGATATCACGCTTGCCACGCCGGCTTTCTACTGCTGGGTCATGCGTTCGAGGTGGCGGAAACGATCCGTTCCCAAATAGAGAAGCGTGAACAGCGTGAGGTTATACCCGATGTGCATCAGGTAGCCGGGCGTCAGCGAGCGCGTGACCACGCGCGTGACGGTCAGAACCAGTCCCACAACAAACAGTACCAGCAGCGGCCCCCAGGCCTGCCCCAGTTGCTCGCTGTGCACCAGGGCAAACCCTCCGCTGGTGATCAGGATCGCGAGGAACCGGCCCCGATGCCCCGCGCGCGCGGCCTCCGCGGCCGGCGCCAGGCTCAGGAATCCCAGCAGGGACGCCAGAGCCACCAGGGCGGCGGTTGCGGCATCGAAAGCCCGCAAAGAAAGCGAGCTCGCGACCACTCCCCAGGTCAGCAGCGCCCCGCCCGGCAGGATCATGCCCGGCGCCCGAGTGCCCGGCTTCAGGCTGCGCGCCATGATCGTGGTTCCACCCACCAGCATGACAGCCAGCGACAGAAGGACCGACCACGGCAACGTGAGCCAGTGCTGCGTGTAGCCCCAGACTGCCGCGATCAGCAGCCCGATGGCACTGCGGCGAATCTGCGGCGGCGTCATGAAGAGCGTGCCCAGCCAGCGGTCCAGCACGGGATACAGAAAACCGCGAAACAGCAATTCTTCCGCCAGAGGCGCAATCGCCACCCCGAAGAACAACATCAGGTAGGCGCCTTGCTCGTTCTGGAAGAACTTGTCCATGGGCAGCGATTTGGGAATCGGCAACAGGCGCGAAAGCACTCCCAAACCCAGGGCAAGCAACGTGCCGCCCGCCACGTAGCCAAACCACCATGAGCCTGGCCAGCGCCACCCGACTGCCTGCCAGAACGGACGCCGCCGGTAGCGCGTCACCAGCCAATACATCGCCGCGAGCATGGCTGCGTAGCCCAGCGACATGCTGGGCACGATCACCAGGGGTCCGGGATTCTTGCTCAGCTCCACCGCCTGCGCGCCCCTGGACAAGGGCCCCCGCTGAACGGCAAAGAAAAAGACCGTGCTGAACAAAAACAGCGACGCCAATAGCACCAGGGTTACGATGAATAAGTCCAGCCCGCTCCAGGGTGGATTTTCGGCGTGCGGGTTGATCACCACTGCGGGTGCCTCCGGCGGCTGGGGCTGAGATTCCGCCGGAATTTCAGGAACGATCCGATCTGATGACGACACGCGTTTAGTTTACCCCGCCCCGGTTCCCCCGCGTCCCTCCGTGGCCTCGGTGGTCGATCCCGGTTCTTCCGAGTACTCCGAGTCCTCCGCGGTTATTCCGCCAGGGATATCGCGATGGAACTCTTCTGTTTTATCCCGCGTGCGTTGGCGAAATATCCGGCGAGGGCTTGGCCGGTATACGACTTCTTGTTTCGCGCCACCTGCTCGGGCGCGCCCTGCGCCACAATGCGGCCGCCGTCTTCTCCGCCCTCCGGGCCCAGGTCGATAATCCAGTCCGCGTTGCGGATCACATCCAGATTGTGCTCGATGATGATGACCGTGTTGCCCAGGTCGGTCAGCCGATGCAACACATCCAGCAGCTTCTTCACGTCGTCGAAGTGCAGGCCGGTGGTGGGTTCATCCAGCAGATACATGGTTTTCCCCGTCTGCCGCTTGCTCAGTTCACGCGCCAGCTTGATGCGCTGGGCCTCGCCCCCGGAAAGCGTCACCGCCGACTGCCCCAGGTGAATGTAGCCCAGGCCCACGTCAGCCAGCGTCCGAAGTTTCTGCCGCACTTGCGGAATGTTCTCCAGAATCGGCAGAGCGTCTGACACCGGCATCTCCAGCAGGTCCGCGATCGACTGCCCCTTGAACTTCACCGCCAGCGTCTCCTGGTTGTAGCGCTTGCCCCCGCAGACCTCGCAGAGCACGTACACGTCGGGCAGAAAACTCATCTCGATGCGCCGCTGTCCTTCTCCCTGGCAGGCTTCACAGCGCCCGCCCGAAACGTTGAACGAGAACCGGCCCGGCTTGTATCCCCGCTCCCGCGACTCCGGCAGCATGGCGTACAGGTCGCGAATCTGCGCGAACACGCCGGTGTAGGTGGCGGGATTGGAGCGCGGCGTCCGCCCGATCGGAGACTGGTCGATGCGGATCACCTTGTCGACGTTCTCCGCCCCGGAAATGGCCTTGTGCGCGCCGGGCTCTTCCCGCGAGCGGTAAAGCCTTTGGGCCAGCGCGCGGTACAGAATGTCGTTCACCAGCGTGGACTTCCCTGATCCCGAGACTCCCGTCACCAGCGTCATCACGCCCAACGGAAAGGTTACGTCCAGGTTCTTGAGATTGTTTTCCCGCGCTCCCAGAATCGTGACCGCCGTGCCGTTGGGCTGGCGGCGCCGCTCCCGCATTTCAATTTCCGCCCGGCCGGAAATGTAGGCGCCGGTCAGCGATGCCGGGGCGTGCGCGATTTGCTGCGGCGTACCCTGCGCCACCAGAGCCCCGCCATGCCGGCCCGCGCCCGGGCCCAGGTCGATCACGTAATCTGCGCGCCGGATGGTCTCCTCGTCATGCTCCACGACCAATACCGTGTTCCCCAGGTTGCGCAACTCCTCCAGCGCCTTGAGCAGCCGGTCGTTGTCACGGTGATGCAATCCGATGGAAGGCTCATCCAGCACATAGAGAACACCCCGTAATTTCGATCCGATCTGCGTGGCCAGGCGGATGCGCTGTCCCTCGCCCCCGGAAAGCGTGGCAGCCGAGCGGTCGAGCGAAATGTAACCGAGCCCGACCGCATCCAGGAACTGCAAGCGCTCCACAATCTCGTGCACGATGCGGCCGGCGATGATCGCCTCACGCCCGGTGAGCTTGATTTTGCCCGCGGTCTCCAGCGCGCGGGTCACCGGCAGCCCCGTAAAGCCGGCAATCGACATGCCGTTCACCTGCACAGCCAGGCTCTCGGGGCGGAGCCGTTTGCCGTGACATGCGGGGCATTCCGTCGCCGACATGTAATCGAGCAGAAAATCACGATATGTATCCGACGTCGATTCCTCCACCGCCCGCTTGAGGTAGTCCAGAATTCCGCCGAATCCGGTCTTGGTTGGCTTCCCGTTCGTTCCGTTCTTGCCCCCTTCTCCGTACAGCAGCAGGTTCTGGATCTTCTCGGGAAACTTTTCAAAGGGCGTCCCCAGTTGAAAACCATGCGCAGCCGCGGTAATCTGCATCTGGTGAATCAGGTTCTGCGATGCCGATCCCGGCCCCAGGCCCCCTTCCAGTAACGGCTTCGACCAATCCACGATTACCCGCGCCGGATCAAACTCATAGCGGCTACCCAGCCCGTGACACTCCGGGCAAGCGCCATATGCGCTGTTGAAGGAAAACGACCGCGGCTCCAGTTGCGGCACGCTGATGCCGCAATCCGGACACGCCAGCCGCGACGAGTAGAGCTGTTCCTCCCCGCCCACGACCGCCACCTGGACCAGGCCCCCGGCCAGCTTCATGGCCAGCCCCACCGACATCTCCAGCCGGTGTTCAATCCCCGGCTTCACCAGCAGCCGGTCGATGACAACTTCGATGGTGTGGTTCCTGCGCTTGTCGAGCGCGATGTCCTCGTCCAGGTTGAGTAGCTCGCCGTCGATCCGCGCCCGGGTGAATCCGTGCTGCTGCAGCTTCTCCATCTCCTTCTTGAACTCGCCCTTGCGCCCGCGCACGATGGGCGCCAGGACCATCACCCGGTCTTCCGGCGTCAGGCTCATGACCCGCTGCACGATCTGCTCCGCCGACTGGCGCGCGATCTCCCTTCCGCACCGGGGGCAATGCGGCACTCCGATGGAAGCGAACAGAAGACGAAGATAATCGTAAATCTCGGTGATCGTGCCCACCGTCGATCGCGGGCTGCGGCTGGTTGTCTTTTGCTCGATCGCAATCGAAGGGCTCAAGCCGTCGATGCCATCGACGTCCGGCCTTTCCATCTGGTCCAGGAACTGGCGCGCATAGGCCGAAAGCGTCTCGACGTACCGCCTTTGCCCCTCGGCGTAGATGGTGTCGAAGGCCAGCGAGGACTTCCCCGACCCACTCAATCCGGTGATAACCGTCAGGCTATTACGAGGGATTTCGACGTTTATATTCTTGAGGTTATGCTGCCGCGCCCCGCGCACTGTGATTTTGGTAATAGGCATGAATTTCGCGACATTGACGGCTGGCCTTCCGTAATATGGACGGCCCCCCAGGAATGTTGGAAAGTGGGTTTGCGCGACTTTACTCACGTATCCTAGTTGCTAATAGCCGCAACCGTCAACGCGAGTAAAGTGGTGGATTCGTTTTTCGGATGGCGCCCAATGGCACCTCCGGAACCTGAACAAAGAAAGCAGGCCGAACTTGAGCGGGTTGCTGGTTGCGTTCGTCATCGCGTTCACGGTTGCCGCAGTCGTGGCAGTAGGGATAGGAGTCGCCTACTTCAGCGTCACGGGCATCCTCCACGGCTTTGCCTATCTTTCCCGCCAGCGCGTGAGAACACCCGTTCTGGTGCCCAGCCCGAGCCAGGCCAGCGGCGACTAAGTACCCCAACTCCATCTTCCTCAACTGCGTGCGGACAGCCATTTCCGGCCCGTCCACTTTGGCGTTGCGGTACCGCGTGCCTGTCGCGGCACTGGCTCCTCAGACGTGCATCGGTTGGGACTGAGCTTAAAAGCCGGCAACTACTGGGGATGGTTCTGCGCAGGCTGTTCCTGACCCTGCTGCGGCTGCTGCTGTTGCTGCTGCATCTGCTGCAGCTCCCGCAGCAGTTGTTCCGGGGTCTTCACCTGTGGCTGCTGCTGCTGTGGCCGGTTCTCTTCGCTGGATTCAGGAGCGGACTCTACCGGTTGCTCTGAAATATCAACCTGCTGCGGCGCCTCCGGGGGTTCGTCTTCCACCGCAGCGCTCTCGCTCGGAGGAGGAGGCGCTGGCGCGGGCGCGGCGTTGATCACTGCGCCTGCTTTCGAGGTCAGAATCAAACGATCCACCAGCCCGGGATGGGTCGCCGATTCCAGCATGACGTAGTTGAAGTGCGTGCCATTCAGCAGGGAGGCCAAGACTTCCCGCACCGGCCCCGGCCCCAGGTGGGTCACCACGCGCTCAGTGGCGTTTGGTGGGAATTCCACTTCGGCCCTGGTCTGATTGCGCACTGCGCGCAGTATGTCGCCCAGGGTCGAGTTTTCGGCCGCAATGCTCAACAGTCCGTTGCTGAAAACCACTTTCGGCGGCACCGACGGCATTTGTTCCAGAGTCGGAGGCGGCGGCGGCTGCGCGGGTGCCGGAGGCGGCTCTTCCTGCTTTACCTGCTTGATGGGGTGCTTGCGCACGGTCGGCTTTTGTCCTGCCGCCCCCCAGACACTTGCGGGTAAGAGGAAAAGCATTACCGCCGCGGAAAGCAACCGGGCCTTGATCCGGATGGCCATGAAGAACACCTGGGCGCGCCTATTGCCGCATCCGTGGGGTTGGATGCCGTCGGCAATCTGTCAAGATTGTAGCATCAGGAGAAGCGACCCGCTTTACATCTTGTTGCCGCCGTCCCCGATACGGCATCGGGGCGTCCACCCCGGCTACTGCCGGGGAGCGTAGTAGCCCTTGCGGGCCCGGACCTGCAGGTCCTTCTTCAGCGCTGTGATCTCGATCGAGCGGTAGCGCCCGTCGGCGTCGAAGTCAGCCGGGCGGTAGGAGACTACATACTGGCTGCGCAGTTCGTCTTCAATGGCGGCGAAGGAATTCTTGATGTCCTTCATCTTGAAAGGGAAAAAAGCACGACCGCCGGTGGCATCGGCCAACTGTTCGAGGGATTTGTCGCCGCGCAGGATCAGGCCGCTGTCATCGGTCGAGATGGCATAAACGATCACTTCGGCGCGCTGCGCAAATTCAATGGCCTGGGCGCGGGTCACCGCGCTTTGATTGTCCTCGCCATCGCTTACCACGATGATGGCTCTCCGCACGGGATGGTCGGGTCGGTCGCTGCTCAGCTTCTCGCGGCAGGCACGATAGACGGCATCGTACAGGGCGGTCCCGCCGCCGTTGCGCAGCTCGTGGACGCCGGTCTCCAGCAGGCGAACGTTATCGGTGAAATCCTGCGTGACCTGGCTTTTGCCGCTGAAACCCATCACGAACGCCTGTGCAAATTGTGCGCGTTGGGTGTGTGGGAAAAAGCGGGAGCCGGATTCTGGCTTAAAATGCCAGCGGCTGCCCACCGAGCAGCTGGTATCAACCAGCAGGCCCAGCGCGAGGGGCAAATCGGTTTCGCGGCGGAAGTTCAGAATGGCCTTCGGCGGCTTGTGATCGTCCAGGATGCTGAAATCCTTCTGGTTCAGGTTACGGACGAACTTGCCGCGACGGTCGGTGGCGATGAACAGAACGTTGACTTCGTCAACCCGCTTCTTGATGGTCAGGATGGGATCGCTGGCATCCGTCCCCGAGCTCGCCATCGGCGCCGTCATACCCGAGGCCGCCACGAACGGCTGCTGCCCCCGCAGCAGCGGCACTCCCACTGCCAGCGCCAGCCCTATGACGAAACGACACCCATTCGTGTAGTTCATTCCCAGCCAACCCCAAATTCGCTCGCCAAACCACGGCCTACAGGCCTTCCCTATCAATTAGATGCACGTAGGCTGCCGAAAGCGGCGCTGGCGACCGTATCTACCAGACTGTAGGGGAGGGCCCGTACTTCAGCCAAGTTACAAAAGGAGCACGCGCATGGTCATTCCCGGCATACTGGCGAATTCCTCCACTTGCCCCAGCCGCACACGCCGTCGACCGCCGCGAACGTGTAATATGGCCGCTGAAATGGAGGAACCAATGAAAACTCTGCTGGCCTTGCTGCTTGCGTGCTCGCTGGCTGTCCCTGCCCTGGCGGCGGAGGACGAAAAGGAAGAGGACCGCGTCCGGGAATCCGGGGTCGTCCTGAAAGAAATTCTCAATATCCCCGACAACATTCCGCAAGATCTGCTGGACGACGCAGAATGCGTCGTGGTGTTGCCCTCGGTGAAGAAGGCAGCCTTCGGCATCGGCGGCAGCTACGGCCGCGGCGTGATGATCTGCCGCGGCGGCGCGCATTACACCGGGCTCTGGGGCCCGCCGGCAATGTACGCCCTCGAAGGTCTCAACATCGGCTTTCAGTTGGGCGGCCAGGCGACCGACTTCGTGCTCCTGGTGATGAATCCCAGCGGCGCCACGTCGCTGCTGAGCAGCAAGGTCAAATTGGGGGCGGACGCCTCCGCGGCCGCCGGTCCCAAGGGACGCACGGCCGCGGCCGCTACCGACGTGGTCATGAAGGCGGAGATTCTGTCTTACTCCCGCTCCAAGGGCCTTTTTGCCGGCATCTCGCTGGAAGGTTCGACGCTGCGCTCCGATGGCGGCGCCAACGAGAAGCTGTACCGCCAGAAACTGGACGCCAAAGACATCATCCGCGGCGGCAAGGTGAAAGCCCCGGCGGCGGCGCACGATCTGATCGCTCTGCTGAACAAAAAGACGCCCAAGAACAAATCCGATCCCAAGTCGTTGCAGTAGACCATTTCACGTGGAGCGGGCGCCCTCGCCCGCCTTCGCTTTGTGTTACATGACACCTAACTCTTCCGAGCTCATCCGCTGCGCCTGGGCGCGCAACCCGCTCGCGCTGCGCTATCACGACGAGGAGTGGGGCGTTCCCCAGCACGACGATCGCGTTCTCCTCGAATTCCTGATTCTTGAAGGCGCGCAGGCGGGGTTAAGCTGGGACACAATTCTGGCCAAGCGCGAAAACTATCGCGCCGCCTTCGACGGCTTCGATCCCGAACGCATCAGCCGCTACAACGGGCGAAAGCTCGCCCGCCTGCTGCGCGATCCCGGGATTATTCGCAACCGGCTGAAGATCGCCTCTGCTGTCCGGAATGCGAAGGCGTTCATCAGAGTCCAGAAAGAGTTCGGCTCGTTCGATCGCTACATTTGGCAGTTCGTGGGCGGCCAACCGCGCGTGAACAAGTGGCGTTCTATGAAGCAGGTGCCGGCGCGCACGGCTGAATCCGACGCCATGAGCACGGACCTGAAAAAACGGGGCTTCAACTTCGTGGGGTCGACGATCTGCTACGCCTTCATGCAGGCTGTAGGTATGGTCAACGACCACAGTCCAGACTGCTTCCGCTACGCGCAGGTGGGCAGGCCGCACAGGAATCGTTAGGAGCAGGTTTGCTTGCTCCCGCTGCCCGTCCTATCCTCTACTTTCAGAATAGCAATTTCCGGGGGGTAAAAGAGACAGGTTGGGCATGAATATATCCTCCAATGACCCAAGCACTTAGGTGGAAATCGTCATTTTCGGGGTCTTGACAAGAATCCGCCAGGATCTTCCATTGGTGTGACTTTTTGGCCCAAAACTCGCTGCCCGCGGGGCCAATCGGGTGTAATATGCCCGCCGTGGAAAATCGCTCCCTGGTGGTGGAGGACCTGTTCAATCCGCCGGAAGGACCGCATGTCCTTCGCCTGACCGGGCCACTGGTGCTCACCACGCTGTCCGAATTTCAGGCCCGGGTACGCACCGACCGCTCGCACAATCTCATCCTCGACTTCAGCGGCGTGCCCTACATGGACTCCACCGGCATCGGCGGACTGGTCAGCGTTTATGTGCATCACTACCGGGACGGCAACGGCGTGTCCCTGGTGGGCGTCAACGAACGGGTGCGCCACGTCCTGCGCCTGGCGCATGT
>CAYOZX010000016.1:0-13522 GCA_964408515.1 uncultured Acidobacteriaceae bacterium | reverse complement strand
TGTCCCTGGTGGGCGTCAACGAACGGGTGCGCCACGTCCTGCGCCTGGCGCATGTAGAGCAATTTTTCCACTTCTTCGACAACCTGGCCCAGGCCCAGGCCGGACGCGAGTAGCGCCTGCTCGGGCACGACTTCCGGTCCCGCTCTCGTCCTTCCGGAACCGTTTCAGCTTTGAGGATCTCCAGACTGCGCGCGTCCACCATGGTTTTTCCTCGCATATTGCCTAAGGCAATTATATAATTGCTTTTGTCAACTATCTGGAAGAGGTTCCTCATGGCGCACACCTCGGTTGCTCCGGCCGAAGCCCAGATTTCCGCTGTCCGCGCTTTCAACCGCTTCTACACCCGCCAGATTGGGGTGCTGCGCGAAGGGCTTCTGCAAAGCCCGTTTTCGCTCACCGAGGTGCGGGTGCTATACGAGGTGGCCCACCGCCGGCAGCCTACCGCTGCCGAACTCTGCCAGGAGCTGGGCGTGGACCCCGGATATCTCAGCCGAATTCTGCGCGCCTTCGAAAGGCAAGGTCTGCTCTCGAAATCCGCCTCCCGCGCCGATGGCCGCCAGCAGCTGCTCGCGCTCACCACGCGAGGCCAACAGACGTTCGCGGCGCTCGATAGCCGCCAAAGCGCGGAGGTGGCTGCGATGCTGCGCAGGATCCCTTCCACCGAGCAGATCCGGCTGGTGCGCTCGATGCATGCCATCGAAACCGTCCTCGGCGGCGCGCCGGAAGCCAAAACGCCTTATCTTCTGCGCTCGCACCAGCCTGGTGACATGGGCTGGGTGGTCCATCGCCACGGCGCTCTCTATTCCCAAGAATATAGATACAGCGAACACTTTGAGGCCCTGGTGGCGGAGATCGTCGCCCAATTCATCCAGCACTTCGATTCCCACCGCGAGCGCTGCTGGATTGCGGAGAGGGACGGCGAGAACGTGGGATCGGTCTTCCTGGTGAAGAAGTCGAAGACAGTGGCCAAGCTGCGCTTGTTGCTGGTCGAGCCCGCGGCGCGCGGCTTGGGGATCGGCAAACGCCTGGTGGACGAGTGCATTCGCTTCGCCCGCCAGGCAGGCTACAAGAAAGTAATTTTGTGGACGCAGAGCGAACTGTCCGCCGCCCGCCATCTTTATAAACAGGCAGGGTTCCGACGGGTGCAGGAGAAGCCGCACCAGAGCTGGGGACGGCAGCGTCTCGTGGCGGAAGTCTGGGAATTGACCCTGAAACATGCGCCGTCGGGTGGCTCGACCTAACTTCCGTGGATCCGCCGGAATGAAGTGAATCGCTTGACGCGCCGGTGGGCCAGAATCCGGCTATTGCCGGAGCAGGTTCCGGGCGAGGAAGAGCACATTCGCCGGGCGCTCGGCCAGGCGGCGCATGAAATAGGGATACCACTCGGTGCCGAAGGGCACGTAGACGCGCATGCGCCAGCCCTCCTTCACCAGCCGCCGCTGCAGGTCGCGGCGGATGCCGTAAAGCATCTGGAACTCGAAGGCGTCCCGAGGAATGTTTTCCTGCCGGGCAAAGGCTTTGGCCTGCCCAATGATCTTCTCATCGTGGGTGGCCAGGCCGTGGTACACGCCGCTCTTCAGGAGAATTTTCATCAGGCGGACGTAGCTGTCATCCACCTCTGATTTCTTCTGGAATGCAATCTCCTCTGGTTCCTTGTAGGCACCCTTGCAAAGCCGGACGCGAATGCCCTCGTTAAGAAGTTTGGCAATGTCAGCTTCCGCGCTGCGCATGTAGGACTGGATGACAGCGCCGACGCAGCCGGCGTGACCCGGGCGGTGATGCAGTTCGTGAACAAAGTCCAGGGTGCGGAGGGTATAAGGCGACCCTTCCATATCGACGCGCACGAAGTTGGGCGGCCTCATGCCGGCCGCCTTCGCCACCAGGCCGCTGACCAGGTCTCGGGCCAGTTGCTCGTCGACGTCCAGGCCCATATGGGTGAGCTTCAGGCTGACGTTGGCGTTCAGCCCGCGTCTGGCGATCTCGTCCAGCAACAGATGATAGAGCTGGGCGCTGACGCGCGCTTCTTCGACATTGGTGACGTTTTCGCCCAGGTTGTCGATGGAGACGCTGCGCCCGGACTGGTTGACCTTCAAAGCGGCTCGCAGGGCGTCTTCCACCGCGGTACCGGCCACGAAACGGCTGGAGAGGCGCTGTCCCAGGGCCGAGCGTTCCGCCCACCCGCGCAGCGTGCGATTCTCCGAAAGGGAAATGAACGATGCTCTCAGCACGCAGTCATTTCCATTCCCCGGCGAGCGGTAGGGGCGCCATAGGTGTGGATCGTGTCACTGGATTTTGTATCACAATCGCGGCAAGCAGCAGGTAGTGGCGCGGTTTCTGGAATTAACCGCCAAGGGCACGAAAGTACACGAAGGAAGGCCCTGGAACTGAGGGGAAACTCATTCAGGATCGAACCGGACTTCGATGCTCTCCCGGGTTTCATGCGCCGCCGGCGCCCACTTCCACTTGTAGATGGCACTCTGCGCCGCGCGCACCAGCACCGGGTGTCCGCCCTTCACCTCGACTGACTTCACCACCCCATTTGGCTGCACCACTGCCTCCGCCTTCACGTTGCCGCGCAGGTTCATGGAGCGGGCGATATCGGGATATTGCGGCGTAACCCGGTTCACGAGCTTGCGGCTATTCTCGGACTGCTGGGCCTGAGCCAGGGTCAAAAGGAAAGCGGTCACGACGCTCAAAAACAGAGCTGGCAGCAGACGTCTCATGGGGTGTCAGCTAACTGCTCGCAGCTTAGTTGCGTTTCCCGGAACGAGAAAGATGACCAAGGTAACGCGGGCGGGTTCAGTCTTGAATTTTTGCCGGTCAGGGAGTGTTCATGAACCCCGGAACTCGCGGAAAACGGCTTGCCAAGGAGCGGCGCAAGCCCGCGACAGCGGCGCCACCCAGAGGCTCATTCCTCGTGTGCTTCGAGGAATCTCTCGGCTTCGAGCGCCGCCATGCAGCCGGTGCCCGCGGCCGTGATGGCCTGGCGATAGCGGCGATCCTGCACGTCGCCACAGGCATAGACGCCGGGCACCCTCGTGTGGACGTAGTTGGTGGTCACCAGGTAGCCATCGGAGTCGGTGTCGAGCTGCCCCGCGAACATCTTGGCATTGGGAATGTGTCCGATGCCCAGGAACATGGCGCTGGTGGGGAAGTCCTCGACCTTGTTGTTCCTGAGATGGCGCAGCTTGAGCCCGGTGACTTCCTGCTTGGCGGGGTCGTAGACGTCTTCCACGACGGTGTCGGTGCGAAACTGAATTTTTTTGTTGTGCTGGGCGCGCTCCAGCATGATCTTGGAGGCGCGAAACTGATCGCGGCGATGGATAACGGTCACCTTGCTGGCAAAGCGGGTGAGAAAAATTGCTTCTTCCATCGCCGAGTCGCCGCCGCCGATCACCGTGATTTCCTTCCCGGAAAAGAAGAAGCCGTCGCAGGTGGCGCAGGAGGAAACCCCGTGCCCGATCAGCGCCTGCTCGCTGGGCAGTCCCAGCCACCGCGCTGACGCCCCGCTGGCAATAATCAGGGTGCGGGCCTGGATGGTTTCCTTGCCCAGATTCAGGGCGAAAGGGCGCAGGCTCAAATCCGCGCTGACCACGTGGCCCAGCTGATACTGGGCGCCGAAGCGGCCCGCCTGCTTGCGCATGTTCTCGATTAATTCCGGCCCCTGGATGCCTTCCGGGAAGCCGGGAAAATTTTCCACCAGAGTGGTGAGCGAAAGCTGGCCTCCGGGCTCGTGCCCTTCCAGAACCAGCGGCTTGAGGTTGGCGCGCGCCGTGTACAGCGCGGCGGTGTGTCCGGCGCAGCCGGAGCCGATGATGACCACGTTGCGGATGTTGTCCATGACCCTTGAGATTAGATTGCCAACTGTCGATTTAGTTGCAGGGCCCGGGATGCAGCAGCGGATTTAGTTCTTCCTGGGCGGCGATTTTCTGGACGCCGGCTTCGCCGATGACTTGACTTCCACCGCACTCAACCGCGCCAGTTCCTCGGGCACGGCGGTTCGCGCCCCCAAAAGGCCACGATAGCTGGTCATGATCGCCGAGGCGCTTTGGAACAGCGGCTCGTAGGCGCTCTGATCCGGCGGCGCGCCCTGCGCCCCGGCGCACCGTGCCAGCACCACCGAAGACTTGCCGAAGCGCTCCAGCTTGACCCGGCTCGCGGGCGTGCTTGCTGCCAGCATGGCGGCGGGCGAGGTTACGTTGGAAGCACCGTCCTCGATGGAGACTTGCAGGAGATCCTTGGGATCGCGCACCCGGAAGACCAAGGTTTCCACCATGTTCTGCGGGTCCACGCTGAAGGAATATTGCACGGTCGAGAACAAAGCCTGCACGGAAAACTCCCGCCGAATGCGTACCCAGTTGGCGGAACCGGGATCTGAGGACGGGCGCGCGCCCGATCCCGGCTGCAAAAACCCCGGCGGCTCCTCGAGACCCGTGCGCCCGCGATCGATTTCGAAGTCGTTGGCAAACAGCGGCTGCTTGGGAATGCGCGCCAGGGCGGAAGCGATTTCTTTTTGCTCATCCGGCGACGGCGTGCAGACATTCAGCACATTGACTTTGACCGGAGGTTGTCGCGGTTGCGCAGCCGGCTGCTGGCCCGCCAATGGCGAGCCCCAGAGAAAAGACAACGTCAGCAGAAGAAAGATTCGGGGCACAGGGAATTCTAGCATCGCGGAGAGGTAGAGCTCCCCTGGTTCGGGTCAAACGGGCGCACCGATTTGACGAATTCTCAGGTCCTGATGCGCATAAATTCGTCGAATCCGTACCCAGAGTTACGCCTCTCGCCCGAGATTACAATGACGCTATGGCAAACCTGACACTCGTTTATGGCCTGCGCCTGTTGCCGTCCGAGGAGGTCGCGGAAGTTGGTGATGCGACCCTGAAACTTAAGAACGGACGCGAAGCTCATGTCACCATGCATGTGCTGGAAGGCAGCAAGGAAGAAATCGAAAGGCAGTTGAAAACCAGCCTGGAAGCGTTCTTCGACTTCTATCCGGAAATCTGAGCGCCAAGGATAAGCCGGAAAATCACCTTCTCTGACCGCCAGGCGGCCGCCGTCCGGTTTTGGCCTCTGCATCTATAATCGGTTCTCTGTCATGGCGCCGTTTCTCCGTTCCATGGTGTTTCGACTCCGGGCCGCGGGTTTGCTGCCGCGCACGCGACTGGCCCGCGCCGCCTGTTACATGCTCGGACTCGATCTGCTGTTGTTCGCCCTGCGGCGGCTATTCAGCCTATTGCACCTTTCCTGGGGGCAGGCGTTGGCGGGATGGGCCGGCATTCTCAGCTTTCTTGCCATCGTACTGTTCGGGCTTCTGGCCTTTCGCTGGCTGAAAGAGAAAATGCTGTGGCGGCTGCGCAACCGGTTGATCGTCACCTACGTGTTCATCGGCGTCATCCCGGTGGTCCTGGTGGCAACGATGGCGTTTATCAGCATCTATCTGTTCGCGGGCCAGTTCGCCAACTTCATCGTCACCTCCGAGTTGGACTCCCGCCTCCGCAGCCTGCGCGCGGTCAACGCCGCCATCGCCAGCGAACTGGCAGCTCGGCTGGAGGGCGGACAACCGGCAGGTGCGCAGTCTCTGCAGGGCTTGCAGCGCCGCGATCCGGACTGGACTTCGCGGCAGTTCTGCGCCTGGAAAGGCGGCCAACCGCTGGCCATGTGCAGCGCGGCGCCCGGACAAACGCCTTTCGTTCTCCCCGCATTCCTCAAGTCCGATTTCTCTGCCATCGTGCTGGACCGAGGCCAGCTGTACTTACGAAGTGCGGCCGCCCTGGATTCGGGAAGCCAGAAGCTGATCGTCATCTCCAGCGAGGCGCTCGATCAGAAGCTGCTGGACCAGATCGCCGTCAACCTGGGAGAGGTGACGTTGTATTCGCAGGACTTTAGTCCCAAGCCGGGAGAGAGTCCCTCACCCTCATCGCAGCTTGCTGCACCTCCGTCAGGGACCGCCGAGGAGGGCGAACACGAGAGCATATCTTTTCGCTCGGGAACGGAGGGCGTGAGCGTCGACAACGGGCGGCGCCAGTTGCGTCCTGCCTTCACCGCCGGGTCCCTGCCCGGAGCGGTCAACGGCCTCGACCAGGTCATCAATTTCGGCGCGCCGCTTCCTTACTCGGATTGGGCCACCGGGCAACAGACCCGGGCCAGCGCCCTGCTGCGCGTACAGACGCGGCCTTCCGTCCTCTACACCCGGCTGTTTGCGGCGCTCGGTGATTTCGCCACCGGCGTGGAGTACATGCTGCTGTTTGCCGCCGTGGTCTTCGCCGTCATCGAATTACTCGCCCTGTTGATCGGAACCCGCCTCACACGCACGGTGACGGGCGCGGTCGCCCAGCTTTACGATGCCACCACGCATGTCAATCGCGGTGACTTCAGCCACCGCATCGCGGTGAAGTCTGACGATCAGATCGCCGCCCTGGCCACCTCGTTCAATTCCATGACCACATCCATCGAGAACCTCATCGAGGAACAGAAGGAAAAGCAGCGGCTGCAGAACGAATTGACCATCGCCCAGGAAGTCCAGTCACAGCTCTTTCCGCAGCACATCTCTCAATTGCCCTCTCTGGAAGTCCATGGATACTGCCGCCCCGCGCGCACAGTGAGCGGCGACTACTACGATTTTCTGACCGTTGATCCGGAACGGCTCATTCTGGCGGTCGGAGACGTGAGCGGCAAAGGTATCTCCGCCGCCCTGTTGATGGCCACGATACACTCGGCCGTCCGGGCCTATTGCCTGGAGGGCATTCCGAGCTTGCGGCTGCCGGCCGCGGTGGGCGGGGGCAGCGGGCCGGGTCCGCGTGCATATCAACTCGATGGGGCTGAGGTTTCCTCCGGGGCCCTGCTGTCCTTGCTCAATCACCAGCTCTACCAGAGCACGCCCGCAGAGAAATATGCAACGCTGTTCCTGGGCGTTTATGACGGCACATCGCGCCAGCTCACCTACAGCAACGGCGGCCACCTTCCGCCCGTCATCCTGGCCGGGGACGGCTCCCGACGCCGCCTGGAGAGCGGCGGAACGGTGGTCGGGTTGTTTGACAACCGCAGTTATGCCGAGAGCTCAGTGCCGCTGCATCGGGGCGAGCTGTTCGTGGCCTACAGCGACGGTGTGACCGAGCCGGAAAATGATTTCGGTGAGTTCGGGGAAGGTCGCCTGGTGGACCTGGTATGGAAGAATCGCGAACTGCCGCTGGCGCGCATCAGCGAGATCGTCACCGCCGCCGTGGACGACTGGATCGGCGCCAACGAGCAGCCCGATGACATCACCCTGGTGCTTGCGCGGGGAAGATGACGACCGGATGGGACGCTATCCCCGAGGTCCCACATGGGCAGCGTGACATTCCTCACTACAGCCCGTCAGCGCGGCGTCTTACTTCCCCTTCCCGGCCCGGGGCAGTACCACCACCTTGGCAGTAACCACCTGCCCCGCTTCCATCCCTCCGATGATCATTAATCCCTCCGGGATCACCAGCAAGCCGCGATGATCCATCGTCGCCGCAGGCGTGTTGGAATTCAGGGTCTCCCACTTGCTGGCGCGCAGGTTGTAGGCAAACGTGACCGGCGCGGGCTCCGCCGGCCTGCCGTCGTATCCGATGCCGGTGTAGTTGTAGGGATTGTCGGTGCCGCCGCTGAAATAGATCATCTGGTCTTTTTCCGATCCCCCCGCGGCGATGCGGTAACGCGCATTGCCGGGATGGTTCGGCAGCTTGCTCCACTGAATCTTTGCCGGATCTTTGTGATCGATCTTGCCCATCCAGCACTCGTCCGAGGTGATATACCTCGGCTGGCCGGCCGGATTCCGGTACGCTCCGTCCACATAGACGATGGTGTCGCCTACAAGTCCGCCAGCGTGCCCGAACACGGGAGTTCCGGGAATGGGCGTGCCCTGCCGCCAGGTGTTTTTCTGCGCGTCATAAATCTGTACCGCGCGCACTGTGTCATTTTTCGACCACCCGCCGATGAGGTACACGTAGCGGTCCCGATAGACCCCGGAAACCGCATCATCCACCGCCACCGGCATGTCTTCCGCGCGGTACCAGCGGTCGGTGAGGGGCTCGTAAGCATTGACGTCGGCCAATGTGTTCTCCCGTCCCTGGGCATCGACCACGTAACCTCCGAAGAGGAAAATGTGCTCGCGTGCGCCGACAGCGGTGGCGGCAAGACGCCCGCTTGGTCCCGGCACCGGACGCACCTCCGCCCATTTGCCGCTCTCCCAGTCCAGAGCGTAAGCCGCGTTGCTGACCGCGTCCCAGCTCTTCCTGGGGCCGATGCCCATCAGGGAATACAGCAGAAGAGCTCCGCGGCTCTTCACCATGGCTACCGCATTGTTGGACAACGGCGCAGGCAGAGGATCGAATTTCGGAGGTTCGGCGGCGAGCAGCAGCCCGCCCAGGGCGATCAGAGCAAGAAAGCGGGAGCACCGTTTCATCGCCTGCGATTCTAGAACAGGCAGCGGCTTTAGTCCTTGCGGTTGCGGAGTCTTGCCTCTGGACACTCTGCCGATTGCACCCCCGCCGGGCGAAAGGCTACGATTTCAGAAAGTGGCCCTCACTCGACCCCAGTCTGGACGTTTCCCGCACTCCCGTCAGCGCGAACGACTGCCCCCATGGAGCCGGCGCTTAGCGGTCCTGCTGCTGCTGGCTTCTTGCCGCCCCGTCGTGGCGCAAACCTCGAATCCACAGACTCTGTTGCGTGCTGCTCAGACGGCCCTCGACAGCGGTGACTACGCCCACGCCCTCGCTGATTTCGAAAGAGTCCGGCAGATGGCGCCGGACAGCCTGCCTGCCAACCGCGGCCTGTTGTTAAGTTACCTGCAATTGGGCCTTGTGCCGGAGGCGCTGCAGGCCGGACGCGAAGCTGCAGCCCGCTGGCCGCGTGACGCCCAAGTACAACACTGGCTCGGCCTGGCATACTTCAAAGCGGGACAGATGGCTCCCGCCTTGAGCGCGTTGCAGCAGTCCGAGTCGCTGGACGGGTCGCGCGCCGACATTCACTTTGACCTGGCCCTGGTGCTCCTGCAGCAGAGTCAATACGGTCCCGCGGCGGAGCAGCTGGAACAAGCTGCCAGGCTCGAGCCCACAAACGCTCTCACTCACGTGCTCCTGGGACGTGCTTACCAGAACACCAATCGCACCCTGCAAGCGGTGGAGCAATTTCAGAGCGCTTTGCGCCTCGACCCGGCCACACCTCTCGGCCACTATCACCTGGGGTTCGCTTATGCCAGCCTGGGCCGCAATCCCGAAGCGATCGCCCAATATCGCAAGGAACTCGGTACCTCACCCGATAACCCTCAGGTCCTCTACCAGCTCGGGCACTGCCTGCTCGAAGCCGGGGAAGGGAAAGAAGCCGCCCCGCACCTCAAGAAGGCTTTGCAACTCGACCCGGCGAACGGCGATGCAGCTTACGATCTGGGCAAGGCGCTGCTTCTCGCCGGCGACGATGCGGCGGCAGTTCCCGTCCTGGAACGCGCGGCTGAACTCAAGCCTGCCGATCCAAGCCCGCACTACCAACTGGCCCGCGTGCTCGAGAAGCTGGGGAAGACGGACCAGGCGAAGCAACAATGGCAACGCTTCGCGGAACTGAAGAAGGCTCAGCCGGAAACCGGAGGCATGGCCGCCGGCCGAACCCAGTGATGAGATTCCGATTTCTCCGCCCGCCCATGGCGGCCGTTGCCCTATCTGCCGGGTGGATGCTTTCCCTTCTGGCGGTCTCTCTCCAAGGCCGTCCCGCAGGCGCTGCCAGCCGCACGGCGTCTGTCGCCGCCGTGCGTTACGCTGATGTCACCCGCCAGGCGGGCATCGATTTCCATCTCACCTGCGGCGGGGCAGAAAAGCGCTACATCATGGAGTCCATGTGCGGTGGGGTTGCGGTCTTTGACTACGACAATGATGGCTGGATGGACCTTTTCCTGGTCAACGGCTCTACCCTTGAAGACCTCCACGCCGGCAAGTGCCATCCCGGCAAGCTTTACCACAACAATCATGACGGCACCTTCACGGACGTAAGCGCGCGTGCCGGAATCAACCACTGCGGCTGGGGATTTGGCGTGGCGGTCGGAGATTTCGACAACGACGGCCGCGAAGATCTCTACGTCACCTACCTCGACGGCGGCGTGCTCTATCACAATGACGGCGACGGAACCTTCTCCGACGTGACCGCTAAAGCCGGTGTCGGCAACGGGGGCCACTGGGGCACCAGCGCCGCCTTCGGCGATTACGACAATGATGGTCGCCTCGATCTCTATGTGGCGAACTACGTGGATCTGGATCTCAACCACCTGCCCGAGTTCGGCGAAGGCCCATTCTGCACTTACCGCGGCATTGCCGTTTCCTGCGGGCCGCGCGGCCTTAAGGGCGGCCATGACCGCCTGTACCACAACAACGGAGACGGAACTTTTACCGATGTCTCCGAAAAGCTGAAGATTGATCCCGGCGGGTATTACGGCCTGGGAGTTCTCTGGTTGGACTATGACCTGGACGGATGTCTCGATCTTTATGTGGCCAACGATTCCTCGCCCAGCCTGCTTTATCACAACGACTGCAAAGGTGGATTGACCGAGGTGGGAGCCGAGGCCGGTGTGGCCTTCAGCGCTGACGGCCGGGAGCAGGCGGGCATGGGGATCGACACCGCCGACTATGACCGCGACGGCTGGCCCGATATCGCGAAGACCAACTTTTCCGACGACACCAACAACCTCTATCACAACGACGGCGGACGCCAATTCACCGATTTGGCGGGCAGCGCCGGCTTTGGCCCGGTCAGCGTTCCCTTTCTTGGCTTTGGGGTGAAATTCCTCGATTTCGACAACGACGGCTGGCCCGACATTTTCGTCGCCAACGGACACGTCAATCCACAGGTGGACCAGCAGTCTTTCGGCGTGGCCTACGCCGAGCGGCCGCTGCTGTTTCATAACCTGGCAAATGGCAAGTTCGCTGAGGTTGGTTCCGCGGCGGGCCTGGCGCTCGCGCGCCGTTACGTCGCCCGGGGGGAGGCCACGGCTGATTTTCTGAACCAGGGCAGTCAGGACGTGGTTGTCACCGTGCTGGATGCATCGCCGGTGCTGCTGCGGAATACGGCTCGCGCGGACGGCCACTGGTTGCGCGTGAAGACCATCGGCGCCAAATCCAACCGCGACGGCTTCGGCGCCCGAGTAGAAGTCAGGGTCGGCCAAGCTACGCAAAGCGCGGAAGTGCGGGCAAACAGCAGTTTCGAGTCGGCCAGCGACCCCAGGCTACTTTTTGGCCTGGGGGCCGCCGCCCGGGTCGATTCCATCGTCGTGCACTGGCCCTCGGGGCAGGTGGACACGATCGGGCCCGTCGCCGCCGATCAGGCGCTGGTGATCCAGGAGGGGCGAGGAGTGGCAGCAAAAGAAGGCGCAAAGGCAAGACATTGACAGACCGGACCTCCCTCTTCCGAATCACCGTGGTGTGCGGTAAGGCGCCCAGACACTATGAGTTAACTACTGAAGCAGCCAACTGACATTGACAATATTCCAAATTCTGTAACGCTGTCAGCCCATGTATACCGTTCATCATAGACATAGCCACCGTCTTTGCCGCTAAGTGATTGAGCGGGTTACCAAAGTCCCTTTGGAAAGTTACGTGCCGATAGTTGAGCGGGGTGCCTGCCGGAGCCGGCACAGGGCTTGTTTCCCTTGAAGATTCTGGAATCCTTCAAAGTAATCAACGAGATAGCAATAACAGGGCTCAACAAATTGTCCCTTCGCAGGCACAGAATTCACAGGTTTTGCGGTACCAGCCAGGTCGCTGGCCTTTCGGGCTCGTTGAACGACATTTCCATCACGCATGAGGGTAGGTCAATGAAGACATTGAAGTTCTGCCTTTTGACACTGTCGCTGCTGGCGCTGTCCGTGGGTGCGCTTGCGCAGGTCCAGAACGGTCAGTTTACGGGAACAGTAGCCGATCCGTCGGGCGCGGCTATCGCGAACGCAACCGTCAGTGTGACCAACCTGGGGACCAATCTCACGGTCACGACTACAACCAGTGATACGGGTTTGTACACGGTCAGGGAGTTGCCGGTCGGCAACTACAAGCTGACCGCCGAGGCCACGGGGTTCAGGACCTTCACCAATAACAACGTAGGCTTGAACGCGGGGACGATCGCGCGCATCGACTTCAAAATGCAGCTCGGCCAGACGCGTGAAGTAATCGAGGTGACCGGCGAGGCGGCTGCGGTCAACACCGAGGACTCCAAGCTGGCCTCCACTGTGACTTCGAGCCAAATCGCCAACCTGCCGCTCAATGGCCGCAACGTTTACGACCTTATCCAGTTGGCTCCGGGTGCCGTCAGCGTGATGGGCGTTGACTTCGAGAACGGCCACGGCACAGTCGTCAACGGGCTGCGCGAGGATTTCAACGGCTTCCTGGTTAACGGCATCTCCAACAAGGGGCTGAGCGGTGGCGTGATTAACGTCCCCATCCAGGATACCGTGCAGGAATTCCAGCAGTTGGAGTTGAACACCTCGGCACAGTACGGCAACAGCGCCGGATCCATCAACAACCTGGTAACGAAGTCGGGCACCAACGCCTTCCACGGCAGCGCCTGGGAGTACTTCCGCAACGACGCCCTGGACGCCAATGTGTACTTCCTGAACCGTCCGGGAACTGATCCCACCACCGGTGGAGGCTTCAAGCCGCCCCTGCGCTTCAACCAGTTTGGCGGCACCTTCGGCGGCCCGATCATCAAGGACAAACTCTTCTTCTTCGGCTCCTATCAGGGCGACCGCTTCAAGACCACCGGCACGCCCGATGCCGTCCTGGAAGAATCACCGCAGTGGCGGGCGGCGGTGGAGGCTGCGGACCCGAATTCCACCGCGACCCTGCTGTACAAGAATTTCGCGCCCACCTTGGGGGGCAGCACTGCCTCCACCTTGAATACTTTCGTGGGGGCCACAGACGGAACCGATATTCCTACCACCGTCGTGCCCGTTGGGACCCCGAACTTTGAAAACTATCTTTGCCCGGACGCTACCAGCCCGGCACTTGCGGCGAAGTTCGCGGCCATACTTGGCGTCACTGCTCAGGACCAGGCCATCATGAATTACAACGGCGGTCCTACTGGGCACCAGCCGTGCTCGGCCACGCCAGCGGCTCTGGCTGGGACAATGGACCGTACGCTACCCTTTGAGCTGAACAGCGTTGCCATCTTCGGCTCCCAGATTCAGACCATCGGCAACCTGTTCAACGGCAATGAGGCCTCCGGCCGCATTGACTACAACTTCAGTTCCAGCAACCGGATGTTCGTGCAGTTTAACTGGCTGAAGTCGACCGACGCATTCGGTCCCTGCAGCACTGCCTGCACTCGCGGCTTCACGAACCCAGCCCGAAACTACTTCCCCAGCGGCATGTTCAGCCTGGTGCATACGTTCTCACCGAGTGTGCTGAACGAATTCCGGGCCGGCTACACCCAGAACAACACCGGAGTGACGGTGAGCTTGCCCGGCGTGCCGGAGGCTGGCAACCCGAACTTCGATGACGGGACTGCGGGATTCGGGTCCTATAGCGGC
>CAYOZX010000015.1:18627-24623 GCA_964408515.1 uncultured Acidobacteriaceae bacterium | reverse complement strand
TGGCGAACCAGGGAGCAACGAGTTCTCCGGCGAGCTGAGCTTGGATCACAAAGACCCCGAAGAATGCCTTCCATGGGCGACGCCGACAGCTCATAAAAGTCAAATTGGTATCCGTCCACGCCGTTCTTAAGAATCTCGTAGAGCAACTGGATGTTTTCCTTCAGGCGGATGGTCTTTCCTACCTGGTACAGATGTTGCTTGCGCACTTTCTTGCGGAACTCGGGATCATGTAACAGCAGGTAGGAAAGTTCCGCCCCCTGTTGCACCAGGTTCAGCCTCGCCATGCCCTGCGCCTTGCGTTCAAACTCCGCGGTAGGGATGCCGACCAGTTCACTCAGCACGTAACCGGAATCGTCGAAAGTCAGGGTTTGATCGAAGTCGCTGGCAAAAAGGTACCGCTTCAACGGTTTATCGCTCATACCGCTATTAGATTCGCTTTCGACAGCGGACGGCCCATGAATAACACGGATCGAAAGGATTACGAAAGTGACTGCCCGGGCGCAAATTGGGTAGGTTGGCCCCCGCCGGACCACGCCGCCGGCCACGCTCGCCGGTGAGGAAAGCACCGCCGTAACTCGGCCCGGCTTTACTAAACCGGGCGCACGATTGAGAATAGAATCAACGCGCCCGCGCGCCTCGCGGATTCCATCGGCAGGTAAGATCGTTTTCGGCCCGGAACAGCGGGCGACAGGAGCAGGTCTGACATGGCAGCTACCGGAGAACTCATCCGCCTTATCAACTATGTTGACGACATCAACGCCACGCTGCGCCGCATCAGTGCCTCGATCCCGCTGATGGATGCCGAAGAGCGCCAGCGCCTCGCGGAGAGTATCCGCACCGCCGGCGCCAACCTTGAGTCGGTTCTGGGACAATTGAATCAGGGAGTCCAGTGATTGCCTGAAGTCCGGACCATCGCCATCATCGGCGCTGGAAGCCTGGGCCAGGGAATTGCGCACGTCGCGGCGCTCGCCGGCTACCGCACCATCCTGGAGGACCTTCTGCCCAGCGCCTTGCGGAGGGCGGAAAGCGATTTGCGAGCAAATCTTCGTCAGGCTGGCGGCGGGGCAGAAAACCCTTTGCGCGACCCGCCGTTTTCCCTCCTGGAATTTGCCGGCCACGTGGAAGATGCGGCCCGGGCCGCAGATCTTGTGATCGAGGCCGGTCCAGAGGAACTGGAATCGAAAATTGAGATCTTTACCCTGCTCGACAAGATTTGCCGCCCCGGAACCGTTCTCGCGTCCAGCACGTTAACGTTCAGCATTACAGAAATCGCCCGGGTCACGTATCGCGCGGAAAGCTGCCTGGCAATGAGGTTTGCCGTGCTCATCGACCGGGCGAAGGGGTTGGAAATCGTGCGCGGCGCAGCCACCAGCGACAGTGCCGTCGCGTCCGTCGTGGAAGTGGGGCGGCGCATGGGGAAAGAGGTTCGGGTGACGCAGGAAGCGGTGTTGTAGCGGACGGGCGCAGTCGTGACGCCGGCCCTGGATGCAGACCGGCGTCACCTGGATAGCTTACTTGTTAATATCTTCCTTGGCCTCTAAACGCTTGGCAAATGCTTGCAGCGGCGCTTTTTGGGGATCGGGTGCACTGGTGATGGCGGTTGCCATTTCCCGAGATGCGTTGGCGAAATCACCCTGGGCGGAGTACATACGCGCCAGGCCGACATGCACGATCCACAGATCGGGATTCTTTTTGGCATTGTCGCGGAAGATAGCGAAGGCCTCGCTCTGCTTGCCGTCATTCTGCAGCTGACGCGCGTAGACATGCATCTGGATGCCGCTGGCCATGCCCAGGGCCTTGTTGCGCGCCACGGTGGCCTCATCCTTGCGGTTGAGGGCATCAAGTATGCGCGATTTCGTCATGTAGTTGTCGTAACGCGCCTCGGCGGCGATCGATTTGTCCGCGTAGTTCAGCGCCTCGTCCAGGTGGACCTTCTCCTGCAAGAAATAGTTGGCAGCATCGTCCCATCCGTCCCAGGCGTACTGCGCCAGGCCGCGAAGCTGCTTATGCAGGTTCTGGGCCACGACTTCATGGGTGTCAACCCCAATCTTGACGGGGACCGCCAGTTTTTCCCAGCGCATGCTGACAACCGCCCCGTCTGGGGTCACGTCGTCGAAGTCGTACGCCAGAGCTTCGTGGAAGTCCGCTGCCACCGGTTTTACCGTAACCCGAAGAGCGTCTTCAGCCTGGTCGTAAGTAAAGCTGCCCCACGAGGTGTAGTTCCTCGAGAAAATGACCGTCCACTCGCTCTCCCCGGGAAGCATGTGGAGACCGTAGGTTCCCGCCGGCAGGGACTTGCCCTCGACGGTTACGGGATCGCTAAAGTCGATGGTCGTGTTTTCGTTGGCCCCTGCCCGCCAGACTTGCCCGTAGGGAACCAGGCTGCCCCAAATCTTCCGCT
The DNA here is from genome assembly GCA_964408515.1 of uncultured Acidobacteriaceae bacterium. Classification (GTDB taxonomy): domain Bacteria; phylum Acidobacteriota; class Terriglobia; order Terriglobales; family Acidobacteriaceae; genus CAYOZX01. The sequence goes on along the minus strand of CAYOZX010000015.1, from coordinate 22,222 downwards.
TGTTGACCAGGGGGCGATGGTAGTTAATGGTGATATCGGTGATCCCGATCCTTTGCGCCACGACCGCATGCTGGCTGCCGCGCGGCAGGTTGAGAACAAACGACTGGGCAAAGCTCACAGATCCCAAGAGCAGGAAACCTTGGACGACCAACAGAGCGCGCAAGAGAAGCTTATGCATAGCGCCAGCCCTCCCAATTTGAGAAATTTTTGACTGTGACGAGCCCTTGTGTACCGGCCAAACGCACGTTTAGACGCCATGACTTCCCTGGGGATAGCAGCCAGCCGGTATGACAGCCGGAAACGTCCAGGCGCTAACCTTTCGCGGTTCGGGCTTGTCTAAAAACGTGGCAGAGCTGCTTCATATTAGGTTGAACTTGCTGTCCGTCCTCCGCGTATAACAGCACAAGGCTGGAGTGCGGTTGTGTGCTCTCCAGGGCTCTGAGCGTATGCACATGCTTTGGGAGATCGTGCGGCAGTCGCTTGCCACCCTGTGGGCCCACAAGCTGCGCTCTTTCCTCACCATGTTCGGAATTGCCTGGGGGGTCGGGTCGCTGCTCCTGCTGGTCGGTCTGGGGGAAGGGTTCCGCAGCGGGCAGACCAAGAACCTCGCCACTTTGGGCCAGGACATCATGTTTGTCTTTCCCGGCCGCATCCCGGCGGTCGAGGGAAGCCTGCAATCTGGCCAGACGTATCGCTTTACCTACCAGGACTATCTGGCCATCCGCGATGAAGCCCACACCCTGCGTGCCCTGTCTCCGGTGGTTAATCGCGAGGATATCCGCGCGGTCAGCGAGTATGGCTCCACCAACGGGCAAGTCTTTGGAGTGGCTCCGGAGTACAGCCAGATACGCAACGTCCCAGTCGGAGTGGGACGCTGGCTGAATGACCAGGACAACAGCGAACGCCGCCGCGTGGCGGTGGTGGGCTGGGAGCTGCTGAAAAACGTGTTCCCCGGCCGCCCGGCGGTAGGCGACACGATGCTCCTGAACGGCATTCGCTTCGACATCATCGGTGTGCTGGCCAAGGTGGGCAAAGACGGAAACAATGGCACCAACGCACGCATTTTTATTCCCGTCGAGACCATGCGCGATCTGTTTCCCCTGAAAGAGCAGAACACCGAGAACGCCATTTCGTTCATCAATTACCGCCCACTGGACAAATCGGCACACCTGCTTTCCAAGCAGGAGATTCACCGCATCATCGCGCGCCGCCATGGGTTCGATCCCAAGCTGCAGGATGCTTTCGAAGATTGGGACACCATTGAAAACTCGCGCCGGGTCGGCAAGATCTTCGACGCCATGGACTACTTTCTGGGCGTGGTGGGGCTGGTGACGCTGGTTCTGGGCGCCATCGGCATCGTTAACATCATGCTGGTTTCGGTGGCAGAACGCACCCGCGAGGTCGGCCTGCGCAAAGCCCTTGGCGCCACCCACCGCAACATCCTCACACAGTTCTTCATCGAGGGCGCTTTTTTGACCATCTTCAGCGGAGGCATCGGGCTGCTGATCTCAAGCGCCTTTGTGTTCGCCCTGGCGCAACTGCCTTCGCCGGAGGGCTTCGACACCCCCCGCATTGTGCCCATGTCGGCGGTGGCCGCCATTCTCTCGCTGGCAGTCGCCGGAATCGTGGCCGGCATTTATCCCGCGCGCAAAGCGGCCCTGCTTGCCCCCGTGGAAGCCATGAGGCAGGAATGAGCGTGATCACGGAGCTGGCGGCGCAGGCCTACGGCGCGTTGCGTCACAACAAGCGCCGCAGCGTCCTGACCATGCTGGGTATGGCCTGGGGCATAGCCACCGTCGTCCTGCTTCTGGCTTACGGCGCCGGCTTCGAGCGCGGTCTATGGTCGGCATTCCGCTCCTTCGGCACCAACCTCGTTTTCGTGTTTCCGGGACGCACGTCGTTGCAGGTGGGCGGGACCAAGGCGGGCAGCGAGGTCCGCCTCACCGTAAATGACCTGGACTTCATCCGCGCCGAGGTGCCGTTGCTCAAGCGGATTTCCCCCGAAGCCTTCAAGCAGTGCGCGGTTTCCTGGGGCACGCGCAGCTCCAGTTACGCGGTGAGCGGCGTCTACTCCTCTTACGCCCGCATGCGCCGCATGGAGTTCGAGGAGGGATCCTCCTTTGGCGAGGCGGAGGACTTCACTCACGCCCGGGTCGCCTTCATCGGCGCCGACGCAAAAAAGAAGCTGTTTTCCGGTCAGAACGCCATCGGCGAGAGTATTCGCGTGGACGGCATTTCCTACCAGGTTGTGGGCGTGCTCAAGCACGTCATCAACAACAGCGACGACAACCTGAACGAGCACGTTTACGTGCCCTACAGCGCCATGAGCGACCTGAAGGATACCTACTACCTGAACGCCATCGTGATGGAATATGAAGGCGACAACGCCAAGGTAGTAAATGCTCTGCGCAACTCCATGGCCTTCCATCACGGCTTCGATCCCAAGGACAAGCGCGCGGTCTTCGTGTTCGACGTTTTCTCCGACCTGCTCGACCTGCGGGTGATTACGACCGGGATCAAAATCCTGCTTGGCTTTATCGGGCTGCTGACGCTGGGGATCGGAGGAGTTGGACTGATGAACATCATGCTGGTCTCGGTCACCCAGCGGACCCGCGAGATCGGCGTGGAGAAGGCCCTGGGCGCTCATCGCTGGCACATCCTCTTTCAGTTCCTGGCCGAAGCCATGGTCATCACCGCCCTGGGCGGTTTGCTGGGCGTGGCATTTGCTTATCTGGTGTCCTGGATCGTTCCTTCCCTGACCCTGTGGAGCGCATTTCAGGAAAGCGCGGACGAGGGCGACATCCACCTGAAAATTGACGCCGTCACTCTGTTGTGGTCGACGGGCATTCTCAGCTTCGTAGGCGTTGTCAGCGGCATGTTGCCCGCCATCAAGGCCGCCAGCCTGGATCCGATCGAAGCGCTGCGATATGAGTAGGCCCCCAGCTCCTTCTCCTTGCCGAGGTCGGTTCTCGCATCTCCCATCGTGTCATCGGCCACCCGAGGGCGGAGACTGGTTATTGTCTGACCGGCGTCCCCCGCGCGCGGGTTGCTGATACTCCCGTTAGAATTATCTGGTGACCGACCCCTCTCGCCTGGAGCGCGTTCTGGCGCAGCTGAAGCTGTATGAGCATCCCCTGCTCGATTTTTCTGCCCGCGGCAAGGGCGAGGCCGTGGAAGTCGTCATTCAGTTCAGGAAGCCGCCCGTGCCGGTTCATACGTATTATTTCGAGTTGCACCCGCGCGATCTGGACCATCCCCAGTTCGAATGGCACTTCCAGCGGCAACTGTACGACTGCCTTCACGACTACCTGGTGGAGATGTTCATTCGTACGCCGCAGGACCGCGCCGACCGCCGGCAGCAGGGCTTGTGAGCCTGCGGGAAATTATCGCGAACGAGATCCAGGCCCGCGGCCCGATTCCGTTTTCGCGCTACATGGAGCTGTGCCTGTATCATCCCGAGTTGGGGTTCTACACACGCAACCTGGAGCAGTTTGGCAAGGCTGGGGACTTTTACACGTCCAGCGATGTTCACGCTGTGTTTGGGCGGCTGCTGGCACGGCAGTTCGAAGAGATATGGAAGGCGCTTGGTTCGCCG
>CAYOZX010000015.1:5500-18527 GCA_964408515.1 uncultured Acidobacteriaceae bacterium | reverse complement strand
CTGCCGTTCGAAATCCTGAGCGCCAGGGGGACGCTGCGGGTCTCGATCGAAGGTCAAAGGTTCGTGGAAAGCTGGGTTCCGCCTTCGGCCCATGAGTTGGAGTTTCTGGAGCGCTACAGCGTCGATCCCGAGGCGGGCGAACGGCTGGAAGCACCGCTGGCGGCACACCTTTCCATGTCGCGGCTTTCGGCGTGCGTGCGCCAGGGCGTGGTTATTGCAATCGACTACGGCTATACCCGCCAGGAGCAGCTCCTGGGCCGTTATCGCGGAACGTTGATGACCTATCGTCGGCATGCGGCGTCGCCGAACGCCTACGAAGCGCCCGGCGACCAGGACATTACTGCGCACGTAAACTTCAGTTCCCTGGCCGCGGCGGCGTTGGAGGGAGGGATGCGAGTTTGTCCGTTGCTTACACAGTCGCAGTTCCTGATGGGAATCGGCCAACAGAATCAGTTTGCCGATGCCTTCGAAGACTGCCGGCTCCCACCCGAGCGTGCCAAGGTCGCGTTGCAGCTCAAGCATCTGCTAACTCCTGCGGGCGTGGGAGAAAGCTTTCACGTGCTGGTCGCGACCAAAGGCGTCCCCGCAGCGCAGATTGCGGGCCTGAGCGGATTGTCGTTCAGCCGCAGCCGCGTGGAGAATGCATGAAAGCCAATGTTGCGCTGCATGAGAGCGTTTCATGCAAAAAGTAGCTCTTTCGGGGCCTTGGCAACATCTATGACGTACGAGCGTAAAGAGGGGACTCAAAGCGACAACCGAGAAGGAGTACCCATGGAGACAGCAAGCCGGCCGGCCACCTGGAAAATCCTTCTGGCTTTCTCCATGATTTATTTCGTCTGGGGATCGACCTTCCTGGCGATCCGCGTGGGAGTTCGCGAAATCCCTCCCTTCCTCTACGCCGGGCTTCGCTTCCTCCTGGCCGGGGCTATCCTGTATGGCTGGATGAGATGGCGGGGCGCAGGCCGGCCGACATCTCGCCAGTGGATCGGCGCCTCGGCCCTGGGCGCGCTGATCTTCGTCCTCGATTACGGCTGCCTGTTTTGGGCCGAACAGCATGTGCCGTCAGGTGTGACCGCGGTCGTGCTGGCGACCATTCCGGCATTTATCGCTCTGCTGGAGATCATCATCCTGCGCACCCAGCGGTTCACTCCTCGCCTCGGACTGGCGCTCCTCGTGGGCATGTTCGGCGTGGCTGTTCTGGTGAATCGTTCTTTCTCGTTGGGCGAAGCGCCTATTCACCGGGGAGGGGCCATCGCCTTGCTGGTGGCCTCGGCGACCTGGTCTGTGGCGACCATTCTGACTCGGCGGCTCCCGCTGCCGACCTCAAAACCGGTAAGCGCTGCCGCCCAGATGCTGGTGGGTGGAGCCTTGCTCTTCGTGCTTAGCGGAATAGCCGGCGAGTTCGGGCGCTTTCGCCTGCACGAGGTTTCCACGACGGCCTGGTTTGCTCTGGTGTATTTGATTATCGCCGGTTCTATTGTCGGCTTCACGGCCTATATCTGGTTGCTGCATTACGAATCGCCCACCAAGGTTGGGACCTACGCCTACGTCAACCCGGTGGTGGCAGTGGCGCTCGGCTACTTCGTGGGCGGGGAAACCGTGGGCTCGCGCACGCTGCTGGGAACGCTTCTGGTGCTGGTCAGCGTGGTAACGATCACCACCATGCCGAAAGCCAAAGGAATCGCGGTGTCGTGGAAAAAGGGATCTCAGGAGTTCGCGGAGTCAAGACCCAATAGCGTGGAGACATAGGCGCGCACTCTTCTCACTAACGTGGGGTCAGCTTTGGAATGGAAGACAGCACGGCGCACTTGCCAGTCCACGCTCTTGAGGTGATCCACCAGGATGGATCCCGCTACGTTGTCCACTGTCACCGGGAGGGCGAAAGGATAGGGTCTTCGTTGGCTCGTGAGCGGACACACGACCATCAGCCCGCTGGCTCGATTGTATCGTTGGTCGGTAAGCACCAACCCGGGCCGTCTCCGACCCTGCTCGCGGCCGGCCTGTGGATCAAAGTTCAGCCACGCAATATCGCCCGCTTCCGGCACGTACCTCCTCACCATTCGACAGCTTCCTTCCCGACTTCGGGTCCGGTCGAGGTCTCGCCGTAACGATTTTCCGGCGTAATCTGCGCCACTAATTCCTCAAGGGTCGGCATTCGGTCCGCACATTGGAAAACAATGCGCCCACTGCTGGCTTTGATCACGACCGCATCCCCCTCTTTCACCCGAGCCTGCTCGGCCACATGTTTGGGTATGCGAACTGCCAGACTATTGCCCCACTTCACGACATGAGCTTTCGGCATACACTCTAGTATACACGAGGTATCTACAATGGACGAAGTATATACAACGGATCTACATAGAAATGCAAGCCGGGGGAGTCCCGGTTCCTGATACTTCCAGCGCTACGGCTTCGCCATCTTTTCCGGCTTGACCAGCTGATCGAACTCCTCGGCGGTCAAGAACCCGAGCTTCAAAGCCGCCTCGCGCAGGCTGGTGTGCTCCACGTGCGCCATGTGCGCAATCTTGGCTGCCTTGTCGTAGCCGACTTTTGGGGTCAGTGCCGTCACCAGCATCAGTGAATTTTTCACATGGGTCTCGGCCTTGGCCCGGTCAACCTCCATCCCCTTGATCATGTATTCGACGTAACCGTGGCAGGCATCCGAGATGAGGGTGATGGAATGCAGGAAGTTGTAAATGATTACCGGCTTGAAGACATTCAGCTCAAAGTTGCCCTGGGATCCGGCGAATCCGACGGCAGCAGAGGCGCCATGAATCTGCACGCAGACCATGGTCATCGCCTCGCACTGCGTGGGATTGACCTTGCCCGGCATGATCGAAGATCCGGGCTCGTTCTCCGGGATGATCAGCTCGCCCAGTCCGGAGCGGGGGCCCGAAGCCAGCCAGCGGATGTCATTGGAAATCTTCATCAACGATGCCGCCAGAGTTTCCAGCGCTCCCTGGGCGAACACGATCTCATCGTGCGCCGAAAGCGCGGCGAACTTATCGGGATGCGAGCGAAAGGGAAGCCCGGTCAGCTGCGCGATTTTGGCGGCGGCGCGGGTCGCGAACTCGGGATGAGCATTCAAGCCCGTCCCCACCGCAGTTCCGCCAATGGCCAGGTCGTAGAGCCCGTCAAGCGACTCTTCCAGCCGCTGGATGTCCCGTTCCAGCAAGCTGGCCCAGCCGCCAAATTCCTGCCCGAAGGTCATGGGCACGGCATCCTGCAGGTGAGTGCGGCCTATCTTCACCACGTCGTCAAACTGCTTCGCCTTGGCGGCGATGGCGTCGCGCACGCTTCTGACTGCCGGGATCAGCGCCTGCTTCATCCGTTGGGCTGCGGCGATATGCATTGCCGTCGGGAAGGTGTCATTCGAGGACTGAGACATGTTGACGTCGTCGTTGGGATGAACCGGCTTCTTCGCTCCCATGACCCCACCCGCGATCTCGATCGCGCGGTTGGAAATGACTTCGTTGACGTTCATGTTGGTCTGCGTGCCGCTGCCCGTTTGCCAGATACGCAACGGAAACTGATCCTCGAGCTTGCCGGCAATGACCTCATCGGCAGCCTGCACGATCCACCTGGTTTTCTCGGGTGAAAGCTTGCCCAGATCCTGATTCACCAGCGCGCAGGCCTTCTTGAGAATTCCGAAGGCATGAATCAGTTCCGGCGGCATGGTGTCGCGACCGATGGCGAAGTGATGCAGGGAGCGCTGCGTCTGCGCGCCCCAGTAAACATGCGAGGGGACCTCGATCTCTCCCATGCTGTCGGATTCGGTGCGGGTTCGGGGCATTTCCGGAGTCGTCATAATCCTTCCGAAGGACGAGCGGAGGACGAAGGCAACGGAGGATTATATCGTCTCAGCCGGGTCACTTCGTGCCCATCACCACGCTGAAAAATGTTGGCGGCAGGGGATGCAGTTCGCTGCTGCGAAATCCCGAGTTGCCCAGCATCCGCTGAAACTCCTTGAAAGTGTAGGCATCTCCGGCAGGAGTCTGGGCCAGCATGATCAGGCTGAAGCAGGCAGGGAGGGGCGGCGACACCCTGTCCTCGTTGGGCACGAACTCCACCAGAACAGCGCGTCCCCCAGGCTTGAGGGCGGCCTGCACTTTGCGCAGCAACGTTTCGCAGCCGGACTCGTCGAAATGGTGCAGAAAGTTGACGATCAAGGCAAGATCGAAATTATTGCCGTAGTCCACCTCAAATGCGCTGCCTGCGAGCGGATGATAGCGTCCAGCCACGCCCGCTTTGGCGGCATTCTCCTTGGCTACTTCGAGCACGTTCGGCCAGTCCACGGCCCAGACTTCCGCATTGGGATTGTGGCGCGCGAGCGTGATGTCGTAGAGCCCGTGCCCCACGGCCAGACTCAGGACCTTCCATTTGTGCCCTTCTTCCGCCCTGAGCATTTTGGCCAGCAATTCTGCCGGCATTGCCATCAGAGGCGCCATGCCCCGGGCGAACTCGACCCAGATGGGATTTTCCGGCGTCAGACTGTGCTGGTCGGCGACCGTTCCGCCCTTGCGCACGATCTCCGTGAGATGCGTGTAAGTCTCCATCGTGCTGGGCAGATTCAGAAAGCGCAGCGCGCCACCCAGGTATGCCGGCGAATGCTTATCGAGAAACGCAGCTGAATCCTGCGTCAGGGAGTAACGGTCAGCGTCCTTGGTGAGGAAGCCGTTAACCACCATGAAGTCGCAGAGAATTCGAATTCCCCGTTGCGAGGCCCGACAACGCGCCGCGATGTCCTTGGCCGTCTGCTTGTCCTCGGCGATGGCGGTGAACAGTTCCAGTTCCACCGCCGCCCGCAACGCTTCCGTCTTCTGGAAGGCGGTTGCCGTCTCAAAGAACAGCTGAGGCGAAGGGGGCACGACCTGAGTTTCAGGCATGAACGAATCTCCGGAAAGAGATTGAAGTTTGCCCCGGTATTCTATAACGAAAGCCGATGACTCCGGTCGTGGCCGGAGCGTTTTGCCGTGATCCGCGTGCTAGAATTCTTACCTTCTGGAACGCGACATTCCGAATGGCGGAACGGAAAAGCGCGCCGGCCACCCTGGATCGACCTTGGTAATGAAGCCAACCCCCGACCTCACCCAGGAAATTCCCGACACGCTTCCCCGCGCCTGGCTGAAGGATGAATCCTCCACCCGTTCAGACGTCCTTGTGATCGGCGCCGGACCCACCGGTCTCGCCTGTGCCATTGAGGCGCAACGCGCGGGATTCAAAACCATCGCCATTGACAAGGGCTGCGTGGTGAATTCCATCTACAACTATCCTGCGAACATGTCGTTTTTCACCACGCCTGAACTGCTGGAGATCGGCGATATTCCGTTCAGCACCGCGCGGCAGAAGCCCACCCGCGAAGAGGCGCTGGAGTATTACCGGAAAGTGGCCGAGCACTACCGGCTGGATATCCGGCAGTACCAGTGGGTGAAGACGGTAACCGGCCGCGACGGGGATTTCCAGATCACAGCCACGGACAGCCTGGGGCGCGTCTACGACTACCGCACCCGCAAGCTGATCGTTTCCACCGGGTACTACGACCTGGCCAATCTGCTGGATATTCCAGGAGAAGACCTGGGGAATGTATTTCACTACTACCGCGAACCTCATCCCTTTTTCGATACGGATGTGCTCGTGATCGGGGGTAAGAATTCAGCCGCCATCGCTGCCTTGGATCTGTGGCGGCACGGAGCGCGCGTGACCCTGGTGTATCGCGGCCCGAAGCTGCACAGTCACGTGAAGTATTGGATTTTGCCCGATATCGAGAACCGCATCAAAAATCGTGAGATCACCGCGTACTTCAACAGCACGGTGCTGGAGATCGAGCCGGATGGGGTCAGCCTGGAGACTCCCAAAGGGCTGGTCACGCTCAAAAACGATTTCGTCTTCGCCATGACGGGCTACCATCCCGATTACGATTTCCTTCGCTCCATGGGAATTGAGTTGTCCGCCGAGCAATGCCGTCCGGTGTGCGACCCCCAGACCCTGGAAAGCAATGTTCCCGGCATTTACGTGGCGGGCGTGATCGTGGCCGGGTCCAGAACCAACGAAATTTTCATCGAGAACGGAAGGTTCCATGGCAAGCAGATTGCCGAGGATCTGATGCAGAAGCTCTCTCGCTCCTGATCGCGCGCGCCTCCGCACCGTGGCGGGACAGCTATGCCAGCGCGACCGCCTCTTCGCCGAGTTGCTGATTGATCAGCCGGGCAACCAGCGGTTTGAGCCTTTCTCCGCTCTTGGGCAGAACGAAGTCCTGGTCCGCGTCCGACCAGTCGAGCTTGAAGCTTGTGGCCAGAGCAGAAATCCAGATTTGGCGCACTGGCGCGTTCGGGGAGATCACAAACTTGCTGCCGTCGTCGAAGGACACGTGAAGCGCGCCCGACTGGTCTTCCACTTCGAAACCGGCTGAGGCCTCGGCGGCCATCAAGGACCGCTTCAGCGACTCCAGCGCTGCGTCGCCCCGGCGGCGAAAATCACTCTCATCGAGCATAAGTAGATTATAAACAGTCAGCTCTCCGTGGAATGGGTTAAGGGTCCGGGACTGAACGGCCTGGGCTGACAGTTTGGCCCCGCGGCAGTTAGCATCATTCGAGGCTATGGATCCCCAACCCGAAGGCGCGGCCACTTCAATCTCCCTGAACGCCTATCTGCGTCTGGTCGGACACAATCGCAACTTCCGGCGGCTATGGCTGGCTCAGATCGTGAGCGAAATCGGCGACTGGTTCTATACCCTGGCCATCTACAGCCTGCTGCTGCAGCTGACGGGACGGGCGAGTTCCGTGGCCTTGGCCCTGGTGCTGCAGGTTCTCCCCCAGACCCTCATCGGCCCCGCGGCTGGCGTCGTGAATGACCGCCTACGCCGCAAGCGGGTGATGATTGCCGCCGATCTGGGGAGGATGATCGTCGTCTTCGCCATGCTGCTGGTGCGGTCGCGTTCCCTGGTCTGGCTCGTTTATCCCTTGTTGCTTCTCGAAACCCTGTTGGCAGCATTTTTTGAGCCGGCGCGCACGGCTGTCGTGCCTAGCGTTACCGCCCGCGAGGATGTGATTCTTGCCAATACGCTGTCGTCGGCAACCTGGTCGGTCAACCTGCTGATCGGGGCATCGATCGGCGGCCTGGTTGCAGCTTTGCTGGGACGCGACGCCGTGTTCATCCTGAATGCCTTCTCCTTCCTGGTATCGGCCTTGCTCATTCGCGGGATGAAGTTCGAGGAGCCCCATGCCGAGGGGGCCGCTCCGCTTCGGGCCAGAGATGCGGTGGACTTTTCGCCCGTTCTCGAAGGCATACGCTATGTGCGCGCAGACCACCGCTTGCGGGTGGCCGTCTTCGCCAAAGCCGGCGAACTGATGATCGGACCGAGCTGGGTGTTGTTCACGGTGCTCGGGAATGGGTACTTTCACGTCCATCTGCGCGGCATCGATCCCCAGCGCAGCGCCATCCTGGGGATGAGCCTGTTGCTGGGGGCGCGCGGCCTGGGCGCAGTCGTGGGGCCATTGTTCTCCGCCCGCTGGGCCGGACATTCGGATCGTCGCCTGCAGTTGGGAATCCTGCTGGGCTATCTCACCATCGGCGTCGGATACTTCGGGCTTGGCCTGGCGCCGAACGTCTGGATCGCCTGTCTGTGGATCGTGGTCGCCCATTGCGGAGGATCAACCGTGTGGGTGTTTTCCACCACTCTGCTTCAACTCAACACCGAAGACCGTTTCCGCGGACGCGTGTTCGCCACTGACCTGGGCCTCTCGATGCTCACCATCGCCATCGGCGCCTACGTCTGCGGCCTGTTCCTCGACCGGGGAGCGTCGGCACGGGTCGTGGCCTCGGCCACGGGAGTCATCATGATTGTGCCCGGCCTGCTGTGGGGTTGGGCCACACGACTGGGAACGACAAGGCCGGTCACAGTGGGCGCACCGGAATAGGGGATGAGAGCCGCGGGCAAGTAGGCCCGGGCGAAGGTCATTCGGAGACAGCCATGAGATTTTCCAAAGTGGTCTTTTGGAGCGCAGGAATCTGGGGGATGCTGGTAATTCCGCCCCTCTACTTCATGTTTGACTTGATCGGCCGCAACGATCCACCGCCCATTACCCACCCCGGATTCTTCTATGGATTCGCCGGCGCCGCTCTCGCCTGGCAGATCGCATTCTTCATCATCGCCACTCACCCGGTCCGCTATCGGCCCCTGATGATTCCTTCCGCGGTGGAGAAATTCAGCTACAGCGTGGCCTCGTCAATCCTGTTCATGCAGGCGCGCATGCACGCCTCCGATCTCATTTTCGCGGGCGTGGACTTTGTTCTCGGTGTGTCGTTTCTAGTTGCATACTTCAAAGTGCCGAGGCGCAGCGACTAGAGGTTCCCTGCTGCCCAGTCAACGGAATATACCGAAAAGATGCGGTATGGACCGGGTTCAGAATTGTGAAAGCCGCCCTTCTCGAGGCTTCCCTTGGCTAGCTCGAAGGACTCGAACAAACAATGGAAGTTTGTGGTGAGTTCCCTTGCCAGAGAGTTGCAGGAGAGAGGGGAGCATTCGGGTGAAGTCCGGGCGTAAAAAGTGACCACATCAAACCCCTCAAGTTTCTTGGCCGAAGGATGGACAACATTTGTTACAAATGATGGTTCCGGATTAAAGGCGCGCCAGGCTTCTCCGTCGAACTCCATCTCATAGACTTCGTAGTAGAAAAGCAGCGTGCCCTGAAGATCGATCGACTTTTCCCAGGCAATGTTTCGAATGATTTGCGGTGAATCAAAGAGCCAGTATCCGTTGTGCTTCCAGTAGTTAATGTAGTCGCTGAAGTCATCTGACACGCAGCTGCTGACAGAATAGATGTCGACCACTCGAGGCGCTTCCATCCAGTCTGGCTTTCTACGGATGTGTTTTGCCATGTAGCCAGCAGGAATCATGTCACTCAGCGGGGAGCGGCTCTAACCGGAGTACAGCCGGTCGATCTTGGCCGCCATGATGAAGTCGCTCTGCGTCAGGCCATCGATCTTGTGCGTCCACAGCGTGACTTCGGCCTTGCCCCAGGCGAGCAGGATGTCGGGATGATGTCCCTGACGCTCGGCCACGTCTCCCACGCGATTCACGAAGTCCAGGGCCTGCTTGAAATCCGGGAAGGTGAAGTTGCGGGTAAGGTGATGTTCCTTCACCACGTTCCACTGCGGTACCAACTTACGGATGCGCTGCAATTCCACACCCTTCATCGGAGGGACGCCACCGCGGCAGGGAACACAGGTCTGGTCGGCAAGATTCTCCAGTTTTTCCGTCATGGCGTCCTCCATTCTACTGCGGCGGCTGCATCTTTACCTGGCGCACCGGACACTCCCGCACGCTCTGGGTGCAGGCCTGAAGGTGGAGTTCTTTGTCCAGGCATATTTCCACGCTGACCAGATCGCCGCCATGGCAGGAGACACGGAAAGCTTGCAATGGCGCGCCGTTGGCACGGGCAAAGTTGCTCTCGAGGTCGGCCACGCCCCGCTGCCCTTCCTGGTCCAGGTGCTGGTATTCATCCGGGATACGCACGCTCTTGTATGCCTGCTCGACTCTGGCGAAATAGTCCTGCGCCGAGAGTCCGCTGCACGTCCCGTGCTCTTGCCATTCATGCTGGATGAGCCCGCGGCTGGGCATGAAGTTCAACATGTGATCAACCGTTTCGGCAGCCACAGGAGGAGCCGAGGTGCATGACATTGGGGGAGGTCCGTCATTGGCCTGCGGCCAGAGCCCGTGCAGCACGAAGGCGGTGTGCCCGCCGTGCCGGCACTCGCTGGAGTGGTCTGTGGGATGGCCGGCGCAATAGTTCGGCGCCCAGGAAAGCGACAGGAGGTAATAGTCGAAATTGCCGTCCCCAGGGTCCGCGTCCCTGGTGCGACGATGTTTCCTGGCGAAAGCCAGAAGCGTGAGGGCAAGAACCACGCAAAAAACCAGGACCAAGCGTGTACGCGTCATCGAATGCTCTCGATCCAAGGGTTAGAGATTCCGACCTGCGATTTTAGACGTTCGCGCGCCGCTTGTGTCCGTAGCGCTTGACAGGCAGGAATCTTTCGCCTAAGATAAGACTAGTCTGACTAGTCTATATGAAGAAGGTCCCAAAATCCGCCGGCTCCCATTGGCAGCTCCAGGCGGCCAAAGCGCGTTTCAGCGAGCTCTTTCGACGGGTGCGGCTGGAAGGGCCGCAATACGTGACTCGCGGGGGGAAAGAGGCCGTCGTCGTGCTCCCTGCGGAGGATTATGAGCGGCTGACAACGCGCGCACGCCAGCCTCGCAGCCTATTGAAGTTTTTCGCCCAATCGCCTCTGGCGGAAGAAGGAATACACTTGGAACGCCAGCAGGACTTCGGCCGCAAGATCGAGCTGTGAAAGGCTTCCTGCTCGACACCAACGTTATTTCCGAGACCATCAAGCCCAAGCCACATCCCAAAGTGGCAGCCTGGATCGACTCAGTGCCCGAGGAAATGTTGTATCTGAGCGTTCTGACCCTGGGTGAAGTGCGGAAGGGAATCGAAGCCGTGACCAACTCCTCGCGGAGACTGCGGCTCACGGTGTGGCTCGATCATGACCTGGTCAATCGCTTCATCCGGCGAATCTTGCCGGTGGATTTGGAGGTCGCTCTAAAGTGGGGTGAAATTGATGCCAAGGCTGCGGCTCGGGGCAGAGCCATCCCTGTAATCGATGGATTACTGGCGGCAACCACGGTTCGGCACGACCTCACGCTCGTGACGCGTGACTGCGGGCACGCACGGGATGCGGGCGTTCCAGTGTTTAACCCCTGGGAAGAGTGAGTCTCTAGAACGGAATATCCTCGTCCGTAATCGGCGCCGTGCCCGCGGGCGCCGGTTCATGCTCCGGAGTGCGCTGATCGAAGTTATTACCGCCCCCGGCTGCTGCGCGCGAATGTCCGCCCGCGCTGTCTGCGGCCTCGCCGCGCCCACCGAGCAGAATCAGGTCGCTGGCTACGACTTCGGTCATGTATTTCTTCTGGTTGGTCTGCTTGTCATCCCAGGAGCGGGTCTGCAGGCGGCCCTCGACGTAGACTTTCCCGCCCTTCTTCAGATATTCGCCGGCGATCTCCGCCAACCGCTGCCAGAGCACGACATTGTGCCACTCCGTGCGATCCTGCCACTCGCCGCTCTTGTCCTTGTACCGTTCGTTGGTAGCGATGGTGAGTTTCGCTACCGGCGTGCCGCTGGGCGTGTACTTTACCTCCGGATCCTTGCCAAGATTCCCGATGAGCTGAACACGATTAAGACTCTTGCCTGCCATAGAAACTCCTTCCACCCCTGAGCGATAAAGTTCGGATCATGGAGCCGGAATAATGCTTGGACCAAAGTCTGAGTTCCAATCAGGGGCTGGAAGGCCAATATACCAGAAACCTGCCCGGCAGGATGGAACGAACAAACCCTTCATGGCCGCCAACCATCAGTGGCCGGCTTTCACTTTGGACTCGCTGCCAGGGCCTGAAGAACTATGAGGACACCACCGGCTCGCCGGGACTGAGACCCGCAGCTGGCTTGGGCTATAATGTGGTTGATGCCTGCTGAGCCCTTCAGGGGAGTGGTCGGGCTGGTGCCCGACGAATTCAAGCATGAGCCGAGGTCCAAGGGCCTGCTCACTCCACGCAAGAAGAAACCCAAAGAACTGGCCGTCATCACAGAATGCTGCACCGGATGCGCTGGCTCGCCGGCCTGCGTCGAGTACTGTCCGGTGGAGGATTGCATGTTCTGGGTGCCGGACGAGGACCATCCGCCCTTTGGCCGCATTCAGGTCGATCCGATTCTCTGCATCGGGTGCAACAAGTGCACCAGCAAGGGCCCGGAGGGATGTTTCCTCGACGGATGCCCCTGGGACGCGATCGTCATGGTGGATACGGCCGAGGTGGAAAAGCAGATCGGTGTTATGCCGCTTTGAGAGCGTGTCGGGCTTCGATTCTCCTAACTCATCGCTGCTGGACGCACAAAAGTACGCATCTTACTTAGCCCTTGCCAGCACTGCTTTCTCCGTTTCCAGCGCCTGCTGACGTACATGCTCGGGAATCTCCCCGAGCTCGCGCTCATAGCGACGGATGGCGGGCAAGTCCTCGGGCTGGCCGATCAGGTAGAGCGCGCGCAAGGCCTCCCATACCTGCTCCATAGCCGGATCGACAGTTGCGACCTCGTCACCTGCGGCCACAGTCCTTCCTCTTTGCGCCGCCACCTCGCGCAGACGCCCGGTGATCGGTGATCTCACCTCCACCGTCTGGCTGCCGGATTCAAGCTTGGCGATGATTCCCCCTTGATGGGTCATCGTTCCGGGCGAACTGACATCGGTGATTCTGCCTGCCTGGGATGCGGTGACCCTCGCCGGCTGCAGCAAAGCCACGATCTGGGGCCTTCCCGAGGCATCGCCGAACCGTACTACCGACAGTGCCGCGTTGCCCCGCACCATGTGTGACGGGTCGTTGAGCATCTTCAGCAGCGCTGTGTGGAATCCTGCATCGACGGCTTCTTTGCTCTGCGTATCCTGCCCCATGACCCAGGCGTCGGTGTTGCGCACTTCCTCCACGGAATGAGACGCGAGACGGACCACATCCGGATACCAGCGCATGACGCTGGCATCGTTTTTCGTCAACCGCTCGCCAATCTGGACCAATGCATGCTGGATGTGCCTCGGCTTTTTGTCATCGTGCAGATATTCAGTAAGCTGCGCGTCCGAAAGCCGCCTCCCAAACCATGTATTCCACCAGAATAGGAAGGGCATGAGTACAATCAGCCACCCAGTGGCCAGGAAAAGCACACGATTGCGGGTGGACATGCGCGGCTTGGCAGCCGGCCTGAGCTCGGCGGGAAGGGAAGCGTCGGTGGACATAAACTGACGAAACTATAGCAGGGCGTGGAAAGCGGCAGTCAGCAGCACCGGCCCGGACCGCCGATATGGATTTAACTCTTTACCCTTGAGCATTGGGCCAAGCGACTCAGTGCTACGCGTTAAGTTACTGCGCTGCCTCTAAATCCAACACATCCGCGTCCAGTACGCGCTCCTGCTCGAGGTAATGCGAGACGGC
>CAYOZX010000015.1:0-5400 GCA_964408515.1 uncultured Acidobacteriaceae bacterium | reverse complement strand
GTCCAGCGAGCGATGACGCGGTGCCGGTCGAATCTCTGGCGCAGCGCCCGGCTCAGAGTGATGATCACCAGCGGGACGATCGCCACGGCCAATAGGGTGTGTGAAATCAAAATCGCGAAATAGACCGGGCGCGACCAGCCTTGCCCCTGAAAGCGCACGGATCCCACATGCGCGTGAAAATAAAGGTAAAACGCCAGAAAAAGACTGGAAGAGATCAGTGCCGCGATCATCATGGCGCGGTGCGCGGCCATGCGCCCGCGCCGGATGAAACTCCACCCCACCAGCAGAAGAACCGCGCTGGTGGCGTTGAGCGCGGCGTCAATCACCGGATAAATCGCGTATTGCGCCGGGACCTGCATCATGCCAGAGGTTTCGTGGTTCGCCGGTTCGCCATGAGGAACGAGAGTCCGAACATCACAACGCAAAACAGCACCAGGGTGGCGAGCGACGAAGGCAGCGGAAATACCTGCGGGCTCGAAGGATAGAGCAGATCGCGCAGAGCCTCGACGCCATAGGTCAGGGGATTGATGCGTATGATCATCCGAATCCACGCCGACGCCCCGCCCAGGGGGAACAGGGCTCCGGAAAGCAGCCAGAGTGGAATCAGAAACAGGTTGATGATGGCATGAAAACCCTGGGTCGAATCCATGCTCCAGGCGATGGCGAAGCCCAGCGCGGTGAGCGCAAAGGAAACCAGAAAGACGGTCATAACCACCAGCACCAGGGACCGGGCATCGAAATGTATGCCGGCCAGAGGCGCAAACACCAGAAAGATCAGTCCCTGGGTGGCCGAGAGTGTCGTTCCACCCAATACTTTGCCCAGCACGATCGCGGAGCGCGGAACCGGCGCCACCAGCACCGACAGCAGAAAACCCTCCTTGCGGTCCTCGATCACCGACATCATGGTGAAGATCGAAGTGAAGAGCACAATCATGATCAGGGCGCCGGGATAAAAATAATCAAGATAATGCTGTTGCCCGGCCGCATTTCCCGATCGGAACGAACTGCCGAAGCCGGAACCAATCACGATCCAGAAGAGCAGCGGAGAAGCGATGACCCCCACAACCCGCGCCCGCTGGCGGTAGAACCGGACCAGTTCCCGCCACCAAAGGGTAAAAGCAGGAAGCAGCACCCCTGCGGCCGGCAAAGCTTGTGCGGGAATGGCGGTCTGAACTTCCATATCAGCTCGACTTCAGCGTCCGCGTTGCCTTCTTCCGATGGAACCTGCGGTGCGCTTCGTGAGCCACATTGAGGAAGAGCGCGCTCGAGAGCGCCAGCAGGATGAGGCTCATGAAAAGCCCGTCCACGCTGGTGACGCTCCCGTACAGCATCATCCATGCGAGACCGGCGAGAGGCGCAAGACCGAAAATCACGGAAAGTACAAGCATCCTTACGTTCTTGACTCGGGTTCTGTAGTGTCTGCCGTCCAGAACCTGTGTCCCGTGCGGTGAATGAACACGTCTTCCAGCGACGGCTTGCTGATCGAGACAGCCTGAATCTCGCCGGGGAACGCCTCCACCACATCGGTTACAAAGTGATGGCCATTTTCCCGCTCGATGCGCACCTGCCCCGCCAGCACCTGGGCGTCCGCGGCAAACCGGACGCGAATGCGCTCGGCCAGCGATTCCGCGTTCGCGGCATCAAGCAGGATGACATCGCCGCCGATTTCGCGCTTCAGCTCCGCCGGTGTTCCCAGCGCAACCACAGTTCCTTCATTCAGGATGGCCAGCCGGTCGCACCGCTCGGCCTCCTCCATCAGGTGGGTGGTCACCAGCACTGTGACTCGCTCCTCGTCCCGCAGCATCTGCAGGTATTGCCAGAGATCGCGGCGGGCGCCGGGGTCAAGGCCCGTCGTGGGCTCGTCCAGCAGCAGCACGACGGGGCGATGCAGCAGGCCTTTGGCCAGTTCCAGGCGGCGTTGCATGCCGCCGGAAAACGCTTCGGCTCTTTCCCCGGCACGGTCTGACAGTCCGACGCGGTTCAGCATCTCGCTGATTCTCGTCTGCAGCACCCTTCCGCGCAGCCCGTACAAGTGGCCCTGGTGCCACAGGTTTTCCCGGGCGGTCAGCTTCAGGTCGATGCTCTGTGCCTGAAACACCACTCCGATGTGTCGGCGCAAGTGGGTGGCCTCCCGGGCCGCGTCAAAACCCATGATGACCGCTCGCCCGCCGGAAGGGATCATCAGCGTCGACAAAATGCGGAACACCGTGGTTTTGCCGCTGCCATTGGGACCGAGAAGCCCGAAGAGTTCGGCAGGGCGGACGTCGAATGACACCCCGTTCAGAGCGCCGCGCCCGCCATATCGGTGCACCAGGTCCTGAACTGAGATCGCCACCGGCGGCGCCCCTGCGGAACCGGGTTCAGGTTCGGGTTCGGACGCGACGTAAACCGGAGCTTTGGAAACCACAAGATATTGTATCGTAGCGGGTTGGGCGGCCCGGAGCGGGCATGGCCCACTCCCACCCTAGCCGCGCCTGTCAAGCATCATGAGCGCAAAAAGCAGTGGCAGATAGAACACCGTCGCCTGAAGCAGGTGACGTGCCCGCACTTTCGACCGCGCCGCGCACGGCGCCAGGTTGAGCCTTGCCAGCCGCCAGCCGAACCAAAGCAGCAACAGCCCCAGTACCGTCGCTCCCACCAGATACAACTTGCCGGACATACCCAGGAAGGTGGGCGCCAGGCTGATGGGAATCAATGCCAGGGAATAAGTAACAATCTGCCGTACGGTTGACCGGCCATCGGGTTCAACCACCGGCAGCATGCGAATTCCCCCGCTTTCGTAGTCCTCCCGGTAGAGCCAGGCGATGGAAAAGAAATGAGGGAACTGCCAGAAGAAGACGATGGCAAACATCACCAGCGCGCCCCACTCCAGCCGCCCTCGGGCGGCGGTCCAGCCCAGTACACCCGGCATGGCGCCGGGGAACGCGCCCACGAAGGTGCAGATGGGATGAATCTTTTTCAGCGGAGTGTACGCGGCGAGGTAGACCACCGAGGTTGCCAGGGCCAGCCACGCAGTCAGAGCATTAAGCGCGAGACCAAGATACAGGCCGCCGCCTATGGTCATGACCGCGCCGACCGAGGCGCAAAGCCACAAGCTGAAACGTCCCGCCGGGATCGGCCGCTGCGCTGTGCGCCGCATCTGCCCGTCGGTTTCCCACTCCATCACCTCGTTCAGGACCGCCGTTCCCCCGGACACCAGCCCGATTCCCAGCAGGGCGTGAAACAGCGACCAGGAAACCGAGGAGATGCCCGATTTCAGTGCGCCAAAAAAGTAGCCGCACCACGCGGTCATGATGATCAGCGTGGTAACGCGCAGCTTGGTCAACTCCGCGCAATCGCGCGCCACCCTGAGGGCTCCGCCGCGAGGAACTGCCAGAGGCTGGATTGCCGTGCTCATGCGGCCACCGGCTTCCCTTCCGAAGTGACGACCTTCTCCAGCGCCGCTGCCGGCGCGGAGCGCCAGGCCTGGACAGCCAGGACCACGGCGGTGGCCAGCAACAATGCGCCCACCGCCACGTGCGCGACCGTTGCCACCACCATGGGCAGCTCCGGCTGCGCCGCATCGTGTCCCCAGGTCACGCGCGTGAGAAAGGCGGCAAATCCCAGGCACAACTGGGCGATCATCAGCGAAAGCATGATAACGGCAGGACGTCTGACCGCAGCAATCTTTGCCTGCTGGGCGACAGCGCGAACAGCCGTCCACGCGAGAATCACCGCCACGGCGGCGGCGTTTACCACGTGCGGCCACCAGCCCAATCCATGGTGGCGAAACATGGCTCCCAGAATGAGCTGCACGTACAGCACCGCGATGGAAGCCACGGCTAGCGTGAACAGGCTCGGCTTATGATCGTCGCATGCAGCGCGCGGAACCTGCTCCATCGATCTGGGGCCCGTGAACATGGCGATCAGCACCGCCACGCAGAAGAAAGTCTGCGCCAGGGCGGCATGCGCCGATGAAACGACCGGCGGCAAAAAGAAAAGAACCGTGATACCGCCCAGAATGCCCTGCGCGATGACTAGGCCGAGCGCCGCCAGGCCCAGGTACCTCATCCAGCGCCGCCCGTCCACCCGCCAGGTCCAGAAGGCCAGAACGATGGTCAGCAAGCCGACGAGCTGCGCAATCATGCGGTGGGTGTGTTCAAACTTCACGCCGCCCACCAGCCGGGGAATCTTGTACAGCGAACCGAACGACGTCGGCCAATCCGGAACTGACAAGCCCGCGTCGTTGCTGGTTACCAGCGCGCCGGCAATGATCAGCAGAAAGGTCGCGCACGCGGTGAACACTGCGAAACCGTGGTGTGCGCGGTTGTAGCCTGTGGCGCCTGCTTTCAGAGAACAGCTCCTTGGGAATTTAGTGCAGCGCCGGCGTGGCAGTCCGGCACCGCCGCCGTCTAGGACAGAGCGGCGGGCATCCGCCCGCAGCGAAGACCTACTGTTTGAAGGCCTGGTCTACGGTCTTGGTGTCCTTAGCAGCCAGCGTTACCTTCTGGGTCTGCTCGCCCAGCTTTTCCTGCACGAAGGCGAGGGTGTAATCTCCCGGCGGCAGGCCCTTGATTTCATACTTGCCGTCAGTTCCGGTCACCGCATAGAACGGTGTCTTCACGACGTTGATGTACATCTTCATCCACGGATGCTGGTTGCACTTCACCGGCAGCATCACTTCCTCGCGGGCGAAGTTCTTCTCGATGGCGGCCGCCTTGGGCGGCTGCGACTCATTCCATTCGCGGTTGTCCTTCGGCGTCGGGTGAATGTTGTGGGTGGTGTCGTCGTCGTTGCGGATGTCGACGTTCTGCCCTGCCATCACGCCCAGCACGTGAGGATGATAGCGGCAGCCCTTCTGGTCGATCACTGCAGCCTCCTTGGGAACGTCGAAAGCGCGGTCCCCCAGGCCCTCCTTCACGTACACGAACACATTGGCCAGCTTGCCGCCGTCAGCCACCAGCGTCTCAACCGTATTATCGCCCTTGCAAGCCGGGTCCTGGCTCATGTCGATTTTTTGCGCCTTGGCTGCGGCCCCGGCAAAGCTCACCGTGCCGCTCACCGTGGCCGCGGTTGCCGGGTCAATCGGAGTCGCGGCTGGTTTCGTCTCCGCGCTCGGCGCGGTAGTCTGTTCCTCATTGGTGGTTTCCTTCTTGCTGCAGCCAGCCAACACCAACAGGGCCAGCAGGCAGATCACGAACGTTGCTGCCCATGTTTTCCGGTTCATCATGTCGCCCTTTCTTGAAAAGGATAGCGTGTAGACTTAAATTCCCGATACGGGCGCGAGTGCTCCCGCGCGTGCCTGCTTTACGTTTCAAACCAAACATTTTACCGCGAACCCGAAACCTTTTCCCCTGGCGGGCTCGGGTTTCGCCCGGGCCGGCCGAGTGGCCGGACCGCCCGCCCGCTCCCCCCCACCGC
>CAYOZX010000014.1:22322-24749 GCA_964408515.1 uncultured Acidobacteriaceae bacterium | reverse complement strand
CCAAGTCCATAACCATTGCCACGGCGTCAACCGACGAAGTGGGAAATGAGGGAATGATCTTCCGCTTCGTGGCCTGGCACTCGGTCGCGCTGGGCGCAATCGTTGGCATCATCGTCATGCTCTACGCCTACGTCTTCACCGGCGCGATTCCTCATGGCCTGAGTTTCGTGAGATAGGCGCAGATTCTCTCTCCCACCTTCCGGAGAGCGTAAAAGCTACGATCCTTTCCCCGCGGAGGGTGCCAGCTCACGAGGTTTGCCTGGGCCGGGTTTGCATTTACCATATCGGCCTATGTCTGACAAAGTCCGCTGGGGAATTCTAAGCACGGCCAATATCGGCCTGAAGAAAGTCATACCCGGAATGCAGAAGGGTCAGTGGAGCGAAGTGCGCGCCATCGCTTCACGCGACCGCAGCGCGGCTGAGAAGGCGGCCCGCGCGCTGAGCATTCCCAAGGCTTATGGCTCCTACGAAGAGCTGCTGGCTGATCCGCAGATCGAGGCGATCTATAACCCTCTGCCCAATCAGCTGCACGTCCCGTGGTCGATCAAGGCAGCCGAGGCCGGCAAGCATGTGCTGTGCGAGAAGCCGCTTAGCCTGACCGTAGCCGAAGCTAAGACCCTGGTGGCGGCTCGCGACCGCACCAGGGTCAAGATCGGCGAGGCATTCATGGTGCGCACGCATCCGCAATGGCTGCGCACGCGCGAGTTGGTGACCTCGGGCCGGATCGGCCAGTTACGCTCTGCAGTGGGCTTCTTTAGCTACTTCAACGACGATCCCAGGAATATTCGCAATATTCCGGAATGCGGCGGGGGCGCCATCATGGATATTGGGTGCTATCCCATCATCACTTCAAGATTCATCTTTGGGGAGGAGCCTTCACGCGTGCTTGGCCTGGTGGAGCGTGACCCGCGCATGCAGACTGACCGCCTGAGCTCAGCCATCCTCGACTTTCCGTCGGGCCAGGCTATCTTTACGTGCAGCACGCAGCTGGTACCCTATCAGCGCAGCCAGTTTCTGGGAACGAAGGGCCGCATCGAGATCGAGATTCCGTTCAATGCCCCGCCGGACAAGCCCTGCCGGATTTTCATTGATGATGGACAGGATGTGTTCGGCGCCGGAATCAAGGTCGAGAAATTTCCCGTCTGTGACCAGTACACGATTCAGGGCGACGCCTTCTCCCGAGCCATACGCGAGAACACCGAGGTGCCCGTTCCCCTGGAAGAGTCGGTGAAGAATATGGCCGTGATCGAGGCCATCTTCCGCTCCGCCGGATCAGGGAGGTGGGAAAAGCCTTAGTCCCCCGCCGCGGCAAAATGGCCATATCTGTCCCCTGCCGATCCTCCCGGTCCGATCCAGCGCCTGCCTGCAACAAATGAGCAACTTTCTGACCGCGCCTTCATCTGAATAGTCTGCATACGCGCTCGGAGCCCGTGCAAGACCCCGGATGGAGGTACCAATGCTTGCCCTACAGGAGACTGATGTCCAGCACGACTTGCTGGCGCGCCTGGCTCAGGCCCGAACTCAGACTGACAATCTGTTTAGCATCGTCAAGTCAGAATTCCTGTACGAACGTCCCATTCCCGAGCGACATCGCATCATTTTCTACGCCGGGCATCTGGAGGCATTTGACTGGAATTTGTTGCGCGAGCGGGTTTTGGGGAAGCCGGCGTTCCACCCCGAGCTTGATCAGATTTTTGCCTTTGGCATCGATCCAGTAGGAGGTGGGCTCCCTGCCGATCAACCCTCCGATTGGCCTTCTGGTGACCAGGTGCAGGACTACGTGGCGCGGGTGCGGAACGCGATCGATACCGGGCTGACGGCAGAAAGACTGGCACAAGACTGCGCCGACCAGGACTGCTCTCCCCATTTGCTGCTCCATGTGGCCATCGAGCACCGCCTCATGCATGCAGAAACGCTGGCCTACATGCTCCACCAGTTGCCGCACCAGCAGAAGATTCCCCAGGCATCGCCGCCGGAATTCGCAGCTCCTCCCGTCAAGCCCGAGATGGTCGAGATTCCCGAAGGGGTGGCGGCACTGGGCAGCCCCCGCGGTCACGGGACCTTTGGCTGGGACAACGAGTATGAAGAAAGTCTCGTGCCGCTTTCGCCCTTCGCCATCGACCGCTACAAAGTGACGAATGGCGAGTATCTGCAATTCGTAGCCGCCGGTGGCTACGAAAATCGCTCCTTGTGGAGCGATGCGGACTGGAGGTGGAAAGCTGAACAGAACGTTTCCCACCCGGTTTGCTGGCAAGGAAGAGATGGCCAGTGGCGCTACCGGACTATGTTTGAAGAGGTATCCCTTCCGCTTGACTGGCCCGTATATGTGAGTCATGCGGAAGCAAGCGCTTACGCCCGCTGGGTGGGAAAGGCACTGCCGACGGAAGCGCAGTGGCACCGCGCGGCTTACGGCAGACCGCAGGGGAC
>CAYOZX010000014.1:0-22222 GCA_964408515.1 uncultured Acidobacteriaceae bacterium | reverse complement strand
TATGCCGGATTCCGCTGCGTGGAGAACCAATGACCTCCATCGCGCCCTTCATGCTGACCCACGCCATCACCGCCGATCCGGCGGTGGAATTCGCCGCCGATGTGCGCGCCGGCCTCACCCGGCGTGGGCAGAAGGAACTGCCGTCGAAATATCTCTATGACGATGTGGGCTCCGCCTTGTTTGAGGTGATCAGCGTTCTCCCGCAATACGGCCTGACACGGGCTGACGAGCGGCTGCTACGGCGCAACGCGCATGAGATCGTCGACCAGGTTCCGGGGCCGGTTGCGGTCGCAGAACTGGGCAGCGGCAGCGGGAAGAAAACCCGCTGGCTGCTGAAGGCGCTCTGCCGCCGTCAGCACACTTCGTACTTTCCCATTGAAATTTCTCCCACGGCTCTGGCCATGTGCCAGCGCGAGTTGGGCGACATCGAAGCGATGAGCATTGTAGGCTTCGAGCGCGAGTATCTGGATGGTCTGCTGGAGGTCGCCGCACGGCGGCGGCCGGGGTATCACCTGCTCGTCCTCTTTCTGGGCAGCACCATCGGCAATTTTGACCGGCCAGCGGCGGCCGAGTTTCTGCGCGGGGTGCGGGCGATCCTGCAGCCCGGTGATTCGCTCCTGCTGGGCACCGACCTGGAGAAACCCGTTCCCCAGCTCCTGGAAGCCTACGACGATGAATTGGGCGTGACCGCAGCCTTCAATCTGAATCTGCTGGCGCGCATCAATCGTGAACTGGGAGCGGACTTCGATCTGCAACAGTTTCAGCATCTGGCGGTGTTCAACGCCCGGGCGCGCAGCGTGGAAATGCGTCTCAAGTCAAAGCAAGACCAGGAAGTCCATATCCCCGGGGCGGGGCTTGCGGTCAGGTTCCACGTGGGCGAAACCATCTGGACCGAAAGCAGCCATAAGTACGGGCGGGAAGAACCCTTGCAGATCGCCAAGGATGCGGGATTCTTCTGCAAAGCGCAATGGATCGACCAGGAATGGCCATTCGCTGAAAACCTGTTCGTGGCCGAGTGAGCCGCCGCCGCAGCAAACATCGCATACAGCCAGCTGCAGCAGCCTAACTTATTGAGGGCGAGTGTATTAGCGCTGGTCCTTTTGCCGCACCCTTGTAAAAAATTTGTCAACAAACGGGCGTGATTTCCGGCTGGTTCCGCAAGTGGTAGTAAGCTTGAGTGTTGTGTGGTGGGCCTGCGGGCTGGAATGGGCACATGGAACGCATTCTGGTGGTGGAAGACGACCGGGCGGTGCAGAAGGCGCTGAGGCGCCTGTTCGAGGCTGAGGGCTTTGCCGTCGAAATCAGCGCGGATGGAAAGTCAGGTCTCGATGCCTATCGCAGCGCGCGTCCGGCGGTGGTGGTTCTTGACTTGCGTCTGCCGGTGCTCTCGGGGCGCGAGGTGTGTAAGGAGATGAAGGCGCAAAGCCCGTCTCTTCCTGTAATTGTGCTGAGCGCTGCCTCTGACGTCTCCGACAAGGTGTTGCTGCTCGAGCTCGGCGCCGACGACTACGTCACCAAGCCTTTCAGCCCACGGGAGCTGCTGGCGCGCGTCCGGGCCGCCCTCAGGCGCCGGGTGCGCACCGGTGTGGGAGACGCGGTTGCTTTTGACGGCATCACCGCTGATTTCACCAAGATGGAAGTCATACGGGACGGTCAATCCGTCGGCCTGACCGCGCAGGAGTTCAAGACCCTCAAATTCATGGTGCAGAACGCCGAACGGGTCATCTCCCGGGATGAACTGCTGAACGAAGTCTGGGGATACCAGAATTATCCTTCCACCCGCACCGTAGACAATCACATCCTCAAGCTGCGCCAGAAGTTGGAGAAGGATCCGGCCAATCCGGTGCATTTCCGGACAGTTCACGGCATGGGATACAAGTTCGTGCGCTGATCGCGAGCCGAAGCCGCCGCCGAGAGGGAGAGGGACATGCTGAAACTGCGGATGCGAACCAAGTTTCTGCTGTCCATGCTTCTGATCTCAGCCGGGCTGACCTCCACCAGCCTTCTGGTGGTGCGGCGGAGCGTGCAAAAGCAGGTCAGGCGGGAGATCTTTGCTGACCTGAAGAACTCCGTTACCACCTTCCAGAACTTCCAACGGGAGCGCGAACGCACCCTGACGCATTCCGCTGAGCTGCTGGCCGATCTGCCCAATCTGCGCGCGCTGATGACCACGCAGCACGAAGCTACCATTCAGGACGCATCCACCGGTTTATGGCGGCTGGCCGGCAGCGATCTGTTTGTCCTGGCCGACCGTTCCGGACGAGTCGTGGCTCTGCATACGACTTCTCAGGGGTTTAGCCGCGAGATGGCGCAGGCCAACATCGGGCCGACCATCGGCGGTGACAGCACCGAGCGCTGGTGGTATGGCGGACGGCGTCTCTACGAGGTATTCGTCAAGCCCATTTACTTCGGGGCGGCGGCCGAAAACCGCTTGCTGGGATTCCTGGTGGTGGGCTACGAGATTGACGAGCGCCTCGCCGCCCAGGTCAGCCGGATCGCCGCCAGCCAAGTGGCGTTCTACTACGATGGCGCGGTGGTGAGGACCACGCTTCCTCCGGCGCAAGGGAAAGAACTGCCGGATCAACACAGCCTGCCTGCAGCGCCCGGCGACAGTGAGGCAGAAGAAATCCAGCTGGGAAACGAACAGTTCCTGAGCGCGTCGCTTGATCTCGCCGGAGCTCCGAATCCTTCCGTGCGTTTGATTGTGCTCAAATCCTACGATCAGGCGACCGCATTTCTGGACAGCCTGAACCGCCTGCTGCTGGCGCTGGGGCTGGCTGCAGTGGCAGGAGGCAGCGCACTCGTATTCTTCATCTCCCACACCTTTACTCGTCCGCTCGCAAACCTGGTGGCAGGAGTACGCGCGCTCGAGAAGGGCGACTTCACCTATGCACTGGATGCTCACGGGGGCGACGAGACCGCGGAGGTGACCGGAGCCTTCAACCGGATGCGAGCCAGCCTGCGCAAGACGCAACAGGAGCTGCTGGAAGCGGAACGGCTGGCCACCATTGGGCGCATGGCCAGTTCCATCTCCCATGATCTCAGGCACGCGCTGGCCGCAATCGTGGCCAATGCCGAGTTCCTGTGTGAAAGTCAGTTGTCGCCGGAGCAGAGGGAAGAGCTTTATCAGGAAGTGCGGGTGGCGGTGAATCAGATGACCGACTTGATCGATTCACTTTTGGAATTTTCGCGTACCCGCGAATCGATGCGTCCCGTCTATGGAAACCTGCGGGACGCGGTGGAGGGGGCGGCACAGAGCATACGATCTCACCCCGACTTCCACGGCGTCGACATCGCTGTAAGCCAGGAGGGCAAAGGGACGGGGTGGTTCGATGTGAAGAAACTGGAACGCGCCTTTTATAACCTGTTTCTGAACGCCTGTGAGGCGGTCCGTCGGCCGGGAGGAAGGGTCCGGGTCGAGTTGAGGGAAGATCATGGCGGCATCGAAATTCGGGTGTGTGACAACGGGCGCGGTATTCCCGAACTGGTTCGTGACCGACTGTTCGAACCGTTCATCAGCTACGGCAAGGAGAATGGGACCGGGCTGGGTCTGACGGTGGTGCAAAAGATCGTCCAGGACCACGGGGGTGAGATCACGGTGGAAAAAACATCGCCTGCCGGCACGATATTCCGTGTGAGGCTGCCTCTGGTGGGCTCTGCGGGTGGCGTTGACCGCGCTGCGCAAGGGGACCGAGGGCGTGTCCCACAGGCTCGCGCCGAGTGGCCGGACTCTCAGTAGCGCGCACAACAGGCGCCGGCTTGCCGGAATTTCCGTAAAGTCATTTTGGGGAGGCGAATTGTGAAACTGCGAAGGGGTTGGTCTTGCCTGCTCCGGATGGTAGGTCTAACAGCATGGTTTTTCGCCGCTGGCGTCATGACAGAGGCTCAGGAAGCGGGTCCGCCGCCGGCGACACCGCCCGATGCCGTGACCGCGGCAGTGCGCGAATTGCAACAGGAGGTTCGCGAGCTGCGCAGCGCCGTGATGGAATTGCGCGAGGAGGCAGGACAGTATCGCGCGGAGGCGGACCAGTTGCGGCGGGAACTTCAAGCCGCGCACGGGACTCCACTCTCCACGGTGACTCCGGAGGGAAATCCGGGTTCCAGCGCGGCTCCGCCCACCAGTCTGGAAGATCGCGTGGCTGCGCTGGAAGAATCCTCTCACCTCCTCAATAGCAAGGTCGACGACCAATATCAGACGAAAATCGAATCAGCCTCGAAGTACAAGATGCGGCTTTCGGGGCTGGTGCTGCTGAACCTGTTTGGCAACAGCGGGCGTGTAGACAATCAGGACTTCCCCACCTGGGCGATTCCAAACTTCGCGAGTCTTCCCCCACGAACCTTCGGCGCCAGCTTGCGGCAGTCCGAGATCGGGCTGGAGGTGTTTGGTCCCAGCCTGGCGGGGGCGCGCACCAGTGGGAACCTGCAGGTGGATTTCGCAGGAGGATTCGCGGACACGCTAGACGGCGTCAACTTCGGCCTGCTGCGCCTGCGCATCGCCAGTATGCGCATGGACTGGAAGAATACCTCCATCGTAGCCGGGCAGGACAGCGCCTTCGTTTCACCGCTGTCGCCGACATCGTTCACATCGCTGGCGATCCCGGCCCTCGGATATGCCGGGAATCTCTGGGGATGGATCCCCCAGGTCAGAGTGGAACGCCGGGTTGAGCTGGCGAATGAGCAATCTCTGATACTGCAGGCTGGCATTCTGGACAACGTCACCGGGGAGCAACCGTTCGCGAGCTTTGAGCGTCCGGCGCAGGCGGGAGAGAACACCGGCCAGCCGGCCTACGCCGCCCGCCTGGCCTGGACGCGCAACGTCTTGGGAACGCCCATGACGGTAGGCGTGGCGGGCTACTATGGCCGCCAGAGGTGGACTTACAACAACCATGCCGATGGCTGGGCGGGAATGGCGGACTGGAGCATTCCCTTGAGCAGGCGAGTGAGTCTTACCGGTGAATTCTTTCGCGGGCGCGCCATCGGTGGTCTGGGCGGTGGGATCGGCAGAAGCGTGCTCTTCACCGGCGATCCTGAGCCTTATGCTCAGCTGCGCCCGCTGAATTCGGTGGGGGGATGGGCGCAGGTGAAAGTACGGGCCTCCGGCAGGTTGGAGTTTAACGGCGCCTACGGACTGGACAGCGCCTTCGCCAACGACCTCCGGGGATTTCCGCTGAGCCCGAGTTATTTCGGCGCGCCCTTGCTGCAGAATCGCAGCGGCCTGTTGAATTTCGTGTATCGGCCGCGTTCCGACTTGCTCCTGTCGGGCGAATACCGACGCCTGCGGACTTTTGACATCGATGCCGGTACGCCGACCGCACAGCAGGTGAACCTGACGATGGGGATTTTGTTCTGATATGAAACTAACGCTCAGAGGGCTGTGGCTGTTGAGCCTGCTTTTAAGCGCCATTCTGGCGGGGGCGCAGGAGGTCACGCTGACGGCGCGCGTAACCGTCGCGGCGGGCGATAAGAGCTCCACCCGGCGCAACCCTGCCAACGTGGTCATCTGGCTCACGCCGGCGGCGGGTACACCCGGGGCAGCAGCCTTCCGCTTCGCGGAACCGGCCCGTCTGCTGCAGAAAAAGAAGAGCTTCGAGCCGCACGTGCTGGTGGTGCCGGCGGGCGCGGTGGTCGAGTTTCCCAACCAGGACCCATTTTTCCATAACGTCTTCTCGCTGTTCGAGGGCAAACGCTTCGATCTCGGCCTGTATGAGGCCGGCAGTACCCGTGACGTACACTTCGACAAGCCGGGGATTTCCTACATATTCTGCAACATTCATCCGGAGATGAGCGCCGTAGTGCTGGCGCTGGACAGCCCGTACTATGGCATCTCCGACGCGCGCGGCGAGGTCGTAATCGCCAAGGTTCCCGCGGGCAAGTATGTTCTGCGCTTGTGGTATGAGACCGCGCTACCCGAGGCATTGAAGGTGATGACCCGGACGATCCACGTCTCTGAAGCCAGTTCTACCCTGGGCGTGTTCCGGCTTACCGCGCCAGTCACGGTTACAGCTCACAAGAACCTGTATGGGAGAGACTACGATCCCCCCGCACCTGACAACCCAGCCTACCAGCGGCCCTGAGGACGGAACCGAAGGGGTAAGAATGACGGACCGCAGCCGGGTTGACAAGAAAATGACAAGTCCGTGAACACCTCTTGACAATTGGGGCAGATAAAATCCTTAACCTTGAAGCCACAATACGAACGGGCGGCCGCTGCTGGCCCGTTCGAGACGGTTAGTCCCGGGACTTGCTGTCGCCGTGCAGCGGCGGTTCTCCAGTACCTCTCTCGCCTAGAAGGTCGGGCCAGCCTCGCGGCTGGCCCTTTCTTTGCGCGACCGCTTCGTTGGGATTGGTTCCTACCCCTTGCTGGCCACGACGGTGTCGTGTCCGTAATATTCATATGCCGACATCGGCTTCTCCCCGCCTTTCTTCCAGATGCGCTTGTCTTCGGAGAGCTTGCCGAGCACACGGGCCATCTCACGCACGTGGATGGCGACCGAGCCGCAGCACGAGCCGATGTAATTGATGCCGAGGGCGCGCGCTTGCCGGGCGTAATCGCCCATTTCCTTGCGTGTGAGTTGCAGCGGATCGAGCCCCAGGGGGAATTCCGGCAGGCTGGTGAAGTCCGGTTTGTCTTTGGGCGTGCGGTAGGCGACGGGCTGGCAGGCAAGATATCCGGAGACGGCTTGACGCATCTGCTCCATGGCGCCCAGAGTGTGCTCCGGAGGCCGCAGGCAATTCACGCCGGTAATGTCAGCGCCGGCGTCAAGGAGGGCTTTGGCCGCATCGGCCGGCGACTTGCCCTCCAGAGTCTCCTCTTTGCCTTCGAAACACACGGTCACCATCACCGGCAAGCCGGTCTTCCTGGCGCGTTCCACGCAAAGCAGGGCCTCGCCCAGCCAGGAGAAAGTCTCGCCAATGACAAAGTCGACGCCTTCTTCGACCTGAATTGCCAGTTGCTCGTCGAAAGTTCTGCGCACGCGGTCAGCGGCTGCCGGGCTGCCTTCCTCGTACATCCAGGTGAGGCTGAGATTGCCAGCCACAAGACATTTATCGCCCGCGACTTCGCGGGCGATCCTAACTGCCGCCCGGTTCAGGTCCTCGAGCCGGTTCTCCAGACCCACAGTGGCCAGCTTGTCACGGCTGGCATAGAAGGTAAGCGCCTGCAGAACGTCGGCGCCGGCCTCGCGAAACTCGATGTGCAGCTCACGCAGGGCATCGGGATGGAGCAGCGCGACCTCGGGCGTGAACGGACCTGCGCGCACCCAGCCGCGTTTCTCCAGCTCCAGCAGGTAACCGCCGTCTCCGAGAACCGGGCCTTCCTTTAAACGCTCAAGAATCGATCTTTTCGTCTCCATGGGATCTCCTTAGAGTTCTCCTGCGGTGCCGTCCCTCGGCCAGCCCATCTCGCTTGCGTTCCGCAGCTGCTCGAGCACAGATCTCGAAACCCGCGTTTCGCCGCCGGGAGGTCCCACCCCTCATGCAGCCGTCTCCTTGAAGCGGCCTTTCTTCCAGTCGCGCAGGACCTGGTGGGCAGCGTTGTGTCCGGGAGCGCCGGTCACGCCTCCGCCGGGATGTGTGCCTGCGCCGCAGAGGTACAGGCCGTCCACCGGCGTGCGGTACTGCGACCATCCGGGAACCGGGCGCATGAAGAACATTTGTTCGAGGCGCAGGTCACCGTGGAAAATGTTGCCTTCGCTGAGCCCGTACGTGCGCTCAAGATCAAGCGGCGTCAGCACCTGACAGGCCACGATCGCATTGGGAACGTTGGGCGCGTACTCGGCGATTTTCCTGACCACGCGTTCGCCGAGCAGTTCGCGCTTCTCGTCCCAATTGCAGCCGTCGCGCAGGCGGTAGGGCACGTATTGCACAAAGCAAGTGAGGATGTGCTTTCCCGGCGGGGCCAGAGAGGGGTCGGCATTGGATGAAACCACGCAGTCCACCCACAGCTCTTCGGGAATCTCGCCGAACTTGGCAATGTCGTAGCAGCGCTCGGCAAATGCCAGCGAGGGAACCAGGGTGTAGCAGGTGCGCTCCAGAGGAGTGGCATGGGAGGGCGTTCCGGTGAATCTCGGCTCCTCGTCGAGAACCAGGTTGACCTTGGCGCAGGGGCCGTCCATCTTGATGCCGTGAATGGCATGGAGAAAATCCTCTGGCAACTCTGATGGCGGCACCAACTTCAGGAAGGTGCGCTTGGGGTCGGCATTGGAAAGCACGATGCACGCCCTAATCTCGGTGCCGTCCTCCAGCACGACGCCGCGGGCACGGCCATCGCGAATGTCGATCTGCGCCACGGGAGCGGAAGTGCGAATCTCTGCTCCCAGTTTTCGTCCGGCGGCGGCGAGCGCCTGGGTGATGGCCCCCATGCCTCCCATGACGTGCCCAAAAAATCCCTGCAGCTCGTGGTCGCCCCCGCTCAGCAGGTGGAAGAGAAGCCCAATGGAGGTGCCGGGCTGATAAGGTCCCCCATGCTTGCCATAGACGTTGTTGGCCAGGAACATGGTCCTCATCTTTTCCGACTCGTAGTTCTGATCGAGAAACTCGCCCAGGCTGCCGGTGAGAAAGGAAATCAGCTGCGCGATTTCGCCGCCGGAGATGCCACGGAATTTTGCCCCCGCACGGAACAGTTCGGCCCATCCGCCGATGCTGGTGGTATCGATTTCCGGCGGCGGCTCCATGAAGAAAGGCTGGAGATAGCGGGCCAGCTTTTTGAGCCGGTCATCGATCAGGACGAAGGTTGCGGCATCTTTCGCGGAAATTTTGGCGAACTCGGCCCGGGCGCGGTCGCGATCCGACCACCAGGGTACGACCTGGCCGTCCGGGAACGGAACCTGGATGGCCGGGTCGCAAGCAACCATGCGCAGGCCATGCTCAGCCAGCCGAAGATCGGAGATCACCTCCGGCCGCAACATACTGGCTACGTAAGAAGTGGTCGAGACCCGGCAGCCGGGCGCGATCTCCTCGGTCACGCAGCAGCCGCCCACGATGTCGCGGCGCTCGAGCACCAGGGTAGTCAGTCCGGCCCGGGCCAGATAGGCGGCAGCCGTTAGCCCATTGTGTCCGGCGCCGACCACGACGGCATCATAGGTTTGCGATCCTAAAGAAGAGGACACTTGCTCTGACCTGTGGTTACAGTCTGGCCCCTCGTCGGCTTACATTACCGCATCCAGTTGATAAATAGAATTGAAATCAACCTATGCTTGAGGTAGATTTGTATGACTTGAGGTCAATTATGAGCGGGATCGGAAGCAGTGTCGTCAGTCCGCCGCGCTACCGCAGCATGCCACCGCGGCCACGGTCGGAAGGGAAGCGCAGCCTCATCATCGACACGGCCATGCGCCATTTCGCCGAGCAGGGCTATCACGCCGCCCGGGTGGGGGATATCGCGACCGAGCTGGGTATCGCCAAGGGATCGATTTTCCAGCACTTTGGCAGCAAGGACGGCCTCTTCTTTGAAGTCTACAAGAAAGCCGTGCGCTCCTTTCCGCGCTACCTGGATGCGCCGGCCAACGTTCGCAACCAGGGATTTTTTGCGGTTCTGCGCTATTGGCTGGCCAGCACGGAACACCTTCTGCACGAAGACTGGATTCCTTACCGCATCTCCCTGCTGGGGAACTACGGCACCGACCTGACGCTGAAGCGCGAAATCAATCGTTTCTTCCTCGCCGAGGATCCGTACGGCACGGTGGCCTTCGTCCAGTTCGGGTTGCAACGCGGGGAGCTGCGCCCGGATCTCGATCAGGAGATGATGGTTTCTATTCTTGACTGGACGGTGGAGCGCTTCCAGGACGCTCTGCTGACGGAAGAACTGGATCCCGGCCTGTTCCGGCGGCACGGCGATCCCCAGGAAAAGAAGGAAGCGCGCATTGGCCAGTTCCTGGACCTGCTGCAGAGAGCGATCGGGAAGCATGCATAGAAGAGTGAGCTCATGACGACACGGATGTCGCTGGCACAAATTCTGTCGGAGTACAACGACCAGGCGGCGCTGCAGGATGCCTCTACCATCCCCGCGCCCTGGTATGTCGACCCCCGCATCGCGGAACTCGAAGCCGGCAGCGTTTTCAGCAAGACCTGGCAGATGGTGGGACGCACCGAGCTGGTGCAGAAGCCTGGCCAGTTCGTTACCGCCACTGTGGCCGGCGAGCCGATCCTGGTGGTGCGCGGGAACGACGGCGTTCTGCGCGGCTTCTATAACGTTTGCCGCCATCACGCTGCCGCTGTGGTTACTGAAGCCTGCGGCCAGGCCTCCATTCTGCACTGTCCTTACCATGGGTGGAACTATGGGCTGGACGGATCGCTCAAGGGCATGCCCGAGTTTGACGGCGTCAGAGACTTTGAGCGGCAGCGAAACGGCTTGGTTCCGCTGAACACCGAGGTCTGGGAAAAGTTTGTATTCGTTAACCTGGATCCCCGGGCGCAGCCGCTGGGGCAGTTCTTCGGCGGGCTGGTCAAGCGGGTCGCGCCATTAGGAGTCAGCAAGCTGCACTATTTCGACGGCCGGACTTATGACATCCACTGCAACTGGAAGGTGTTCGTCGACAACTATCTGGATGGCGGTTACCACGTTCCCCATCTGCACAAAGGTCTGAACTCGGTGCTCGACTACAAGCAGTACACCATCGAAAATGAAGACCGCTACTGCCTGCAATCGAGCCCGATGGTGGCGGGCGAAGAAGATGCCGCCACCGCCAGCACCCGCCAGGGCGACCGCGCCTGGTACTTCTGGCAATATCCCAACCTGATGATCAACTGCTACGAAGGTTACATGGACACCAACCTGGTCGTGCCCCTGGACGTGGACCATTGCCGCGTGATCTTCGACTTCTATTTTGCCGACATCAGCGAAGCTCGCCGGGAGTACAACGAGCAAAGCGTGGCGGTGGGGGCGCGGGTGCAGGATGAAGACCTGGGCATCTGCGAAGCGGTGCAGCGCGGCTTGAAGTCACGTGCCTACGGCGCAGGCCGACTCTCGGTGCGTCGCGAGGCGGGCGAGCACCTGTTCCATCGCCTGCTGGCGGCGGATCTGAAGGCTGGGCTGGGAACCAGCGCGGTGGCCGCGGACTGATTCCCGAGCTTAACCGGAGGCGTCGCGTCGAGAAGCCTCGATGAAAGGGCTCAGAGATCGCAGGTAAACCAGCGCCGGTTCGCCATTGAGAAGACCCGAAACACGGAGGGAATGCTCGTGAAAAGGATCTTAGTGCTGCTGGGAGGCGTGTGTTTGCTTTACGGTGGCAACGCCATTGCGCAGGTCACTGCCATCCGCGCCGGACGGCTCATCGACACCCAGGCCGGCGCCGCGCTTACCGGTCAGATCATTCTGATTCGTGACCACAAGATTGAAGCCGTGGGCAAGGCGCTCGCCGTGCCGGCTGACGCCAAGGTCATCGATCTTTCGCAGATGACGGTGCTGCCCGGTCTGATTGATTGCCATACCCACCTTGCCGACCTTTACGACCCCGACAATCGCGATCCTTTCATGCAGCTGAAAAAGAGCGCGGCGCTGGTGGCGTTTGAGTCGGTTCCGAATGCGCGCAAGATGCTGCAGCTCGGCTTCACCACGGTGCGCGACGTAGGCGTGTACCGGGCGCTCAACGATGTGGCGATGCGTGACGCCATCGCCGGCGGGTACATTGAGGGGCCGCGCATGTATGTGGCCGGCGCCTACGTGACGATCACCGGCGGCGCCGGCGCCATGACGGGAATGGCGCCCGACATCCAGCTTCCCTGGGACCTCCATTACGGTGAGGCGAACAGTCCCTGGGAAGTGCGGCAGAGAATCCGGCAACTCGTACACGACGGCGCGGACCATATCAAGGTCCTCTCCAGCGGGGCGGTGTTGACCCATGGCAGCAACCCCAAGTCTCAGGAGTTCACCCTGGAAGAATTGCAAGCTGCCGTGGATGAAGCCGCGCATTTTGGTCTGCGCGTGGAAGCCCACGCGCACTCTCCCCAGGGCATCAAGAACGCGATCCGCGCGGGGGTCGCTTCGGTGGAGCACGCCACCATGATTGACGACGAAGGCATCGCGCTGGCCAAGGAACACGGAACGTATCTGGATATGGATATCTATGACGAAGAGTGCATTCAGGAAGCCGGCCAGCGCGGAAGCATGCCCAAGGATTTTCTGCAGCACGATGCCGAACTGGGGGAACTGCATCGCCAGAATTTCCGCAAAGCAGTGAAAGCGGGAGTGAAGCTGTCGTTCGGGACCGATGCCGGCGTGTGTGACTATGACCAGGGCTCTAAGCAGTTCGCTTTCATGGTGAAGTATGGCATGACGCCGATGCAGGCCATCCAAGCTGCCACCAGCAATGCCGCCGACCTGCTGGGTCACTCCGGCTTAGTAGGCGTGATCAAGCCGGGGAGCTATGCGGATGTAATCGCGGTCGCGGGCGACCCTTTGCAGGACATCAGGACTTTAGAGCATGTGCAATTCGTGATGAAGGATGGCAAAGTGTACAAGCAGTAGACCCCTCGCCGGAGTGGCCCTCCGAAGCCGTGAACCCGCGTATAATGCTGGCGCGACACACGCACTTCATTCCATTTCCAAAGAATTCTCCAGGGGATAGCTCATGGATCCAAAGGCTGCACCGCATTCCCAGAGCCGCAGGGATTTCCTCGCCACAACGAGCCTGGCGGCCGCCGCTGTGGCTGCGCCGCGAAGTGCGACCGGGCTGCCCGGCAACCCGGCGGCGGATTCCAGTGCAACGCCCATGGCGCCGGCCGTCCCGCGCAAGATTCCCATCGGCGTGCTCGATCCGGCCTTTCCTGATCTCCCCCTCGAGGCCATGATCGAGAAGTTCGCCGGCTGGGGCGTGGAGGCAGTTGAGATCGGCGCCGGTGGTTATCCCAATTCCGCTCACTGCCCGGTCAAGGAGCTGCTGGAAGATGCCGGCAAAGCGCAGGCATGGAAGAGAAAATTTGAAGATCGCGGCATTCAGGTAGCGACGCTGAGCTGCCATGGTAACCCGGTGCATCCCGACCCAAAGATCGCCGGGCGGGATGCCGAAACCTTCCGGCGCACGGTGCTGCTGGCAGAGCGGTTAGGGGTAAAGGTGATCGTGGGATTCTCCGGCTGTCCGGGGGGCAGTCCGACCGACACCATGCCCAACTGGGTGACTTACCGCTGGCCTCCGGAACACGGCCAGTTGCTGGACTGGCAGTGGAAGGAGAAAGTGATTCCATATTGGAAGCAGGCGGCAAAATTCGCGCGCGAACATGGGATACACCGGCTGGCCCTGGAGATGCACCCTAATTTCGTGGTGTACAACCCGATGACGCTGTTGCGCCTGCGCGAGGCAGTGGGGGAGGAGATCGGAGCCAACTGCGACTTGAGCCATCTGTTCTGGCAGCAGTGCGACGCAGTAGAAGTCATCCACACGCTGGGCAAGCAGGGAGCCATTTTCCACGCCCATATGAAGGACACGACTTTCTACAAGGAGAATGTCGACCTCTACGGTGTTCTGAACTTCGCCTTCGACGAGAATCAGCTTTCGCAGGCTTCGGAAACATTTCGCGCGGTGGGCTACGGGCACAGCGCCGGAACCTGGAAGGAAATCGTGAAGGCGTACATGGATGTCGACTATGAGGGCATCTTCTCCGTGGAAAATGAAGATCCGATCCTTTCTGGGAAGGTCGGAGTGGAGCGGGCCCTGTACGTGCTGCAGAATGTTCGCAGCGAGTTGCTGGGATCCGCGTGACAGGCAGTTCTGCTCTGGTCCGACCGGTCTTTGAACCGCAGAGAAGGCAAAGGTCACCGAGAGAACAAACCCCGACTAACCTGGAGGTTCGAGGATGAATCGTCGCAAATTCGGCCAGGCGATGGTGAGTGCAGCGTTGGGTGGGGCTGCCCTGCCCTCGGTCCCTGCATTCGCCGCCGGCGACGGCGGCATGCCTTTCAAGCTCTCCGTCATGCTGTGGACGATTTTCAAGGACCTGCCGTTTGAGCAACGGCTGGAAAAAGTCGCGGCGGCCGGCTACCACGCGGTCGAACTGGTCAATGAATTCAAGAACTGGTCCGACGACGATTTCAGGAAGGCCAACGCCAGGAAGCGGTCGCTGGGCATCACCTTCGATGCGACCGCAGGTGTCTGGAAGGGCATTGCCGATCCGGGCGGACGGGATGCCTTCCTCGCCGACCTGAAAGCCTTTTTCCCGATTGCCGCAAAACTGGAGTGCCCCGCCATCATCGTCCTGTCAGGCAATCGGGTCGATGGCGCGTCCAGGGAGGCCCATCATACTGCCTGTATCGAGGCACTGAAGGCGGCTGCGGACCTGGCGGCTCAGGCGAACGTCACTCTCCTGCTCGAGAATATCGATCCGGAAGAAAACCCGAAATACTATCTGACCTCGGTGGCGGAGGGATTTGAGATCGTCCGCGCAGTGAACCATCCGCATGTGAAGTTTCTTTACGACTTTTTTCACGAACAGATTTCAGAAGGCAACTTGATCAAAAAGCTGGCGGAAAATATCGACCTGGTGGGATTGGTGCACGTGGCGGACGTCCCCGGACGCCATCATCCCGGCACCGGTGAAATCAACTACGCCAGCATCTACCGCAAACTGGCGGAGCTGAAATATGATCGCTATGCGGCCATGGAATTCCTGCCCGTAGGCGATGCGGTAAGCGAACTTCGCGCCGCCCGTGAAGGGGTTGCGCAGGCCCTGGCGGCGGGCGGTTAACGTTGACCTTGGTTCCGGCAGCGGCGTAAGCTGGCCGGAAGCCGATCGGGAGAAGAGATGCAAAGACGTGATGCCCTGCGCCTGCTGGCTTCGGCCGCGGCTTTCCCCTTGCTATCCCGGGAAGCCTTCTCCATGTTTCGGGCGGCGCACCAGCAACTGCCCGCCGCACCCGCACTTCAGACACTCAATCCACATCAGGACGCCACGGTGGCGACCATCGCCGAAATCATCATTCCTCAAACCAATACGCCCGGCGCGAAGGCGGCGCGCGTGAATGAATTCATCGACCTGCTTCTGACCGAGTGGTATGACGCGGAAGACCGGTCGGCCTTTCTCACCGGTCTGGCAGACGTCGATGCCCGTGCCCGCGACTTGTTTGGCAAAGACTTTGTGGACTGCGCGCCGGCACAACAGACGGAGATGGTGGAGCTGTTCGACGACGAGCTGGCCACCGACCGGAGCCTGTCGACGCGCAGGCTCCACAAGCTTCCGCTGGAGAAGAGTTTCTTCACCATGATGAAGGGGCTGACCCTGGTGGGATACTACACATCGCAGGTCGGGTTTGAACAGGAACTACGTCAGGAGATTATCCCGCCGCGCCACGCGGGCTGTGTTCCTCTTGAAGAGGAGGCGGCGAATTAAGCATGGCCAGTAAGACCTATGATGCGATCGTGGTAGGTTCGGGCGTGACCGGAGGGTGGGCGGCGAAAGAACTCGGCGAGAAAGGCCTGGAGACCCTCGTGCTCGAGGCCGGCCGGCCCATCACACCGGAGACAGACTACGCGGAGCACGTACCCGAGTGGGAAATGCGATATCGCGGCATGACCAACCGCAAGGGCGTGGCCCGGGAACAACCTGTCCAGGAAACCTGCACCGGCATGGACGAGTGGAACAGCAAGTTTTTCGTCAATGACCAGCAAAACCCTTACACCACCGAGCCGGGCAAGCCATTCCTGTGGATTCGCGGGCGGCAGGTCGGCGGGCGCTCCATCATCTGGGGGCGGCAGTCCTATCGTTGGAGCGACCTGGATTTTGAAGCCAATGCTCGCGAAGGCATCGGAATCGACTGGCCCATCCGTTACCGGGACATCGCCCCCTGGTACGACTACGTGGAGGATTTTGTCGGCGTCTCAGGACAGGCCGAAGGCTTGCCGCAGCTTCCCGACGGGAAATTTCTGCCCCCGATGGAAATGAATTGCGCGGAACTGGTGGTCAAGGATGCCATCGCCAAGTATTTTCCCGGCGAGCGCACGATGACCATCGGTCGGACGGCGATTCTGACCCAGCGTCATCGCGGGCGTGCGCCCTGCCACTACTGCGGCCCGTGCGCGCGCGGATGCATCACCCGTTCCTACTTCAGCAGCCTGAACTCCACTCTGCCGGTGGCGTTGAGTACGGGGAGGGTGACGGTGCGCCCGCACAGCGTTGTGCACAGCCTGATCTTCGATCCGAAGACCAGGAAGGTTGCCGGGGTACGGGTGATCGATGGCGAAAGCAAGAGCGCTTTGGAGTTTCGCGGGAAAATTGTGTTTCTCTGCGCTTCGGCGATGGAGTCGGCGCGCATTCTGCTGAATTCCGCCACCCCTGAGTTCCCCAACGGCTTGGCCAATTCCAGCGGAGAGCTCGGCCATAACCTGATGGACCACTGCATGGGGGGCGGCGCGGCGGGCAGAATTCCCGGCAACGAAGACCGAATCTCGCTGGGCAACCGGCCGAACGGAATTTACGTTCCCAGATTCCGCAACGTGAAGCAGAAGCATCCGCTGGTGATGCGCGGGTATGGCTTCCAGGGCGGCGGATCACGCCCCAAGTGGCAGCGGGGCGTGGGAATGAGGGGCTTCGGCGCGAGCTTCAAGCATGAGCTCAGCCGCCCCGGGCCGTGGGAGTTCAGGTTCTATGGCTTTGGCGAGTGCCTCCCTAACCACGACAATTTGGTGGAGATCGACAAAACCAAGGTGGATGCCTGGGGCATTCCCGTGCTCAAGGTGCGCTGCCAGTGGGGCGAGAATGAGCGCGCCCTGTTGAAAGACATGTCGATCACGGCGGCGGAAATGCTCTCGGCCGCCGGCGCCAAGGACATCGAACCATTTGTCGAAGATAATGCCCCGGGCCTGACCATCCATGAGATGGGCACGGCGCGCATGGGCAAAGATCCGAAGACCTCGGTGCTCAACGAACACAACCAGGCGCACGACGTGGGAAATCTTTTCATCACGGATGGCGCGTGTATGGCGTCATCCTCGTGCGTGAATCCTTCCCTCACTTATATGGCCCTCACGGCACGGGCCTGCGACTATGCCGTCAATCAGTTGAAGCGAGGAGAACTTTGACATGGACCGGCGAACTTTCCTGGGTACGATGACGGCGGCAACGATGCTGAGTCGCCAGCTTGGGTGGGGATCCGAGCACAAGATCGATCGAGTCGGCGTGCAACTCTACACCGTGCGCAGCGAGATGAAGAATGATTTCGAAGGCAAACTGGCAAAGGTTGCGGCCATCGGTTACAGGGAGGTCGAATTTGCCGGCTACGAGGGCCACTCTGCCAAGGAGATCCGCGGCATGTTGGACCGGCACGGTCTCACCGGGCCTTCCGCCCACGTGCCCTACAACAGCCTGGGAGATAAGTGGGCCGGCGTGCTCGATGACGCTCATATTGTGGGGCACAAGTATCTGGTGAATCCCTACATCGACGATCCGATACGCAAGGGGCCGGACGGCTGGAAGCGGGCGGCGGAAACCTTCAATCGCGCCGGCGAGGCCAGCCAGAAGGCCGGCATCCAGTTCGCCTATCACAATCACTGGTTCGAATTTTTTCCCGAGAACGGGAAGCTTCCCTACGACATCCTGCTGGAGGAAACCGATCCCAAGCTGGTAAAGATGGAGATGGACCTTTGCTGGATCAACGTTGGCGGCCAGGATCCGTTGAAATATTTCGACCGCTATCCCGGACGCTTCCCCCTGGTGCACGTGAAGGATCTGACCGCCCTTCCCAAAGTGGACGCGTCAGGCGGACAGAATTTCGGCGATTCCTTGCCGGAGATGACCGAAGTCGGCAGCGGGATTGTCGACTGGAAGAAAATCTTTGCCCAGTCGGAGAAGGCCGGGATCAAGTATTACTTCGTGGAGCACGACAATCCCAAGGTTCCCTTCGACAGCATCAAGACCAGTTACGAGTATCTGGCCAAGCTGCGGTTCTAGTCTCCGGAGAGCTTGATGGCACAAGTGGTTCGTTCCCCGAAAGTCTACGACGTTTGCATCATTGGATCTGGCGCTGCGGGCGGCACAGCCGCCAAGGTTCTGACCGAAGGTGGGCTCAGCGTCGTCATGCTGGAAGCCGGCCCGGCCCTGAATCCCGAGAAGGACTACAAGGAGCACGTCTGGCCCTATCAACTGCCTCATCGCGGCGTGGGGGTGGCGGCAAAATTCAGGAATGAGCTCAATGACGAGTTCATGGCGCCGAACGGCGCCTGGGAGATCGAGGGCGAGCCCTACACCTCCGCGCCGGGCTCGACCTTCCGCTGGTTCCGTTCGCGCATTGTCGGAGGCCGCACCAACCACTGGGGACGGATTGCCCTGCGCTTCGCGCCGGTGGACTTCAAGTCGCGCTCGACCGACGGCATGGGCGATGACTGGCCCATCACCTACGAGGACGTCGCTCCTTACTACGACAAGGTAGAGGCCTACATCGGCGTGTTCGGCACCAAGGAGAATATTCCCAGCGCGCCGGACGGAGTCTTTCTGCCTCCGCCGCCCATGCGCTGCACCGAGACCATCATCAAGAAGGCCTGCGACAAGCTCAACATTCTCCGCGTGCCTTCCCGCCTGGCATTCCTCACCAAACCGCTCAATGGACGCCCCCCCTGCCACTACTGCGCGCAGTGCGGCCGGGGTTGCCTGACGGCTTCCAACTTCAGCTCCAGCCAGGTGATGATTCCTCCTGCCCAGGCCACTGGGCGTTTCACACTGATCACCAACGCGATGGCGCGTGAGATCGTGGTAGGAAAGGACGGCAAGGCTGTGGCCGTGGCCTACATCGATAAGGGCACGCGCTCGGAGAAGAGGGTCAATGCGCGGGCGTTCATGGTGGCTGCGAGCGCCTGTGAGTCAGCGCGGCTGCTGTTGAATTCGAGGTCCACGCTGTTTCCCGACGGGTTGGCGAATTCGTCGG
Organism: uncultured Acidobacteriaceae bacterium; assembly: GCA_964408515.1. Lineage (GTDB taxonomy): Bacteria > Acidobacteriota > Terriglobia > Terriglobales > Acidobacteriaceae > CAYOZX01. The sequence continues at coordinate 3,378 of CAYOZX010000014.1, read as the reverse complement.
GAGCGGTGGGGCGATACCTCACCGATTCTGTGGGCAGTTCCGCAGGAGGATATTTTCCTCAGATGGAGAAGGTGCCGCCGCACAATCACGATGGCGTCGGCGGCATGCATATGTATATGCCGTGGTGGAAATTCGACCGCAAGAATGACTTTCTTCGCGGTTACCACATCGAATTCTACGGTGGCCCGGGCATGCCCGGCGTGGGTGATTTCGACGACGTGTGCAGAGACCATGAGGGCTATGGCGCCGCTCTCAAACAACATTGCCGCAGGAGATACGGCACTTATATCGGCTTTGGGGGGCGAGGCGAGATGATTCCCAATGAGCACAGCTACTGCGACATCGATCCTCACGCGGTTGACCAATGGGGCATTCCGGTGCTGCGCTTCCACTGGAAATGGACCGACAACGAAATCAGCATGGCGAAGGACATGCAGGAGACGTTCCGTCAAATCGTGGAGACGGCAGGAGGGACGTTCCTCACGCGCGCCAAGCCGGACGGCGATCGTCCGTATGGCATCGAGGACGGCGGAGTGATCATCCACGAGCTGGGTGTGGCGCGCATGGGCGGCAATCCCAAAACGTCCGTGCTGAACGGGTTCTGCCAGGCTCATGATGTCAAGAATCTGTTTGTGACGGATGCGGCGGCGTTCGTGACCAATCCGGATAAGAATCCCACTCTGACCATCATGGCGCTGTCGTGGCGGGCGTCGGAATATCTGCTGGACGAAGCCAGGAAGGGGAGTTTGTGACCTATGCCGACCGGGCCGATATCGCGGCGTGACATTCTGAAGTCTTTGACCGTGGGAACGGTGGCCAGCTCCGTGCTGCGCGTGATTCCGGCGCAGGCGGCGGAATACGCCCATCACACCGTGGCAGCGGAGAAAGCCGCGGCGGCGGGCGCGTACACTCCCAAGTTCTTTCCGCCGCAGCAGTACAAGACTCTGCAAGCTCTTTGTCAGGCCATCATTCCTCCGGACAGCGACTCCGGCGGAGCGATTGAGGCCGGCGCGCCGGAATTCATCGATCTGCTGACCAGCGAAAATCCGCGATACCAGCTGAAGCTGGGCGGCGGTCTGATGTGGCTGGACTCTGCCTGCATCGACCGCTACGGCAAGTCGTATCTCGATTGCGCCCCGGAGCAGCAAAAGGAAATTCTCGACCTCATTGCGTACCACAAGAACACCGAGAAAGATCCCGGCCTCAGCCAGGGGATCGAGTTCTTTGCCTTCCTACGCGAACTGACCGCGGACGGATTTTTCACCAGCGAGATCGGAATCAAGTACCTGGGCTACATGGGCAATAAGTACATGCTCCGTTTTGATGGCTGCCCGCCGGTGCCGGAAACCGGCGTGCAGGGATAACTCCCCAGCGGCTTGAGACCAGCTTCAGGATGACGGGTCAGCAAACCGCCATCTCCTCACGGCGACCACCTGCTACTAACGACCGAAGGGATCCTCGAGCGAAGGGCTTGGCGGCGTGAACAGCTCGGCGCCAGTTTCCGTAATGTGCATGTCATCTTCCAGGCGTATGCCGAACTCACCGCCAATGTAGATTCCCGGCTCGTCGCTGAAGGTCATGTGTGGAGAGAGGGGCAGCGAATTTCCTCGCACCAAGTAGGGCCATTCGTGCCCATCCATGCCAATACCGTGTCCCACACGGTGGGTGAAGAACTTGTAGTCAGGCCCATAGCCCGCGTCAGCGATCACTTTCCTGGCGGCGGCATCGACGGTCTGGCACTCGATTCCGGGGCGGGCAGTCTTCAGGGCGGCGGATTGTGCTCTGTGCACAACATCGAACACCCGCTTCATCTTGTCTGTGGGTTTGCCGAAGACAAATGTTCGAGTGATGTCGGACTGATAGCCTTCGACAGCGCATCCGCCGTCCATCAGAATCAGAGAGCCCTCGCGTATCACCTGCTGAACCGTCGAGCCGTGCGGGAATGAGGAGTTCTCGTTGAGGTCGATGTCTGCTTCGCCGGTGAAGCCCAACTGGGTGTGAGCCCAGGCCACCAGGCGTTCAAGTTCTGGAGCGGTCATTCCCTCGCGTAAGGCCTGGTAAACCGACTGATAGGCTGCCCATGTAGCCCGGCTGGCCACACGCATCAGTTCCAGTTCATGCTCACTTTTCACCATGCGGCAGCTTGCGGTGACAGGAGTTCCACTGACGATCTTCACGTGCGGAGCGGCCTGGGCGACGGCGCTGCTGAATACAAAGCGCACGGATTCTTCGATGCCCAGGCTGGTTATGCCGCGATCTTTCAGGCCCCCGGCGAGGCGCTCGTACGGGCTCTGATCCTCCTGCCAGACGCGCACGTCGGCATTCTTGCCATAGGGGGCGCCAAGGAGTTGTTCGCGGGCGCGTCCTTCCTCAAACGCCGGACAAACGTAGAAGGCCTCGGCCCTGGCGGGCAGCACCATCGCAAGCAACCGCTCACTTCCCCACCAGTGCACTCCGGTGAAGTAGCTGAGAGAAGTCCCTTCGGCCAGCAGAAGAGCATCGAGATGATTGTCACGTAGCAGTTGCCGTGCTCTTTCCTGCCGGGCTGCCCTCTCCTCCGGGGCAATTGGCCGGGCCCGGTCTTTCATGGATTTCAGCGCCGCGAGCGACGGCGGCAACGGAGGGCACTCCTCCGCGCTCAGCGCCGGGGCGAGCGCCGCCAGACTGGCTCCTGCGGTGAACGAACCGGCCTGTAGAAAGCGGCGTCTTGAGAGCATGAATCCTCCGCAATCGATGGAGAACGACATTATAGGGGGAGCCGCAGGTCGCCCTTCGCAACTCAGTTGGCGGCAATTGAAAATGGCGCGAGAGATGGACGCGGGATTCCAGTGCGCAGGACGCGGCGAGCGGAACCAGATCACCGTCGATGAGTCTGCCGGGCGCTCGCTGTCCTGTATCGAGGATGGCCCGGTGTGTTGGCGGCCGAACGTTCTTGTTGAATTTGATCCGAGGGAAGAGGAATTTGTGATTCGGGCTTGCCTGGAATCTGTATAGTACCAGCGGAAGGCGGTCCGAAACGCGGGAGGTCGCATGAGCTCAATGCCGGCAAGCTACAGCGGGTCCGGGCGGATGGTGGCGCACACCATGGTGACGACACAGTTCGAGCTTGACGGGTTCCGGGTGGTGCGCACGCTGGGCGTGGTGCGGGGAATTGTTGTGCGCTCGCGCTCTATTTTCGGGACGATCGGGGCCAGCCTGCAGACCATCCTGGGGGGCAACATCACGCTGCTGACCCAGTTATGCGAAAAGACCCGCGCCGAAGCCTTCGTTATTATGGTGCAGCATGCCGTCGAGGTGGGAGGAAAAGCCGTGGTTCGGGCCCGCTAAGTCGCCACCGAGGCGATGCCGTGGGCGGCCGAGGTGTCGTCTTATGGCGCC
>CAYOZX010000013.1:17471-25092 GCA_964408515.1 uncultured Acidobacteriaceae bacterium | reverse complement strand
ACCAAGACGTGAAAACGGCAGTTATGGGATAAGACCGAAGTCGGGCGGACCAGTATCGGGTGGAGGGACTGAACAAGTGGAAGTATCGATCGGCTCAGCCCCGTCTTCTCGCAGCCGCGAAAAGCAACCTACTCCCACATCCTGTCTGAGAAGCAACAATGGCGCCGTCAGCGCCGTCAACCTGCGGCAAGGTTTCCCTCGACCTTTACTGCGTGGCGCTGTTACAGACCGTTTTCACCTAATCGTCAAAGTCTTTCACTTTTGCCCTCCGCCGCCCTTGGCGAATAGCGGTAAGCCGCTTTCGACAAACGACTTAGTTTTCGGCGAATGATGGGCGTTTGGCGACCGCCCTGCATTCAGACCTATCGGCTTCATCTGTCTCCCCTTGTCTCCCCTGTCTCCCCTGCAAGCAATGTGTCGGGTTTAGCCCGGAAATGGCTCGTTCCGGGTTGAGGGAAATTTCCGTCTCCGGGGAACTTACTGTGCCTGCTCTCAAAAGGTTTCTAACCACATCGGCAATCATCGTCCTCTGCGTTTTCTGCCTGACAGCGTCTGTCCCCAATGTTCCGGCGGGCTCCTGGCAAACCTGGAACCCCATGGGAGACGTGCGTTCTGGCGCAGCGGCAGTCTTGCTGCAGGACGGCAGTGTCCTGATTGCCGGGGGAGCGAACGCTTCAGGCCCGTCGGCCAGCGCCGACCTGTTCGGCACCAATGGAGTCTTCTCCGTGGCTGCCGCGATGAATTCGCCGCGCTCGGGACACACGGCCACGCTGCTAGGCGACGGGCGGGTGCTGGTGACCGGCGGCGACACGGGCAGCGGGATCACCAACTCCGCGGAAGTTTACGATCCTGCGGCCGGCAACTGGACCTTGTTGGGCGCAGCCATGCTGGATGCCCGCACCGGCCACACCGCCTCCCTTCTCCCCGATGGCCGAGTGCTGCTGGCCGGCGGTCGCAATTCGGGCGGTGCGCTTTCCAGCCTGGAAATCTTCGATCCCTCAAATGATGAATTCACCAGCGCCGGCATGATGACCACGCCCCGAATGAATCACGCGGCGACCGTGCTGAGCGATGGGCGGGTGTTGTTGATCGGCGGAACCGCGGACGGCGCCAATCCGCTGGCCTCGGTCGACATTTTCGATCCGGTTACGCGCACCGTGGGCGGAGGCCCCAATCTTTCCACCCCGCGCATGTCAGCCACCGCCACTACCACGCTCGAGGGCAAGGTTGCGGTGATCGGCGGAAGCAACGGGTCAGCAGACCTGGCTTCCGCCGACATCTTCGACCCCGCCAGCGGCACGATCGCGCCCTCGGCTTCGAGTCTGGCCACCGCCCGCAGCGGACATAGCGCCTTTCTTCTGCCGAACAATAACGCCATTCTGATCGTGGGCGGGAGTTCGGGCGGCACTGATCTGAGTTCTGCAGAACTCTACCTTCCATGGACAGATTCGTTCCAGACGACGGGCGCGATGAGCGTGGCCCGCCCGGGCATGACCGGAAGTACGCTAAGCGTTGATGGCCGATTCCTGGCCGCCGGCGGCACGAACCTGGCCAGCACCGAGCTGTATGGATTCGCCGCGGTGAAAACCGACGCTGCCGACTATGCCCCAGGCTCTACTGTCACCATCGTTGGCAGCGGATGGAAGCCCGGCGAGACCGTGACTCTGACGCTGGTGGAGTCGCCACTGTTGGACACTCACGGGCCTTACAACGTGGTGGCAGACTCCAACGGCAACATTTCCGACTCCAGCTTTACGACCGACGAGCACGACCTGAATATTCGCTTTTACGTGACCGCGGTAGGATCCCAGTCAGGAGCGCAAGCGCAGAACACCTTCACAGATTCGAAACCCAACACGGTTACCGTCGGAGCGCAATCTCCCAATCCGGTGGCGCCAGCCAGCTCAGCGACGTACACCGTCACCGTCAATTTCAACGGCAACGGCAATTCCTGCACTTCTCCGCTTAGCATAACGTCGGCTCTGCCAACGGGTGCGACTGCGTCGTTCAGTCCCAGTTCCGTGACCAGTGTTGGACCAGGGAACGTCAATTCCACCCTGACCATCAGCACGACGAACGCTACGCCTCCTGGGTCAACTACGTTCACCGTACTTGCCGCCAACGGCGGTGGCACCTGCCAGGCGGGTACAGCATCGAACACGGGAACCCTGGTTGTGGTCGAAAACACCACCACCACCCTGACCAGCTCAGTAAATCCATCCACCTTCGGACAGAGCACTACCCTCACCGCAACGGTGGCCAAAGTCACTGGCCCGACTACGCCCAACGCGGGCACGGTCACTTTCATGGACGGCGCGACCGCCCTCGGAACGGCTTCGGTGATCGGATCCGGCGTGGCCACGCTGGCAGTTTCGACGCTGACCGCCGGCTCTCACAGCCTGACTGCGTCTTATGCGGGTACCGCGCTTTTTGGCGCCAGCACTTCCAACACTGTGTCGCAGAGCGTGAGCCAGGCGAGCACCACCACGACCATCGCGCGCACCACTGGGCCGAACCCCTCGGTATATGGGCAATCGCTGACCTTTACTGCAACCGTGGCTGCGGTTGCTCCCGGTGGAGGCACACCCACCGGAACGGTGACCTTCAAGGACGCCGCCGTCGCGATTGGCACCGGCACTCTCAATGGATCCGGCCAAGCGACTTTGACCACCACGACCTTGGGCGTGAGCAGTCATTCGATCACCGCCACATACGATGCCGACACCAATTTCACGGGCGGCACGTCTTCGACGTTGTCGCAGACCGTGAACCAGGCTTCCACCACCACTACCATCACCAGCGACAACCCTGATCCGTCGGTGGTCGGGCAGGCGGTGACCATTAACTTCACCGTAGCCGCAGTTGCGCCCGGCAGCGGAACCCCAACCGGGAACGTCAGTGTCAGCGATGGCCTGGGCGACAGCTGCTCCGCCAGCGTCGCTACCGCCACGTGCTCGATCACATTCACAACCGCAGGCGCGAAGTCACTGACTGCCAGCTATCCCGGAGATACGAATTTCACCAGCAGCGCTTCGACGTCTGCTTCCCATACCGTGAACCCGGCCGCCACCACGACCACGATCACCGCTCACACGCCCAACCCCTCGGCCGTGAATTCGGCTATCACCGTAACTTTCACGGTAACGGTGAATTCGCCGGGTGCGGGGACCCCGACTGGCAACGTCACAGTGAGCGACGGCACGGGCGACAGCTGCGTCGGAACTGTGACGGCGGGCACCTGCCAGTTGACGCCGACCACGACCGGGAACAAGACACTTACGGCCAGCTATGCGGGGGATGCCAACTTCGCCGCCAGCACCTCCGCCGGCGTGGCGCACACCGTGGGTCAGGCTCCCGCGATCACCAGCGCCAACAACACCGCCTTCACCGTGGGAGCGGCCGGCACATTCACGGTGGCCGCCACCGGCTTCCCGGCGCCAACCTTCAGTGAGACCGGAGCCCTTCCCAGCGGCGTGACCTTGAGCTCCGCGGGTGTGCTCAGTGGCACTCCAGCGTCCGGCACGGTGGGCACGTATCCCATCACCATCACCGCGACCAACGGCGTAAGCCCGGATGCACCCCAGGCCTTCACGCTCACGGTGAACAAGGTCACGACAGCCTTTGCCAACCTGACGGCTTCGCAATCGATCACCTACGGCACTCCTACCATCAGTCTGAGCGGCCGGGTCAACGGCATCCCCATGATGACCGGAACCGTGTCGATCACCATCAACGGCGTGACCGTCTCCGGCATCGTCTTGAACGGCAACCCCAACAACTTCGGCCCGGTGACCTTCAACACAGCCGCGATCCCGGCTTCTACCACTCCGTACACCATTACCTACAGCTACAGTGGGGATGCCAACAGCACGACTGCCAGCAATAACTCGACGACTTTGACCGTCAACAAAGCCAGCAGCTCCACTACGTTGGCGTCGTCGCTCAATCCCTCCTTCTCGGGCCAGCTAGTGACTTTCACAGCGACGGTGATGGCGGCCTCGGGAGTGCCTACAGGCAGCGTTCAGTTCCAGGACGGCGGTGTGAACCTGGGCAGCGCGGTGGCGTTGGTTAACAACGGGGGAACCTACACCGCCCAACTGCAAACATCCTCACTCTCGGTAGGGACGCACAATATCACCGCCATCTATGGCGGCGACACTAACATAAATGGCAGCACCTCCAACCTTGTGGCACAGGTTGTGAAGTCCGCTGACACTACCACCTCCATTTCCGCGCCGACGGTCACCTTCCCGGCGGACGGCCTGGTGACAGTGACTGTGGCCCCTGTGGACGCGTCGGCCGGGACCCCAGCGGGCAACGTCACGCTCAGCGTGGACGGCGGAGCTCCGCTCAGCCAGGCGCTGGTCGGCGGATCGACTACGTTCAGCCTGTCCGGCCTGAGTGCGGGAGACCATTCGCTTGCGGCGAACTACGCGGCGCAGAATGGCTTCAACGGCAGCAGCGCCACCGGGACTTTACACGTGAATCCGGCGGCAGCTTTGGTCACCCTGAGCGATCTGAACCAGACTTATGATGGCAACCCGAAGCCCGCAACCGTGACCACGGCGCCGCCGGGACTGGCGGTGAGCGTGACTTACGATGGCTCGCCGACCGCTCCTACCGCCGCCGGCAGCTATACGGTCGTGGCCACGGTGGCCGATACAAACTACACCGGAGGCGCCACCGGGACGCTGGTCATCAGCCGGGCCACGCCGGTCGTCAACTGGCCAACTCCGGCGGACATCAGCTACGGTACGGCACTCAGTGGCACGCAGCTCAACGCCACTGCCAGCTTCAACGCCAGCCCGGTACCGGGCACCTTTACTTACAGCCCGGCAGCTGGAACGGTGCTTTCTGCCGGCGATGGCCAGGTTCTGTCGGTAGACTTTGCGCCAGATGACACCACGAATTTCAATTCCGTGACCGGCACCACGGTCCTGATCAACGTCAAGACTGATCCCCTGTATGTGATCGCCAGCGACGGCGCGCGCGCCTTCGGCGATGCGAACCCGGCGATTACGGCGACCTTCGTTGGCCTGGTAAACGGCGATAGCTTCAGCACTACTTGCTCCTCGGCAGCGGGCCCGACCGGCGCGCCCGGCACGTACGCGACCAGCTGCGCCCCAATCAGTGCGCCTAATTACAGTGTTCACTACATCAACGGCACCCTGAACGTCACCAATCCCCTGATCGCCATCACTGCGGTGAAAGACAGCCAGGACCACACCAGCGAGACCTTGGAGATCGGTCAGACGGAGCAGCTGACCGCATTCGGCCAGTTCAAGGACAGCACGAACCGCGCGCTGGCGGCGGCGGGAGGATCCTCCTTCACCGAAAGTGATCTCCCAACCGGCGTTTCGGGAGCTGCAATGGCAGAAGCTGGGGGCGTGCTCTACGCCATCGGCGGCTTTGACGGCTCCAATGTCGTGGGCAGCATCCAGGCCTACGATCCGAAGATGAACAGCTGGACTTCCTTGCCCGCGAGCATCGCACTGGCGACTCCGCGAACCAATGCGGCGGTTGCGTCGGTGGCGGGAAAGATTTACGTGATCGGCGGTCTTGACGCGGGCAGCAACGCGCTGAACAGCGTCGAAGTTCTGGATACCACTGGCGGAACTCCAACCGTATCGGCTTTCGCCAATTCACTGACCACTGCGCGCAGCAGTGCGGGCGCCGCGGTGCTCGGACAGAAGCTTTACGTGATCGGCGGCAGCGACGGCACGGCGCTGTCCTCGGTCGAAATCTTCGACCTGGTGACCGGCGGCACCAGCTCCGATGATACGGGCGAAGCCTTTGCGCAAGCCTCGGCGGCAGTCGTGGGAAGCACTCTGTATGCGATCGGAACCAATGGCTCGAATGTGGATCTACGGACCTTCAACGGCAGCACGTGGAGCGGCCCGGTCGCTTCCGGACTCGATGCCAGCAAGGGCGTGGGCGCAGTTGGGTTCAACGGCGCACTTTACGTCGTGAATGGCGAGACCGTGTGGGCATTCAACGGTTCGAGCTTTGAACAGCTGAACTCCCTGGCCAACGCCCACAACGGTTCTGAGCCGGTAGCCATCGGCTCGCTCATCTACGTGGCCTCCGGTTCGGGCTCGCCAAGCCTCAAGTTGGATGGGTTCGCTCCCGCCGAGATCAGTTGGTCCACCGCCGACAACAGCAAAGCCACGATCGACCAGACCGGCCACGTCGCAGCCGTCGGCCGCACTGACCCCGCCACGGTTGCCTTGACGGCTGCATCTCTGGCCGACAACAGCATCAGCGGCGATTTCCTGCTCACCGTTATCCGCAAGAGCCAGACCATCACCTTCGGAGCCCTTTCGGACAAGACCTACGGTGATTCTGATTTCACGGTATCGGCGACCGCCAGCTCCGGCTTAGACGTCAGCTTCGGCGCCAGCGGCAATTGTTCGATTGCCGGCAGCACCGTGCACATCACCGGGGCGGGAAGTTGCACCATCACAGCATCACAGGCAGGCGACGACACAACCTGGCAGCCGGCAGCCGACGTGATGCAGGCATTTTCCATCGCAAAAGCCACCCCGACCGTAGCCGTCAGTTTCGCGGCCAGCCCGATCACTTATGACAGCAATCCGCATGCAGCCACAGCGGTGGTCACGGGCGTGAACGGCACGGTCCTGGCTGCCGGCGATGGCACAACCACCATCAGCTACACCAAAGAGGGCAATCCTTTCGCCGGCACGCCAACCGACGCCGGCACTTACACCGCTTCTGCCCACTTCGCCTCTACCAATCCCAATTACAACGATGCTGACTCGACAGTGGCGGCCTCGCTAGTCATCAACAAGGCTGACAGCGCCACCACGGTCACGGTCGCAGGTGGCGAGTCCTTCACCTACGACGGCAACCCGCATCCCGCTGCCGTCTCGGTCACCGGCGTCGGCGGTCTGAGCCTGGCTCCAGCTCCTGTCTATAGTTGCGGGCATGTTCCCATGGATGTCGCCGACTCGGGTTGCATCGCCAGCTACAACTACGCCGGAGATAACAACCACAACCCAAGCTCCGGTTTGGTCACCTACACCATCGCCAAGGCTGACAGCACCACCACGGTCACGGTCGCGGGTAGCGAGTCCTTCACCTACGACGGCAATCCGCATCCCGCTGCCGTCTCCGTCACCGGCGTCGGCGGTCTGAGCCTGGCTCCAGCTCCCGTCTATAGTTGCGGGCATGTTCCCGTCGACGTGGCCGACTCGGGTTGCATCGCCAGCTACAACTACGCCGGCGACAATAACCACAACCCAAGCTCCGGTTCGGTCACCTACACCATCGCCAAGGCGGACCCGGTCGTGACGGCCACGGGTGGAACTTTCACTTACGATGCGAACCCGCACGCCGGGTCGGGAACCGCCGTCGGCGTGAAGGGCGAGAACCTCACTCCGGTGAACGTCGCCTATAAAGACGCGTCAAACAACCTGCTGGTTTCGGCCCCGACGGATGCCGGCACCTACTCTGTGGCCGCGCGCTTCGCCGGCAACGGCAACTACAATCCGAAGCAGAGTGCGTCCGCGAGCCTGATCATCAACAAGGCCGACAGCACCACCACGGTCACGGTCGCGGGTAGCGAGTCCTTCACCTACGACGGCAATCCGCATCCCGCTGC
>CAYOZX010000013.1:0-17371 GCA_964408515.1 uncultured Acidobacteriaceae bacterium | reverse complement strand
GATGTCGCCGACTCGGGTTGCATCGCCAGCTACAACTACGCCGGCGATAACAACCACAACCCAAGCTCCGGCTCAAAAACCTACACCATAAGCAAAGCGCCGAGCACAACCACCATCGGTGCGGGCTACACTGTCACTTACAATGGCCTGTCCCATGGAGTGACAGCATCGGTTACCGGCGCCGGAGGTCTTAGCCAGTCTCTGGCGGTGACCTACACTCCGGGCGGCTCGACCGCGCCCGTGAACGCCGGCACCTACACCGCGACCGCTACCTTTGCGGGTGATGCGAACCATCTCAGCAGCAGCGCCGTACCGGTCACAATTACCATCAATAAGGCTCCGCTTACCATCACTGCGGTCAACAAAGCGAAACTGCTCAATGCGCCCAACCCGGCCTTGACGGCCACCTATGCCGGCTTCGTCAATGGGGAAGGCCCGGCCAACCTGACAGGCACTCTAAGCTGCACAACCACGGCGGTAACCAACAGTCCTGTCGGATCTTATCCCATCACTTGTTCAGGTCAGACGTCCGCGAACTACACCATTACGTATGTGCCGGGCACACTGACCATCTCCTACGCCAGCTCCGGCATGTGCGCCGGGGACGTGGGCCACCAGATCCGTCAGCCGATCAATGTGGATGGTTCGAGTGTCTGGAAACAGAACGCCACCGTTCCGGCGAAGTTTGCCGTATGCGACGCCAACGGAGTGTCCATCGGCACCCCCGGAGTGGTAACCAGCTTCAACCTCACGCAGATCATTTCCGGCACGATTACTAATGTAGACGAAGTTCCTGACTCCACCACGCCGGACACGGCCTTCCGCTGGGATCCAAGCGGGCAGCAGTGGATCTTCAACATAAGCACCAAGACCGCGCCGGTGAACAAGGCAAACCAGACCTACGTGTTCGTCATTACGCTGAATGACGGATCAACAATCACGTTCCGGTTCGGTCTGCGATAGGAGGGCGGTCGGAAGTTGGTGGTGCAGGGCGGTGAACTAACAAAAGCGGGCGTATTTTTCGGCGCTGCCGCTCAGGTGAAAGACCAACTCCAGCGTAGGTGGGATGGGAACGGCCAGAGGCAGGAGCCCTGGCTTGATGGTTGAAGTACCTACAAATGCGTCAAGGTGCCGGTGATCTTCGTTCGCCGCAGAGCCCAGGCGAAGGTCATTCCTGAAAGCGGCAGCAGGATCATGGAGAACATCAGCAGAGCGCGCACGTCCGGCCACAACTGCCAGAATCCCGCCTCTGCCAGCAGCGCTTGCCGCATGCCTTCCAGCGAATAGCTCATGGGAACCAATCGCGCCAGCCACTGCAGCAGCTGCGGCAGCACGCTCACCGGGTACATGATCCCGCCCAGCAGGCTCGAGGCGCCCACTATCAGCCAGCGCGCCGGATTCCCCCGCTTGAACAGCAGCAAGTAACTGGTCGACATAATTCCCAGCCCGGCGAACGCCAGCACCGACGTTATCAGAATCATCGCCGCGCCCGCCCAGTTCGCCTGGCGCATGGGAAAGTGAAACAGCATCGCGCCCCACACCAGATACACCACTGTGCGCAGAGCCAGCAGGGCAAACGGATACGCCGCCGACGCGGCCAGAATCACGGTCAGCGGCGTCTCCGTCACCAGCATCGCCTCCAGCGTCCCGTTCTGCCGCGCTTCCGTGATGCTGTTGTCGAAAGCGCTCAGCGACACGGTCAGATAATCAAAGAACGCAAAGCCCACCAGCGCGAAGGCAAAGTAATCGCTTCCCGGCGGCAGCGCGTGGCGCAACTGATCGGTGGAAACGAATCGCGACAGGTAGTAAAACGTTGCCACCCCGAAGAGGGCTTCCAGAATCTCCAGCCCAAACGCTATGCGGTAGCTGCGCGCGATGGCCACATCGCGGCGAAAGAACGCCAGCACTTTTCGCCAAGTGTCATTCTGTTTCACCATACCGGCTCCCGACGGTTACGCCTGCCGATGACCTATCCCTGCGCCACCCTCATGACGCCATCTCCTCCGGAATCCCGGGCCGCGTCAACCGCTCCAGCGCTCCCTCAAGCGAGGCCGCTCCCGTCGCCGCGCGCAGTCCCCGCGGAGAGTCGCACGCCACCAGCCTTCCGGCATCGAGCAGCGCCACGCGGTCCGCCAGCTGCTCGACCTCCGCCAGCGTATGCGACGCAAATAGCACCGTTGTCCCGTGCCGCCACACCAGTTCCGTCTTCAGGAACCGCCGGAACTCACCTGCCGCCATCGGATCCAGGCTCCGGGTCGGCTCGTCCAGCAGCAGCACGCCCGGCCGACGCAACATCGCCCGAGCCAGCCCCAGACGGTGCAGCTGCCCGGTCGAGAGCGTCCGCACCTGGCTGTCGAAAAACGGTCCCAGCTTCATCAGATCCGTCAGCTCATCCAGGCGCCTCTTCGCCTCGGCGCCAAACAAATGGTTCATCGCGGCAAAAAACTCCAGATTTTCCCGCGATGTCAGCCGCTCATAGAACCCGCCATCGGTCGCGGTATGCAATCCCAACCGTGCCCTCACCTGCGGCGCCTCGCGCACGATGTCATATCCCGCCACCCGCGCCCGCCCGCGCGTGGGCAGCAGCAGCGTAGCCAGAATCTTCAGGAGCGTGGACTTCCCCGAGCCGTTCGCCCCCACCAGCCCCGCCACCTCGCCCGCGCCCACCTCCAACGACACACCCCGCAGCGCCGGATGGGTAAGCGGCGCGAACGGATTCAGCCACGCCCGCCAGCCGCTCTGCGGAACCGGAAAATACTTCTCGATGCCTTCAATGACCAGCGCGCTCGCGCTCATGTTTTATCGTGTACCCTGTGGGACGGCGCCCACGGCGATCATGGTCCGCCCAGCACTACCGCCCGTTCTGACGAGATGACCCCGGACACCACATTCCGCCCCGCTCACGACTCGAAACCTGAATCCGCCAGCCCGCCCGCCGCTTTCACCAATGAGGACCGCCTCTGTCTCCTGCTTGCCCGCGGCCCGCTCACTGCCGGCGAACAATCTCGCGCCTGCGACCTGCTCATCGCACGCCTCGACTGGCAGCTCATTCTCGATCGCGCCCGCGCTCACCAGGTTTATCCACTTCTATACCGCAATCTGCGCCAACTGGGCTTCCCCTCCGTTCCCGACGCGATCCAGTCCGGGCTCAAAGGCTTATGCATGGCCAACGCCCTGCGCAACCAGCTTCTCGCCGAGGAGCTCGCCCGCCTGCTGCGTCTGCTCCACGACGCCTCCATTCCCGTCATCCCGCTCAAAGGCGTGGCCCTGGCCCAGTCTCTTTTCTCCGACTCTGCCGCCCGCGTCTGCTCCGACCTCGACCTGTTCGTACCCGCGGGGCAGGTTGATCGCGCTGTCAACGTTCTCACCTCCGCCGGTTACCGCGATCTCTACGGCGACGCCTTCTTCCGCAAGCTCGCGCTGCGCCACGGACGCCACCTCGAGCTTCAGCGCGAGCACGCCGGACAACCTCTCCTGATCGAGCTTCACTGGGAGCTGGTGCAGCATTCATCCCGCAACGACGACGCCGTGGCAGACCTCTGGTCAGAAGCCCTGCCTGCGACTTGTTTCGGATCGCCCGCGCTGGCGCCATCTCCCGAGTGGGAGCTGCTCTATCTTGCTGTCCATGCCGCCGAGCACGCGTGGCAAAGCCTCAAGTGGATCGCCGACATCCATCAGCTCTGCCGGCGCCGTCCGCCCGCCTGGCCTCGCCTGAAAGAAAAGGCCGAGCGCTTCGAGCTCGACCTTGTGCTTCGTCAGACTCTGGCGGTGTGCTCACATCTGCTCGAGCTGCGCTTACCCGAAGAGTTTGTGGCCGTTCCTCCTCCTGCCGGCCTGCGCCTGTTTCCGCTGGAACCGCTTCCGCACGGCGCGCCCGAGGCCGCCTTCTATCACCTTGCCCTGCTCCGTCGCCGCTGGGACAAGCTCCGCTGCGCCGCGAATATCGTATTCACTCCCAAGCTTGCCGACCGGGATTTCCTCCGCCTGCCCCCCGCTTTGAGTCTCCTTTATTATCCGCTGCGTGCTGTGCGGCTGCCCTGGAAACGACTCCTGCAAAGATCGCAGTAGGGACGGCGTTTGCGAACATGGTTGGCCCTCGTGGCGTCACGGACAACGCGGTTCCGTTCAAGCACAAGCTTCCCGCACGTTCCCCAGCACAGCTCTGCGGACTTCCGGCAACCTTTCCAGGTTGTGCGGAAATGACAACCGGAAGAAGAGTGGCTGAACCGCTACCCTGCTCAGGCGTTCGAATTCCTGTTGCAACCGCTCCCGGTCGGTGACATCGATCAGGTAGGTGAATTTCACCAGCTCGATCGCAGCATCGCGCGCCGACAGGGTCTGGATCCGAACTTCCGGCTCCGATCGGTCCTCCTCCGGCAGCTCCAGAAAATACACCCGCCGCAAACCAGCCGGCCGGGCAGAAAACGCGATACCCGCGTCGCCATCCACTCGCTTTTTCTCGGTGTAATGCGCCACGTCCGGCCATGACCGGCCGGCGCCAAAGAGCGCGTCCGCAGTTTCCGGCCACAGGCGCACACCCGGATAGCTGGGAACGGCCATCAGCCTGCCACCTTCCTCTTTCAGCAGCAGGCAATCGTCGGCGAGCACCGGCATGCCCTCCGCCGAAAAGCTGGCAGCCAGCGTGGACTTCCCCGATCCCGTTCTACCCACAAATGCAATCGCGCCTTCCGGCGCGGAGACTGCACTGCTGTGCAGCACGAGATGGCCCTGCCGGCTCAGTAACAGAGGAATCACCTGGTCGAGCAGCAGGTGCCGGACCGTCTCAGCGGGCGCATCCGGCGGCGCCCAGCAGAAGATCTCGGTCGCATCCTGCGAGACCGCAAAGTCTGCCATCCCGGGAAACCGCAGCAGATATCCTCCCGCGCGCCGGCCGAGCATCAGCCAGGGGGTATCGTCCTGCAGGCTCCAGATATGCAGCCATTGGCAGTCATCGCCCGTGTCCACCGGAGCGCGGCTTAGCGCAAAGCGGAATTCCGGCTTTCCATTCGCCGCCGCTCTCAGCTCCGGAAGAGGCACGTCGCTCTCGAGGGCGACATCACAAACCTTGTAAATCGGCATGGGAACTATTGCGAATAGCGCGTCACGACCTCAGCCACGAACGTGGCGGCTTCGCCCGCGCTCTTAAACAATTTGGGATGACGGCGGAAAACTTCCTGCTCGATCTGCGCCAGCGGACGCTTGCCGTCGCACAAGTTCAGCACCGATAGCCGTGCCTCGCCCCAAGCCGTGAGCCGGGGAACGAAGGCCGGCCGTGTCCGCTGCATGTCTTCTTCACACAGCAGCATTCCCTTGAAGGTTGAGTGTTTGAAGGCCGCGCGGCGCACGCGTCCCGACCCGTTCCCGCTGCCCTCGTTCCAGACCTCAACCTTCCAGGTCACCAGCGACTCGCTGGGCACAATGTGCATGGCCACGCGCGCGCACTCGCCCTTTTTCACCTCCACCGGGCGGTCAACGGGGAAGTAAATTTGCCGGCGGTTGATGCGCTCGGCGGCGAGCGGCGAGTTGGTCATGGTCACGGATGGAGAAAGTTGCGCGACGAACCATCCCCCGATGCCGTGCAGCACGCCGTCTCTCGCCACCCTGACACCGACCTCGGCTTGGAATGCCGCGGACGTAGACTGCGCCAGATCGAAGGAAGTCAGGCGCTGCGGCTCGCTCAGCAGCTCTTCCGGCCGGAGTTCAGTGGGATAGCCAGTGTTGGCGGCAATCGCGCGCGCGGGACTGAAGTCAAATCCCACCGGCCGGCCATTCCAGAACTCCACCTGGCTCCACCTGCGGGAAGATTCAACCGCCGTCAGCACCAGGTCCACGCGCGAGGGGACCATTTTCCCGCGCGGCTTGAGAAAGCGCGCGCGCGCGTCGCTAAAATACTCCAGCAGTCCGGCGTTGAAACCGAAGTGTCCGATCTGGTCGGCCACGATCACATCCACTTTTTCGGGAAGGTCGACGCGGGTGGAGAGGCCTTTGACGAAGACCACGCGGTCTTCCAGCCGATTGGCGTGGCTGATCTGCCGCGCCAGGCCTATCATGCCGCCCTCATCGACGGAATAGACCGTCCCGGCTCCGGCCCGGCAAGCCAGCAATCCCAGAATGCCGGTTCCCGATCCAAGATCGAGAACCACATCGCCGGGCCGCACGACTTCCGGGATCGCCCGGCTGAAGGCAGAGATGCGCGCCGGGTCGGAAAGGTACTCGCGGTGTTCGTCAAGGATTAGGGACAGAGCGAATCACTCCTTGAAGAGGCTTGGGTGCCGGCCCGTGGCCGCTGATGAGGTCGTGCATGGGTCTAGAGACATACCATCATCATGCCAGCGTTGGGGCCGCCGTCGTTGCCGCTGCCCTGACCATTCTGCGTGAGTTTGGCAATGCTCCCGTACTCCACCAAACACGGCGAAACGTATTCATTCAGCAGTCTCGGGCGAGGTGTGGCTTCTTTCAATTGGCTTTCACTTCGCTTTTCGAGCATCGTTCCCTCCTGGGTTAAGCTGGCTGCAGCTCCGCAGCTGGAATGGCATCGGACGACGATGTCCCTGACGGCCCAGCCGCTCCTCTAAACCATGCTTCGATCCCGCAGCTCATCCACAGCGCAAAACAATTCGTCATCACACTACCTTGGGTCTCTTCGGACATTGCGTTCCAGGCATGCAAAATCCTCTCACGATTAATCCATCCCGTGGACGCCACCGCGAGGGATTCGAAGAAACGCTTTCCACCGAGTGTCCTCATCGAATCGAGGAAGATGCGACTGAAGTCAGCTTTTGTTCTCCGGCGCCTGACGGTCTCAGGTATAAGGCCGGAAACGGCATTTCGGAGAAGTCGTTTCGGCTGCGATTCGTGCCAGCGCTGATCTTCCGGCAAGCCGAAGGCAAACTCGATCACTCTCCGGTCCGAGAGCGGATGTCTCCTTTCCAAACCAAATCTGGATTCTGACCTGTCCCCCAACTCGTATCCCTGAACCGCCCAGCCGTCGATTAGCGAACGGTACATATCTTCCTGGGCAAATGTCGGAAATTTCCTGTTGGCAGGCGCTGACCCAACTCTATCGCTCAGTCGTGACCTGCTTGCAAACTCGCTCTCAATCCAGCTGGGCGGCTTGAACTTGCGTCCTAAGAGCCACTTGACAGTCCTTTGGGCGAATCCTGGCAGAAGAGGATAGATTCCGACCCTTAGAAAGGCAGCCCGAGGAAAAACAATGGCGGGCGCAACTGCACCGTCCCGGTCAAACTCCTGATCAGCCCGTAACTGGCGCAGCAACGTCGCGAACTTCAGACCGCGAAGGAAATCTGCATAGTGGTAGTAACTCCCGGTAAACCACTCGTCCCCTCCACAGCCCGTGAGCAAAACCCGAAAGCCCATTCGTCCCATCAGAGCCGAAGCACGATCCCACATCATGCCGTTGGGAAAGTTCGGAAAGTCCTGGTAAAGCCTTGCTTGCTCGAAATATGCTTCCGGTGAAGGCATTTCATAGGCGACCCGGTTGGACCGCACACCCCACATCCGCGCAGCCTCGTCGATGTACGGACTCTCATCGCAGGCCATCCCCGGGAAAACCAGAGAAATGGTTTGGAAGTCTCGGCCTCCATTATGCCCACCGTGAAACAGAGATTGCGCCATACCAACGACTGACGAGGAATCAAGCCCGCCGCTAAGTTCTGCGCCCACCGGCTTATGGCTGCGTAGCCGGCAGCGCACGGCTTCTTTGAACAGTTCCAAAAAGTGTTCCGCGTATTCCTTGTCGCTCCTGTGCCGGATTTCCCTGCCTGGATCAATGTCCCAGTACCAGCTCTTGGTTCTCCGCCCCGCTCGCAACAGCAAGGAATGTGCCGGGGCCAATCGCATGATCCCCTGATATAAGGTTTCTTCCCGGTTGGTGAGACTTGCCGCAAGATATTCCGCGACCATCTCTTCGTTCGGCGCGCGCGGAACGCTCGCGTCCTGAAAAAGCTGGTGCAGTTCGGACGCCCACAGGAACTTCCTGCCGTCGGTGTAGTAGTAGAAAGGCTTGACTCCGAGAATGTCCCGCGCGCAGAACAGCTGCCGCTGGCGCCGGTCCCATATCACAAAAGCAAAGTCGCCCAGGATGCGCACCGGGCAGTCCTCGCCCCAGCACTGGTAGGCGTTGAGGACAATTTCGGCGTCGGTGTCATCGCGCAGCCTGGCTCCCCTGGACTTGAGCGCGGCCAGCAATTCTTCGCGATCGTCGACCCGACCGTCCATGGTCAGGCACAGGTTGCCGGACTCGTCCGTCAACGGCTGCCGCTCATAGACCGACTCGGGAGTGGTCTGGAGCATGCAGTGCCCCATGGCGACCGGCCCGTCGGCCCATTGGTGGATGCCGTCCGGGCCTCGGTGAGCAATGGCCGCGGTCATGCGCTCGAGCAGGGCGAGGTCGACCGGCGCGCCGTCGAGGTTGTAAATGCCGGCGAGGCCGCTCATGAAGTTGCCTGTTGCCGCGCGCCTGCCGCCATCGCCTCCAGCGCGCACAAGGTGAAATAGCGTCCGGACGCGGGCTTGCCCAGGATGGCCTGCCCCTTGTGTTCCACCCAGGCGTGGGCGTCGAGGCGGTCGCCGTCGCGCGCCGCGCCGATCATGATCTGAGCCTCGAAATCCTTGCCGCTCAATATCAAGTAGAGCACCAGCGCCTTCTTCAGGCACGTCGGACGCAGGGGATCGAGCCGGGCGGCCACCTCCACGCAATAAGCGACGCGCTGCGCAGCCTGCCCGTCTTCATCGTGTCTCCAATGAGAGGCTGCCCGCCGCCTTGAGATCCACATTATCGTGCGCACCGGCAGGCACCCAAGACCGAGTTCGACCACGGCGAACCATCCCGCGGCCTGCGCGACCGTCAGCCAATCGGATGCCGACAAAGCCAAAGCCTTGCGCAGCTTAGACATGCGGTTGTCTATCCCAGGAGGCGACATCCACCAGTCCCTTGGCGCGCATTTCTGCCACCAGCCGCAGAAGGTCCTGCTCCAGCCTGTCAGGGGCGACGTCATACTCCTGCTGCATGGTGGCCAACACCTTACGCAGCGACCCGTCCTGCTGAATCAGCGACCAGATGCGCGTGCCCACCTTGTCCAGCCCGAAATAGGTCCCGGACCCCAGGTTGAGAATGACGGCCTCCCCTTCGAGATCGCGGGAAACCACCTCGTCGCTGATGGTTACGCTCGAGTCGAGCGAAACGGTATCGGTCATGGCTTGGCTTCCTGTTGTTGACAACCTAGGCGAGAGTTCCGGCTTCCAGAACCGGATTGGCACTGGGTTGGATTATATCCCGTTTTGGAACAAGTGTCTGGCGGATTTCGAGTACTCCAACGAATCGCAGAGTGCAGTGCCTAGCCTGCGGGTCAGTGCGTGTCAGCCGGCAGTGGTGGGAATCTGTTGCCGGCGAGCAAGGCCCGCAGGCCGAAGAGCAAAAGCCTGGGCTGGTGCAGGCAAAGACGCCAGAGGACACCCGCTGGTTCGTCGCGGGTATGCTCCTCCAGATCCTTTCGGGTGCGGGAGTTCAGGAGATCCACGAGCCGGGAGTAACGGGCCTGATTGAAATTGTGAATCGCTTTGCGGATCAACAGGTGGAGTTCCAATTCGCGGCGCAAAGCGCGCAAGCGGCGGCCGGGTCCGCCGTTCAGAATAGCTTCGCTCACTCCCATCGCCCCGCGCATGCCAGTCACGATGCCGCCGACGGTGGTGACCTTTACGTGGGCGGCAGCATCGCCGACGAGATAGACGTCGACGCCATTCAGCCGGCGCCTGGGCTCGACCCACCCGGAGTAGACCGGAATTCGGGCCGCCTGAAACTCGATCGGGTCAAGGCGATGCTGCTGCAGAAACGATTCCAAGGCTTTGCGGGCGGCGGGGCCACTTTCGCCAATCAGGCCCAGGACACCGCGAGTGGGAGAATCGGGGATGAGCCAATAGAAGTAGGGAGTGTCGTCGGGAATAAACCAGATCCGGGTGGTGTCGACCGGCATGGCGGCGGGCAGGCGAACGATGGCTTGCAACAGGGGGACGGTCTGCTGGACTGGCCATCCCGCGGCGCGGGCGACACGGCTGGTAGCGCCGTCCGCGCCGACCAGAGTTCCGACCCGCACCTGTTCGCTTCCACCGCCTGCAACCGACTGGAAGGTAAGCGTCAAGGACTCTGCATCCGGCTCCATGGCCACGAAGCGCCTTCCGAAGGCGAGGTTGGCGCCGCTTTGCTGTGCGGCCGATGCCAGCTCGCGAATCAGCCGGTTGCGTTCAATCACGAGATCGGGTTGATGAAGCGGGATGCGCGCCACCCGGCCGTCGGTAAACAGCTCGAAGCGGCGAATTTCATTGACCACGGCGCCCTTGCCCAACTCGCCCAGCACGTCGCGCATGCGGCTGGTGACGATCAAAGTGCGAGGCTTGGCTTCGATTCCTTCCGCGCCTTCAAACACGGATACCCTGCGTCCAGCCCGGCTTAGAAGGTGAGCAGTGAACAGGCCGGCGGCAGATCCGCCGACGATGCCGATCTCACGCCTTTTGTCGTTAGGTCTCAAGCTGACCTGGTCAGGAACGAGCAGCCCGCTGCTGTCTTTCGTAGGGCAAATACTCGAACAGAGTCACACACATTATGGCGCTCAAGGCCACGGCGAAGGCGAGGATTTCAGGACGCCGGACAGGCGAGAGGCTCAGCCCAACAGCGACGCAGCCAAAAACGATTCCGACACCGTAGATAACCAGGACCGCGCCGCGCTGTCCCAGGCGCAGATTAGCCAAGCGGTGCGCGGTATGGTCTTTACCGGGAGCAGCGAAGGGAATCAGTCCCCGCCTCGTCCGGGAGATGGAAACGAGCGTCGTATCAAAGATGGGAATGATCAGAACCAGGACAGGAATCATCCACGCCAGCCCCGGCTGCACCTGATCGAGCCGCAACTTGAGTCCCAGGGTGGCGAGCATGAAACCCAGAAACATCGCCCCGCCATCCCCCATAAAAATTTTCGCAGGCTTGAAGTTCCAGCGAAGGAATCCCAGGGACGCCCCGAAGACTGACATGGCCAAAGTGGCAACGAGAACCTGGCCACCCATCAATGCCAGCACGGCGAAGAAGAACGCGGAGATGGCGGCGACTCCGCTGACGAGGCCATCCATGTGGTCCAGAATGCTAAAGGCGGCGGTGATCCCAACCACCCAGAATAGCGTGAGAGCGATCTCAGCGATATTTTGCCGCGTCGCCGGCAAAAGGATGGAAGGCGCGCGGAAGCGAACACCGAGAAGAACCAGGGTGGAGGCGGCCAAGGGCATGGCCACAAACAACTTGACCTGGTGATGAAGAATGCCGCGGTCATCGAGAATTCCGGTCGCCAGGAGCAACGCTCCGGCGCCTAGAATGCCCAAAATCTGGCCGCGCGGCTGACCGTCCAGCGTCAGTATGACTGCCAGGACCGTGCCGCAATAAATCGCCAGGCCACCGAGCAGCGGCATGGGACTTTGATGGAGTTTGCGCGCGTTCGGCTGGTCGACGATGGCCCAATGCAGAGCCAGACGGCGCACGGGGACCGTCAGACCCAAGGTGGCGGTCAGCGCGATGGCGAAAGTTACCATTCCATCAACCACGGCACTCTCCGATTATAAGATTGATTCTACTGGCGGCCAGCCCTGGGTCTGGCCTGGACCAGAACACCACGTTATGACCACGGAAGTGATCAGGCGGCAGGAATCTGTTCCGCCGCCTTGATGCGGTTTGCGGCCACCAACTGCTGATAAACCCAGGGATAAGTTGAAGCCAGGCCCTGCTTCAGCGAGATGGACGGTTCCCAGCCCAGCACGCGGCGGAGAAGGCTGTTGTCGCTGTTGCGTCCCCGGACGCCCTGCGGCCCCTGCAGGTTGTGCCGTTTGCCAAGCCTCTTGCCGGCCACCTCGCACACCAGCTCCACCAACTGATTGATAGTCACCAGTTCATCCGTACCGAGGTTCAAGGCATCGCGGTAGGCGGAAGCCATGACGCGAACCAACCCTTCCACGCAATCGTCCACGTACATGAACGAACGGGTCTGCTCTCCGTCTCCCCAAATTTCGATCTCGCCGCCGTCCCTCTCGAGGGCGACTTTCCGGCAAATGGCGGCGGGGGCCTTTTCCTTCCCGCCATCGTAGGTGCCCAGCGGGCCGTACACGTTGTGAAGGCGCACGATGCGGGTTTCAAACTTGTAGTCTTGCCAGTAGTAGCGGCAGAGCTCTTCGGCGTAGAGTTTTTCCCAGCCGTAGCCTGGCTCGGGCTCCGCAGGAAAAGCGTCTTCCTCTTTGAGAGGCGCGACGCCCGCGTTGGTCTGTTTGCTCTGCGCATACACGCACGCGGAAGAGGCGAACAGGAAGCGCTTCACCCCCTGCTGTCGCGCGGCCTCGAGCATGTGCGCATTGATCAGGGTGTTGTTGCGCGCAATGTCGGCGCGGAATGCAGTAATGTAGCCGATGCCGCCCATGTCGGCGGCGAGGTTGTAGACCTCTTCGATCCCGCCGCCGGCGGCGGCCAGGCACTCGTCCCACTGGCGCAGGTCGCGCAGCTCAAATTCGTCTGCGGCTGAAGCCTGGTACTCGGGATATTTCCGGTCTACCCCACGGACCCAGCAGCCTTGTGCTTTCAAACGATTGACCAGATGATGGCCAATAAAACCGCCCGCCCCCGTGACCAGTGCCCGCTTTTGATCTCTCATTTCGATCCTTTCAAGTTCGTTCGGCCGCCTGTTACCTCGAACCCTTATGCGACTTCCTCCATGACCCTGACGAAGCGGTGCAATTCTTTCTCCAGTTCGAACTCGGCGGCGGCCGCTTTGGCTCGCCGGCTCATTTCCGCCATGCGTTCCGGATCGCGGGCCAAGTCACGCAGCAAGTCCACAAGGGCGGCGGGATCGTCAGGATCCACCACCACGCCACAACCGCTACGACGCACGATACGGGCGGCGTCGCTGTTCTCGTCCGCAAGCACGATCACCGGCCTCCCCGCGGCCAGAATAGGATAGAGCTTGCTGGGAACTACCACTCCCTCGAGCCCACGCCGAATGGTGATCAGGTGCAGGTCGGCGGCAGCGAGCACCTGGGGAATCTCCTCAACCGGACGAAAGGAAAGGAAGCGGATGGCTTTGCAGCCGCCGGCAGAGGCTTCCACCTGCCGCCGCAAGGCGCCATCGCCGACAAAGACGAAGCCGATGTCCTCCTCATGGATCATCCGGGCGGCAGTGACCACGGTATTCCAGGCACCGTAGAAACCGAGGTTTCCGGCGTGCAGCACGACAAACGAATATCCGCTGCGGATGTCGCGTGAGACAGGACTATTCTGAGGCGGAAGCGCCGCGGCGAAATTTCGGGCGCCGTCGCGCACGACGACGACGCGAGCGGCGTCTTTTCCTTTTGCCACAATGCGCTCACGAGCGTCGTCGCCCAGGACAATCACGCGCGTGGACCTAGCCAGGGCCCAGCGGTGTAACTTCTCCCAGAAGCGCACCCAGCGCGCCGGCCGGACGATTTCGCTGGACACCGCCATTTCCGGATAGAGATCGCGGATGTTGTAGACAAAGGGACAATGCTTGAGGAACGCAACCAAAGCTCCGACGATACCCAGAAACGGCGGATCGGTCATGGCGAGAACCGCATCGGTACGGATCATCAGAGCGCGCGGAGCTGCCAGCGTTACGTAAGAGACATAGTTGAACAGGCGCTGCGCCATGCGGTGGCGTGGAAACGCGGTGGAACAGACCCGCTCCACCAGAACTTTTCCCTGCCGCTGACGGCGAAGAAAATAAAGGGAATGCGACTCAGTCGGATTATACGAAGGGCGACCGCAGAGCACGGTAACTTCATGACCCTGAGCCAGGGCATCGGCGACGGCGGCAGCCATCTTCGCGGTGGCCGCCGTGTCGGGCGGAAAATACTGGTTCAGAAGAAGGATTCGCATATCCTGCGATTGCTTAATAACGCTCCCAGGCCTGATCAGTTTTCCAGGTGAGTCTGCACCCAGCGATTCAGGACGAAGAGACTCCACACCCGCGACCAACTGGTTTTTCCGGTTAGAAAGTCGGACCAAACCCGCTCCATTTCCCGCCGGTTAATGGCCCCCTCGAGAGAAGGGGTGATGGCGCCGAATTCGGCGTTCATTTCATTTTTCAGCGGACCGCGCAGCCACGGCTCCCAAGGCAGGGTGAAGGTACGCTTGGGCTGCCATACAACCTCTCTGGGGAGGAGATCGCCCATGGCTTCCACCAGAAGAGCTTTGGGTACTCCATCCTTGTGCTTGATCGAGCCCGGCAGGCGGGTGACGTACTCCACCAGCGGATGATCGAGAAATGGAACCCTGATTTCAAGCGAATTGGCCATGCTCATCGAATCTGTATCGCGCAAGAGGGTGTTAACCATGTATGAGCGGGACTCAAGGCAGGACACCGCGGTGAAATCATCGAGTTGTTCCGACCCGCGGGCAGTCTGCGATAGCCATTTCTCCCAGGGCTCGGTTGCATGCGAGGCATTCGCCATTAATCCCTGCACCTGGGTGGGAGTAAAAAGCAGGCGCGTGAAGAAGTAGGGATGGGGAAGGGAGTTGGGATCGCGCAGCAGAGAAGCCATCTTGCGGCGCGCATCTTTGTTGCCGGAGAACGCCGCCAACTTCTCCGCTGTAGAACCGATGAAAGAGTGAAAGGGCAGGCTGCGAGCCAAGGCCGCTGCCGATCGGGCTCCACCGGTGGAGCGAAAGGTAGAGTAGCCGCCGAAAATCTCGTCGCCTCCAAGTCCCGAGAGAGCCACCTTTAAGCCCGCCTGTCGCGCGGCCCAGGAGACGAAGTAGCTGTTGATGCCATCCATGCTGGGTTGGTCGAGCGCGCCGACCGCCTCACCTAGCCGCGCGAGTACGTCTTCCGCCGTGAGCAAGAATTCCTGATGGATGGTGCCGAACTTTTGCGCGGTTCGGCGGGCGATTTCGGCCTCACTGAACTGTCTCTCCTGAAAGTCGACGGTAAGAGTGTAAACCGGCCCGCCCCTTTGCGCAGCCAGGGAAACCAGGGTGGTGGAATCGATGCCGCCGCTCAGAAAAATTCCGATGGGCACATCCGCCACCAGGTGGGACTCGACGCATTCCGTGAGCAGCGAGCGGAGAAATGCGGCGGCGCTGCACCGCTCCCGGTTCCTCGTAACCAACGGGGGCTGAGCAGACTGAGCGAAATCCCAGTAGGCCTCGGGCCGAATTTCCGAGTGGCGGCTGCAGGCGGAAAGCACGACCCGATGCCCCGGCGGGAGCGAGTAAATGCCCTCCACCAGCGTCAAGGGTTCACTGACCGAGCCGAACAGCAGATAGCTTCGCAACGCTGACTCGCACAGCCGCGGTGCTACTTCGCCTGATCCTAAGAGTGATCGCACCTCTGAAGCGAAGAACAGCGTGCTGTCCATCAGGGCATAGTAAAGCGGCTTGATACCCAGGCGGTCGCGAGCTAATAGCACCCTGGGGTTGCCGTGCCGCGTAGACTTCGACGTCTCAGCCACCGCCAGCGCAAACATTCCGTCGAGATGTTCCAGGCAATCTTCGCCCCATTCTTCATAGGCGTGGACGATCACTTCCGTATCGCCCCCGGTGTGGAACACGTGGCCGAGGGTCTCGAGCGTGCGGCGCAACTCCCGGAAGTTGTAGATCTCCCCGTTGAAAACGACCACTACCGACCCATCTTCATTGAAGACCGGCTGGTTGCCGCCGTCGACATCAATGATGCTGAGCCGGCGCATCCCCAGGGCCACAGACCGATCGAGAAACATGCCTTCGTCGTCCGGTCCACGATGATGCATCTGCTTCATCATCAACCGCACGGCAGATCGGGCCGAATCAGGCTCGAAGGAGCCGATGACACCACAGATTCCACACATAGGCGCTACGCTGACTTGCGAGTTGCGAAAGTTTCCCGTCGCCAAAATTCCGCATGTTGTCTGAGAGTTGGGCTCACTTCTTTGCCGCCGATACGCGAGACAACATAGCCAGCCACAAGTCCGACGGCCAAGAGAAAAAGGCCGGTTGCCGTGGGCCAAAATTCCGGATTCTCCGGGAAGTAACCCCAATCGATGAGTTCCTCCCACCGCGTATCGATTCCGTCGAGCCTCTGCCGAACCTGGGACCCCACGATGGGAATGCGGTTCAAGTTGATGTGGGCATACGTGGAGAACGTATAGGTCGGGTTGTACCGAGGCATTCTGGTGATCGCTTCCTGATAGACTGCGGGGTCGCGCAACTCCTCCTTGCTTAAGGGCTTCCCTGAGGGACTCCTGAACAGAGCGCCGATACTTGGATCGACCACGATCCAGCGCTCGCCGTCCTGTACTTCCGCCACCACGTGCTTTGTATTGCCGTCATCGCTGAGGAGCAACAGTCTTCGGCTGCGCACGCCCGCCTCGTGGGCAAGATTCACGAATGCGTTGGTGGCGTATCCGCAATACTCCAACAGCCGCTTGTTCTGCACAATGTTTACCGGGTCGCGTAGATTCGCGGCTCCCCAATATTCGACGTCCCCCCGGGGCGGCTGGTGGCCCAACCATTGCAGCAGAGCCTCAGACTTTTCGAGCGGGGAGCCATTCAGAGGAACAATCGCGTCTGCAAATCCTTTCAGATACCTGTGGGTTGAATACGTCCACGCCAAGCCATAGACAAGGAGCGTCAGGCCTGCCGTGATCAGGGCGAGAGAAAGCTTCCTGAGCAGGCGTGACTGCACGGTCGTCAGCATCGGTGCTGCACGGCGGCGAAGCAACGAACTAACCCCTGTGAATGAGTCGCATGCGAGGATGTTTAGCTGGCGCGGAGCATGCTTTGATCAGAGGCGCCGACCGGCCTTCTGCGCCGAGCCAAGCGTTGATAAAGGTCAATCATTTCGTGGATCAACCTGTCCCAGGACAGGTCCGCGGTCACTCCGTGACATCCCGCCTTCAATTCCTGATACAAAAGGGGTTGTTTAAACAACGTCTTCAATGCACGTGCCAGTGCCAGCCCATCGTACTGGGTCACAAGGCCGCAGCGGTCTTGAATGAGCGGTGCAATCCCGCATTGGTCTGAAACTATGACCGGAGTGGAGCAGGCAATCGCCTCGGCAGCGGTGTTCCCGAAATTCTCGTACCGCGAGCAAAGCACAAAGACATCTGCATCGACGAGGGCGGCTTTTTTCGCTTCCCCGTAAAGAGGGCCACAGAACACGACCCGGCCGGCTACCCCTCGGGTTCGGGCATGCTGACGTAATGCTTCGACGTAACCCGGCTCTGCCTCCGGACCAGCAACTACCGCCTTGACTTCGTCTCCCAGCTCACTGAGTGCGTCAATCAGCAGATCAGCGCCCTTTCGTGGGATGATGCGGCCCAGGAACAGGACAAGACG
>CAYOZX010000012.1:0-25934 GCA_964408515.1 uncultured Acidobacteriaceae bacterium | reverse complement strand
GTCGATCATGACCGAGAACTGGCGGAAGAAGATGGCGATGTCCTTGGTCTTGACCTTCCCGCTGCCGAACGTGGGCATGGCAAATTCCTTGCCCTTTTCGCGAACGGCTCCTGGAGTGATGCGCTCACGGCGCAGTTGGGCGGTCAGCACCTGCTTGTTCGGGGCAGTCCGTTCACCGCTGACCTTCTGGCCCGACGCGTCCTTACCGGAAAATGTAAAAACTGGCATGTTCAGTGTCTCCTTGCTGCGATCTTCCCTTCCCGTCGGAGCTTGATCTCCGTCCGGAACCTGCTTTCCTCTGATTGTGGCCGCCGACTCTCACGAGCAAGCGGCGGCCTGCTTCTCTATCTCTTCATCTCTTGACCGGCGCCGCACCCCGAGCCATCGCTGGCTGATTGCGATTCAGCCCGGCTCCACGGCTGATCATCTCCTGCAGTTCATCCTGGTTGCTGGAGCGCGACGTGGCGACTTCGAGCGTGATCTGCTTCTGGAAGTACGCCGACGCCAGGGCCTGATTGAAGGTCTGCATGCCGAACTTGTCCTGTCCGGACTGCATGGAGGAGTAGATCTGGTGAATCTTGTCCTCGCGGATCAGGTTGCGAATGGCGGCGTTGGGCACCATGACTTCCATACACATGGCTCGGCCCTTGTTGTCGGCCCGGGGCAGAA
The DNA here is from genome assembly GCA_964408515.1 of uncultured Acidobacteriaceae bacterium. Classification (GTDB taxonomy): domain Bacteria; phylum Acidobacteriota; class Terriglobia; order Terriglobales; family Acidobacteriaceae; genus CAYOZX01. The sequence continues at coordinate 25,265 of CAYOZX010000012.1, read as the reverse complement.
GGCTCTGGCACAGAATGCCTTCCAGCACCAGCGACAGCTGGGCCCGAATCTGGGGCTGCTGATGGGCGGGGAAGACGTCGATGATGCGGTTGATGGTGGAAGCCGCCGAGTTGGTATGCAGCGTACCGAAAGTCAGGTGGCCGGTCTCGGCGATGCGCAGGGCCGACTCGATGGTCTCCAGATCGCGCATTTCGCCGATCAGCACCACGTCCGGGTCTTCACGGAGAGCCGCGCGCAAAGCGTCGGCGAAGCTCTTGGTGTCAGCGTGCAGTTCGCGCTGATTGACCACGCAGTTCTTGTTCATGTGCACGAACTCAATGGGATCCTCGATAGTGAGGATGTGGTCATGGCGTTCGCTGTTGATCTTGTCAATCATGGCCGCGAGAGTGGTGGATTTGCCCGAGCCGGTGGGGCCCGTGACCAGCACCAGGCCGCGGGGTTTGTCGCACAGCTTGCTGACGATCCCCGGCAGCCCCAGCTGATTGAAAGATTTGATTTCGAAAGGAATGAGACGGAAAACCGCTGACGTGGCGCCGCGTTGATTGAAGACATTGGCACGGAAGCGGGCCAGGCCCTTCAAGCCGAAGGAGAAGTCCAGCTCGAGGCTTTCCTCGAAGCGATGCTTCTGCGCGTCGGTCATGACGCTGTAGGCCAGCTGCTTGGTCTCCGCCGGTGTCAACTGGGGTAGATCCAGGGGCACCAGGTGTCCGTGCACGCGAATCTGCGGCGGTGAATTGGTGGTGATGTGGAGGTCGCTTCCCGCCATCTCCAGCAGCCTTTTCAACAGATCACTTAACGAAAGCGACATAGGTTTCCTTCCTTCCCTTCTCAGTGAATGGTTTCGCGTGCAACTTCTTCGAGGGTGGTGAAGCCGGCGGCCACTTTGATCAGTCCGCTGCGGCGGAGGGTGATCATGCCGCGCTCAATTGCCTTCTTCTTCAGTTCCAGCGAAGAAGCGCCCACCAGGACCAGCTCCTTGATTTCGTCGTCCACTTCCATAACCTCGTACAAGCCGGTGCGGCCCTTGTATCCGGTGTTGTTGCAGACGCCGCAGCCTTTGCCCTTCTGTATCTTGACGGTCTTGGCTTCTTCGGGCGTGTAGCCTTCCTCGATGAGAGCCTGCTGCGGCATGTCCACCGGTTCGGCACAATCGCGGCAAATGCGGCGAACGAGTCTCTGGGCGCAGATCAGGTGCACCGAGGTCGCCACCAGGAAAGGCTCGATACCCATGTTCATCAGCCGGGTGATGGTCTCGGGAGCGCCGTTGGTGTGCAGGGTCGAGAGCACCAGGTGGCCGGTGAGCGCAGCCTTGATGGCAATTTCGGCGGTTTCAAAGTCGCGAATTTCGCCCACCAGGATGATGTTGGGATCCTGCCGCAGAAACGCGCGCAGGGCAGCGGCAAAGTTCAGCCCGATCTGCTCCTTCATCTGCACCTGGTTCACGCCAGCCAACTGGAACTCGACCGGATCTTCGGCGGTCATGATGTTGGTGTCGGGCGTGTTCAGGCGCGCGATCGAGGAGTAGAGGGTGTTGGTCTTGCCGGACCCTGTAGGCCCGGTCACCAGGACCATGCCGTAGGGCTTCAAAATGGCTTTCTCGAACTTGGTCAGGGACTCGGGCTCGAAGCCCAGCTTAGTCATGTCGAGCCGCAGGTTTTCCTTGTCCAGCAACCGCATGACGATCTTTTCGCCCCACAGCGTGGGCAGAGTGCTGACCCGGAAGTCGAGCTGTTTCTTGCGTCCGCCGAGATTCATCTTCAGCATGATGCGGCCGTCCTGGGGCAGCCGCTTCTCGCTGATGTCCAGCTTGGCCATGATTTTGACGCGCGAAGTGATGGCGTCCTTCAGCTTAAGGGGCGGCGACATGATGCCCTGCAGCACGCCGTCAATGCGGAAGCGCACGCGGAATTCCTTCTCGTAAGGCTCCATGTGGATGTCACTGGCCCCGCGCTTGACCGCATCGGTAAGCACCAGGTTGACCAGCTTCACGATGGGCGCTTCATCGGCTGCGCGCTCCAGGTCAGCCAACTCCATCTCGGCTTCTTCCGCTTGCAGTTCGACGTCGGCCTCACCACTCTCGGTCATCGACTGCATGACCTGCTCCAGGTCTTCCTGTTGAGTGGTGCCGTAGGCTTTCTCGATGCCCTCCAGGATGGAGCTCTCCGAAGCCACCACCGGCTCGATGTTGAAGCCGGTCATGAACTTGATGTCGTCCATGGCGAAGACGTTGGTGGGATCCACCATGGCGATGGTGAGGGAGGCGCCCACCCGGCTCAGGGGCAGAATCTGGTAGCGCTTCGCGGTCTCAAAGGGAATCAGCTTCACGACCGAAGGATCAATCTCGAAATACGAAAGATTGATGGCTGGAACGCCGTACTGGCGGGAAAGAAAATTGGTAACGTCCTCATCGGTCAGGAATCCCAGTTTGACCAAGGCGGAGCCCAGACGACAGTTGCTTTCCTTCTGGACCTTGGCCGCCTTCTCCAACTGGTCTGCGGTGATGACCTTCTCTTTGACCAGAAGATCACCCAGCCGTTGAGACATACCTCGATCTCCTATCTTCGCGTCCCAGAGTGTGCTTTACGATTGCGCCGCGAATGCAGCTGCCTTTCGAGGGGAGAAGACGCAGCCTGTCGCGTTGACACAAATTGTCAACGTAACGGGATTACTGCACCAGTAACTTTAGTTCCATGCGTTTGCGTGCGCCTTCGGTAACCCGCTGACAGGACACCCACAGAAGCCGCATAAAACAAGGCTTGCGGCGAGATGCCGAGCCGCCGGTCTCTTCTAACCAAAATAGGCGGGGGGTACTTTAGTTTCCACAAGGACGGTTCAGAGGGCTGGGGCAACGAATGGCAGAGAGTCGTGCCTTTCCGAGCGCGGAGGGCTATGCCGTCTCCAACCCCGCCACCGAATCAAGGCCGCGTTCCTGGATTTCAATCTCACGAATCCTGAATTTCTGGATCTTGCCGGTGACCGTCATGGGAAATTGGTCGACAAAGCGGATGTGCTGGGGAATCTTGAAATATGCGATCTGCCCCGCGCAGAAGGTACGAATCTCATCTTCGCTGGCGCTCGTCCCCGGTTTCAGACGTATCCAGGCCAGCACCACTTCGCCCAGCCGCGAGTCTGGAATTCCCACCACCTGCGCTTCCGCTACCTTGGGGTGGGTGTACAGGAAGTCTTCCACCTCGCGGGGATAAACATTCTCTCCGCCACGGATGATCATGTCTTTGGCCCGGCCGGTGAGGTGAATGTATCCATCGTCGCGCATAACGCCGAGGTCGCCGGTGTGCAGCCAGCCTTCGCGGTCCACGGCCCGTGCGGTCGTGTCGGGTTCGTCGTCATAGCCCTTCATCACCATGTACCCGCGAGCACACACTTCCCCCTGCTGGCCCCTCGGCAAAGTGCTGCCATCGAGCGGCGACACGATCTTCATCTCCGTGCAGGGCAGGGCTTTCCCGACGGTAGCCACCCTGACTTCCAGGGGATCGTCAGCCGCGGACATGGTGACCACCGGCGTGCTCTCCGTCTGGCCGTAGCCGATGGTCAACTCGCGGCAGTGCATAGCAGAGATCACGCGCTTCATCACCTCCACTGGGCAGGGCGCGCCGGCCATCATGCCCGTGCGCAGACTGCTCAGATCGAAGCTCGCGAAATCCGGAAGACCAAGTTCAGCGATGAACATGGCGGGCACGCCATAGAGAGATGTCGCGCGCTCGGCCGCAATCGCGGCGAGGGTCGCTCGCGCATCGAAGCTCCAGTTGGGCAAAATGATGGCGGCGCCACTGGCCAGCGCCGACATGGTTCCGATCACACATCCAAAGCAGTGGTACATGGGCACGGGAACGCAGATGCGATCCCGCTCGCTGTAACCCATGCCTTGCGCCAGCATCCTGCCGTTGTTGACCTGGTTGCGATGGGTCAGCATCACGCCTTTCGGCATGCCGGTAGTCCCCGAGGTGTACTGGATGTTGGCCACATCTTGAGGGTGAATGGCAGGCTGGACCTCGGGCAAGACACGCAGAAGTTCCTGCCAGTCCGGGCTGCCGAAGAAAATCACGTGCTCGAGGGGCAGCGCATGGTCGCGGCGAGCTTCGGCGAGAATCTGAGAGTATTCCGCGCGGTTGTCGCTCTCCCACAGAAACAGCGCCTTCATGCGCGACTTGCGCAGAGTAAAAGCCAGTTCGTGGCTACGGTAAGCGGGATTGACATTGACCAGGATCGCCCCCGTAAGCACACAAGCGAGATGCACCATCACCCATTCGACGCAGTTCGTGGACCAAAGCCCTACGCGATCTCCCGGCCGGATTCCGCGTGACCACAGCCCGCTGGCGACGCAATTGGCCTGCATCCGCAATTCGCGCCAGGTAAACCGCTTCGCCTGATGACAGGAAACCAGGGCGAGGTCATCACCGCAGCGCTCGACCGTCCGGTCGAGCACCTGGCCGATGGTCATCTCCCACAGCGGCTGCTCCGGCCCGCACGAGTAGCTGAGCATTCCCACCTCCTCCCCTGCGGTTCGAGATTCTAGCCTGGCTGTCAATCCGTTCCTACTGCACTTCGCGTCGGACGTGCCTTGGGGGCGCCACTCGGATGGCGCCGACGGTTCAATCTGGCTACGAAGAAGTGGGCCCCTTCGCACCTAAGCGCATGCTTGCTGAACAGGTTCCCGCCGAATACTGCGCCCGCTTCCGGCTTATAATAAAAAGTCGCCCCCGGCCCTTTGCGAGAGTGGAGTGTAGAATCCTGCCGGGGAAGCCGGATCTTGTCTTCGCAGAGCCCAACCCGCAACCCCAGCCCCAGCCGGAAGAAAGTCATTCTGTTGCTCGCGATGGGGATCCTGGTGCTATTCGGGATTCTGCTGTCACAGACGTCTTTCGATGTACCGTTTCTTAACCCCGACGTCCAGCAGCAACGCTTCCCTTTGCTTTCTTTCGCTGCACTCTCCGCCCTGATTTTTCTTCTGTTTGTGGCTCTGACCTTTGTCCTGGCGCGCAATCTGCTCAAACTGTTCGCCGAGCGCCGACTCGGTGTCCTCGGCTCCAAGTTTCGCACCCGCCTGGTGGTGGCCGGATTGTTGCTTTCGTTTCTGCCGGTCATCATGATGTTCTGGTTTGCTTACGGGTTGATGAACCGGTCGCTCGACAAGTGGTTCTCCCGGCCGGTGGAGGAGGTCCGGGAAGACACCGCGGCGGTGGCTTCTCTGGTGGCCAAATATGCCGCGCAGAACGCGCGCGTGGAGGCGGAAGCGATGGCCGCCGCTCCCGAAACCCAGCGCGCCTTTGCGGGACATAGTTTTTCGAATGTAATGAACGAGTTCCGCCGGCACCAGCCCACCTTGCAAGGTGGTTTCGCCCTGGCTTTGCAGGAGGGGAATGCCGAAGCCAGCTTCAACGCCCCCGCCGCGTGGCCGCTCCTGAAGGCCAGGATTCCGTTGGATCGTCTGACCTCCGACGCGGTGGTTCCTCTGAAGTGGGAGAACACCGACTACATTCTAGGAGCGGCCGCCGTGAACGAGCATGGTCTGATTGTCGTGGCGATGCCGCTGCCGCTCAAGTTCTCGGAGACGGTCAAGCAGCTGGAGGCCAGCCAGCACCGTTACCTGGAGCTCAGCCGTCAACGCAAACTGGTGCGGCGGACCTACATGGGATTGCTGTTGCTGCTGACTGTGCTGGTGCTATTCTCCACCACCTGGTTGTCGTTGTACCTGGCCAAACTGGTGACACGTCCGGTGGTGGCCCTGGCCGAGGCCACACAGGAAATCTCGCGCGGGCGGCTGGATTATCGCGTCGAGATGAGCGCGGCGGATGAGATCGGCGACCTGGTGCGCTCGTTCAATCGCATGGCCGAAGAGCTGGAAACCAGCCGGCGACAGATTGAGGCTTCCAGCCACGAGCTCAGCGCCGCCAACATTGCCCTGGAGCAACGCCGGCGGCACATCGAAACCATCCTGGAAAGTATTCCGACCGGCGTCCTTTCCCTGGATGCGCGGCGATGCATCACGCACGTGAACCATGCCCTGCTGCGGATGTTCAATCCGACCGGCGCGGGAGCTCCGAGCCCGATCGGCGGAACCCTGCGCGACCTGTTCCCCCAGGAGATACTGGAAGACCTCGAGCCCCTGCTGCGTCGCGCCGACCGTATGGGCACGACCACGACCCAGCTGGAAATGGCATTGCACCGCTCCCTCTTGAACGCCGCCGTCACCGTAGCCACCCTGCAGCATGACGGGCAGAGCCTGGGCTATGTCCTGGTGTTCGAAGACCTGTCAGATTTGCTCAAGGCGCAGAAACAGGCGGCCTGGCGCGAAGTCGCCCGGCGCGTGGCCCATGAGATCAAAAATCCGCTGACCCCGATTGCGCTCTCGGCCGAGCGCATCCGCCGTCATCTAGACCGCGACGTTCCTCCTGACAGGGCTTCCCTCAGGATCCTGCACAGCTGTGCTGAAACCATCGGTGGCGCGGTGGAAACCTTGCGCACCCTGGTCGATGAGTTTTCCACGCTGGCGCGCTTCCCCACCTCGCAGCCCATGCCCGCGAACATCAACGCCATCGTCGAAAGCACGCTGGCGATGTTCAATGGCCGGTTGGACAACATCCGGGTGCAGACCTTTCTGGCTGACGATCTACCCAAAGTGATGGCCGATCCGGAGGCGATCAAACGGGCGCTGGCCAATCTGGTCGACAACGCCGCGGAAGCGGTTCAGAAGGCGATGGTGCAGGAGATCCAGATTTCCACCATGCTGGTGGCGACGCGCGATGCGGTAGAAATCACGGTCGCGGATACCGGCCACGGAGTTACCCAGGAGTTGAAGGAGAGGCTCTTCCTGCCGTACTTCTCCACCAAGAAGCGGGGAACCGGCCTCGGGCTCGCCATTGTCAGCCGCATCATCGAAGACCACCGCGGTTCAATTCGGGTAGAGGAAAACCGTCCGGTCGGCGCCCGTTTTGTGGTCGAGCTGCCGCTGGCTCCCGAGTCCGTGGCCGCACCCGCCGCCGGACAACATGCATAATGTCCTCATCGTAGATGACGAATCTGGCATCCGGCAGTCCCTGAAGGGAGTGCTGGAAGACGAGGGCTACCGCGCCTCCCTGGCGGAAAGCGGCGAGTCCTGCCTGGACGTGCTCCGCAAGCGGTCCTTTGATGTGGTGCTGCTGGACGTGTGGCTGCCCGGCATGGATGGGCTCGAAACTCTTCAGAAAATTCGCGAGCTGGAGAATGCTCCCGAGGTCATCATGATCTCGGGCCACGGCACCATTGAAACCGCGGTCCGCGCCACGAAACTGGGAGCGTATGACTTCCTGGAAAAGCCGCTTTCGATCGACAAGACCCTCATCCTGCTGAAACACGCCATCGACGCCCGGCAGATGCGGCAGGAAAACCGCGAGCTGAAGAAGCAGCTCGCCCCACGCAGCGTGATCGTCGGTGAAAGTGTGCCCATGAAGGCTTTGCGGCAGCAAATCCAACTCATGGCGCCGACCAACGGCCGGGTGCTGATTTACGGAGAATCGGGCACGGGCAAGGAGCTGGTGGCCCGCGCCATCCATGCCCAGAGCCTGCGCAAGAACGAGATGTTCGTGGAACTGAACTGCGCGGCCATTCCCGAGGATCTGATCGAGAGCGAGCTGTTCGGTCATCGCAAGGGATCGTTTCCCGCGGCCTCCGACAAGGAGGGAAAATTCCAGCGGGCGCATGGCGGCACCCTCTTCCTCGATGAAGTCGGGGACATGAGTCTGAAGACGCAAGCGAAGGTTCTGCGCACCCTCGACGAGCAGCGTTTCACGCCCGTGGGCAGCGATGAACTCCTGACCGTAGACGCCCGCCTGATCGCCTCCACCAACAAGGACCTTGACGAAGAGATTTCCCGCGGCAACTTCCGCGAGGACCTGTTTTACCGCCTCAACGTGATTCCTTTCTCCGTCCCTCCGCTGCGCGAGCGGCAGGAAGACATTCCCCTGTTAGGGCGGTATTTCCTCAAGGAATTTTCCGCCACCTACGGGCGGAGACCGAGAGAAATCACCGACGACGCGATCGAGACGCTGATGCGCTATTCCTGGCCGGGAAACGTGCGCGAATTGCGCAACGTGATCGAGCGCATAGTGATCATGAATCCGACCACCACGCGCTTCGACCGCAGGCATCTGCCACCGCTGGTACACCGCGACGGCAGCCGCAAGGTCACGGGAGCCGAGTTCTCCACGTTGCATCAGGCGCGCGCCGCCTATGAACGTGATTACATTCTGAAGAAGCTCGACGACAACCACGGCAACATCAGCCGCACCGCCGAAGTTCTTGGCCTCGAACGGAGCCACCTGTACCGCAAGATGAAAACTCTGGGGATCGCCGTAAAGGAATAGCCGTCGGGCGGCGGTGAATCAGGACGGTGCTTCAGCGCTTGAGCATGTGGATTTCGGTGCCATTCTTGAAGAACTTCACTTCATCCATCAGCTGATTGATGAGAAAAATTCCGCGCCCGTGGTCGGCAAGCACGCCTTCCCCCTGCAGGGGGTTGGGAATGCTCGCCGGGTCGAAGCCGGCGCCGGGGTCACGCACCACGATCAGCATGCTGTGATCTTCGTGGCAGATCACATCGCACTCCACGATCTTCGAGGGGTCAGCCTTGGCGCCGTGGACCACGGCATTGGCCAAGGCTTCGGTAAGGGCCAGCTCGACGGAGTCCTGCCTTTCAGCACCACACTGCTCCTGGCGGACCAGTTCCATGACACTTTGAACCACTGGATCGACCGCGGTCCGCTCCGCCGACAGCGTGATCTTAAGTTTCAACTTGGGCTTGGGGGAATCAGGAGCGGGCTGCGAATCGGCAGTCATAGTCTGGTTGGCAGCGCCGGAGAATCGTGCACCCGGCTGATGGATTCTACAAGGATCACGCTTGCGGAGCAAAATGCGGTCATGGCTTGGTGATGAAGGCAAACGGCTCCGTCTGGCGGCGCCAGTCCAGTTCCTCGACGAAATGGGATGAATCCCGCCAGTGTCCCTGCACCTTCACGAACAGCTCCAGGAACACCTGCGTCCCCAACAGTTTCCCGATCTGCAGCCTGGCGGCGGTGCCGATTCTCTTGAGCATCTGGCCGCGCTTGCCCACGAGAATTGCCTTTTGTCCTTCCCTCTCGCAATAGATCACGGCCGCGATCCGGTGCAAGCGCTTCCCCTCCTCGAATCTCTCCACCGCGACCGTTACCGCGTGTGGGACTTCAGCGCTGGTCTCGACCAACACCTGCTCGCGGATGATCTCGGCCGCCATGAAGCGAAGCGGCTGATCGGTAATCTGATCTTCAGGAAAATAGCGCGGGCCCTCGGGCAGAAAGCGCAGGATCTTTTCCAGCAGCACGTCCAGCGCCTGGCGCCTGCGCGCGGAAAGAGGAATGATTTCCTTGAAATCGTAAAGCTTGCGGTAGCCGTCGATGATGGGAAGCAGTCTTTCCTTCGAGCCGCGAAGCAGATCGATCTTGTTGAGCAGAAGAAAAGCCGGGGTTCCTGATTTCTGCACCATCTGAAGCGCAAAGCGGTCTTCCGCCGCCTGGGGGCGGGCAGCATCGGCGATCAGCAGTATGAGGTCGCAGCCTTCCATGGCCTCGCGCAGTTCCGCCATCATTTTCTTTCCGAGAGAAGTATCCGGCCGGTGAACGCCGGGTGTATCCAGGAGCACGACTTGTCCGCTCTGCGCTCCCTCGGTCCCGGCGGCATGGATGATGCCCAGGATACGGTTGCGAGTGGTCTGAGGCTTCGGGCTTACGATGGCGAGCCTCTGCCCGACCATGGCGTTCAGGAGCGTCGATTTGCCGGCATTGGGGCGGCCGAGAATGCAAACGAATCCGGAGTGGAAGGCCATCAGAAATCGTGAAATCCCAGGGCTAGGGGCAAACCACGCCACCTGCGATGACTATATCAGTTTCAGCTGGCTGGGACGGGCGACCGAGATGCGGACGCGCTCCACTTTGCGTTCCGTGGATTCCAGCACTTCGAAGCGAAGTCCGTCCTCTTCAATCACTTCGCCGCGCGGCGGGATGCGCCCCGCCAGTTCGCTCACCAGGCCCGCGACGGTCGCGGACTCCCTCCCCTCGGGGCGGATGCCGAACATCTGCACCAGCCGGTCCACATCCAGGTTGCCGGGCACGATGTAGGAGTTGTCAGCCTCGCGAATCACTTCTACCTTCTCGTGCTCATCGCGAATCTCTCCCACGATTTCTTCCACCAGATCCTCAATCGTAACCAGGCCTGCCACGCCCCCGTATTCATCGACCACGATCGCCATACGGATATTGTTTTTCTGCATCTCGCGCAGCAGTTCGCTTCCCAGTTTGCTTTCCGGAACGAAGTACACATCGCGGCGCATCAGAGTGTCCACGGTGCGGCTGTGCGCTTCACTGTCGGGAACCTGCAGAACATCCTGGGTGAAAACGATACCCACGATGTTGTGAATGGTGCCTTCGAAAACCGGCACCCGGGTAAAGGGCCGGGTGCGCAGCAGTTCGACGAACTGTTCCACCGTGGTATTGGTGGGGACGGCCACGATCTCAGGCCGCGGCTTCATGGCCGCGCGCACCGTCTTCTCGCTGAACTCGACCACGGACTGAATCAGGTCGCGGTTACTCTCGTCCAGAATGCCCTCTTCCTCTCCGGCCTCGATCAGCGCGTCCACCGCTTCGGCCTGGCTTTCGGGGGTCTCCTCGGCGTGCTCCTTGGTAAGCGCAGTTACCGATTGCAGAAAACCCAGCACCAGCGTAATCGGCAGGGCCAGGTAGACGAGGACTCGCAGCAGCCAAGCCCAACGCGCCAGCCACTCCCCGCGGGTGCGGGAGAAGAACAGAAAGGGCAGAAAGCGATTGAACAGGATGACGATCAGGATCAGGCTGAGCGTGGCCTGCAGGATTTCATAAATGCTCCAGGGGCGATCGCGGAACACGGCAAAGCCCACCAGCATGGCAATCGAGGCCATGATGATCTGCGTCAAGATCGCCATGGAGAGCGCGGCCCGAGCCCGGCTTACGCCCAGGCGGGGTTCGACTTTCTGCTCGAAGGTGGCGATGTTGTCCTGGAACTCGCGGGAGAGGAAACGGCCGATTTCCGCATAAAGCCGCTCGGCGTAGGAGACCAGCGTCAGCGTGCCAAACAGAACCAGAAGCGCCGCTGCGATAGCGTAATTCATGACCTGCGGGCGGTGCGCCTGGCCCGATTTCCGCCGATGGTTGGCTTGGACGGCATCCGCGGTTCGGCTCTCCGGTGGTTTCGTTCGATTAACCCGGACGGAAGTCCCAATGCTCGTCTCAATTTCGCTTCCCTGGCAGCCATCCGGCCGTGGTCTCGGTCGTGATCGTAGCCCGCCAGGTGCAGCAGACCGTGAAGGGTCAGAATCTTGATCTCCTGCGCGGGCGAGTGACCGAGAAGACGGGCATTTTGCCGGGCGATGTCGGCTGAAATCGCAATGTCGCCTGCCACCCTGCCGCCAAAGCCGCGCCCGGCGGGGAAAGAAAGCACGTCGGTGGCTGCGTCTTTTCCGCGAAAGCGGTGATTCAACATGCGCAAATCCGCGCTGCCCGCAACCATCACATTCACCGCGCCCCGAAGGCTGATGGCTCGACCGGCGCGAGCGACAAACCTGGCCAGCGCAGAGTCGCTCACACCCGCCACCGGTTTACGCAGTATGACCATGGTCAAGTTACTGGCAGCCTGCCAGCGGCATATGGCCGTAGCATGAGCGGCGGACAGTCGCACACGCTGAGGCTCCAAAAGCAAAAGGAGGGCCGCGACCAGGCACCCTCCTGCATAATCTTACGCGCTCTACTCGCCGCTTTCTACTTCCCCGAGCGGGCCGGCGGGCGGTGTGCCGGAAAACATCTTGCTGTCGCTGTCCTTGCCGTTGACACTGCCTGCCTGCTCCGCCAGCGCCGCTTGCTCCTCGGCGACTTTGGCCTTGTGCACATCGTAAGCCCGGATAATGCGCTGGACCAGGTGATGGCGCACCACGTCGGTTTCGTCGAAATAGACGAAGGTCAGGCCCTCGACCTGTTTCAGAACATCCACCGCCTCGAGCAGGCCGCTGCGTCGTGAATTGGGCAGGTCGATCTGGGTGATGTCGCCGGTGATGACCGCCTTGGAGTTGAATCCCAGCCGAGTCACGAACATCTTCATCTGCTCGGAGGTGGTGTTTTGCGCTTCGTCCAAAATCACGAAGGAGTCGTTCAGCGTGCGCCCGCGCATGAACGCGATGGGCGCAATCTCGATGACGTTCTTCTCCAGATAGCGGTCGACTTTTTCCGGATCGAGCATGTCGTAAAGCGCGTCGTACAGGGGACGCAGATAAGGATCAATCTTGTCCTGCAAGGTGCCCGGCAGGAAGCCCAGCCGCTCCCCCGCTTCCACCGCCGGACGGGCCAGAATGATGCGGTTCACGCGCTTGGCCAGCAACGCCGAGATGGCCATGGCCACCGCGAGGTACGTCTTGCCCGTACCCGCCGGGCCGATGCCGAAAACCATGTCGTGGGCCTCGATGGCCTCGAGATATCGCCTCTGGTTGAGGCTCTTGGGCTGCACCGTGCGCCGTCCGAAGGAACGCTGGCGTCCGGCTTCTGCCAACCCGCGCAGGCTGGTCTTGGGATCGGCGACCAGAACCCGCAACATGCTGCCCAGGTCGCCGTTGTTGAAGCTGAATCCGGAGCGCTGCAGGTAGTCGTAGTCGGCAAAGACCTGCTCGGCGCGAGCCACATCGCGCGGCGCGCCTTCCAGCTCGATCGAGTCCGAGCGCAAGTCGATGTTGACGTTTAGGCCATCTTCCAACAAACGCACATTCTCATCTCGCGTGCCGAAAAGGGTCTCGATATGAGGGGTAATCTCTATGCTTTTCTTCATTCCGACCCTGCCGCCGCCTCCGGCGCATGGGATGCCGCGCGGCTTGTGGAGGTACCGCCGCCCGGGCGGTCGACGGGGACACCAGTAGTTGCACGCAAGCAGATTTTTATGCAGGAAGGCAGGTGTTGCCGAAAAGAACCGCCCCGAAGTGACGCCACTACCATTACTGAAAGCGTACTGCCAGCCTCCGGCCGGAGTCAATGGCGGCGCAGTGTACTCGTTTGCCGCAGCATTCCATTCCAGCTATGATCCTCGCTATCATGAGATTGCAAGTCTTTGTTCTTATTTCCCTGGCAGCCCTTGCCTATGCCCAGGGCCCGGCGCCCTCCGAGGTGGAGGGCGTACTTCCCGACGCGCGCGCCCTGTACCAGGACCTGCACCGGAACCCCGAACTTTCCTCCCATGAGGTTCACACGGCCGCGAAATTGGCCGTCCGCCTGCGCGATCTTGGTTATACCGTCACGGAAAACGTGGGTGGCACCGGCATTGTCGCCCTCCTGAAAAATGGCGCCGGGCCGACCGTGATGCTGCGCACCGAGCTCGACGCCCTCCCGGTGGAGGAGAAGACCGACCTGCCCTACGCCAGTAAAGTACGGACCAAGGATGACGCCGGACATGACGTGGGTGTCATGCATGCCTGCGGGCATGATGTCCACATGGCCTCTCTGATCGCAACCGCCGCCATCATGGCCCGCAGCCGAAGCACCTGGCAAGGAACGTTGCTGCTGATCGGCCAGCCGGCGGAGGAAACCATTTCCGGCGCCAGCCGCATGATCGAGGACGGCATCATGACCCGCTTCCCCCGGCCCGACGTCGCGTTAGCCCTGCACGTAGGCAATGAGCTTCCCGCGGGCCAGATTGGCGTGGGATCGGGCTACCGGTTTTCGAACGCTGATTCGATCCGCATTACGATCTATGGCAAGGGTGGGCACGGCTCCCAGCCCGACAGCACGGTTGATCCCATCGTGATAGCCGCCCGCACGATCCTGGCTCTTCAAACCATTGTGGCGCGCGAGATCAAACCGGGGGAAGTTGCGGTGGTCACCGTGGGGTACATTCAGGCGGGCACCAAGAACAACATCATCCCCGACCGCGCCGAGATCGGCCTGACTGTCCGCAGCTACAAGCCGGAAATTCGCAAACAGTTGCTGGCCGCTATCGACCGGATTGTCAAGGCGGAAGCGGTCGCTGCCAACGCGCCCCGGGAACCCACCCTGGAGCGCTATGAGGCCACCGATGCGGTTTACAACGACCCCGCGCTCGCCCAGCGGATGGAGAGGGTTCTGCATGCGACCCTGGGAAAGGAAAATGTCGTGGTCGAGGAGCCGGGGCTGGCGTCGGAGGATTTTTCCTACTTTACGGCGCAGGGCATTCCCTCGTTCTATTTCAGCCTGGGCGGCGCCAATCCGCAGAAATTTGCCCAAGCCAAAGCGGCGGGAACCCATCTGCCCTCGAACCATTCGTCGCTGTTTGCACCGGACGCGGATCCCGCTCTGCGGACTGGAATTGCAGCAGAAGTAGCGGCATTGCGGGACCTTCTCAGGGGGTCAGCTGAAGATCTGCGCAAGTCGATTGCGCAGGCTTCGCCGGGTCAGTGAACACGTCGTCCGCGCCAGCATGCATCGGCGGGGATCACAGCCGTACAGATTACCTTGTTCGTTTGCGGGAGACGCGGCGACCGGCAGCAGTTCGGTCCTTGCGAAAGACCAGGCGCGAATCATCAGCGACCGCCTTCTTCAGGTTCGCCATCTCAACCGCGGCCAGAGCCGCCTCAAGTCCTTTGTTCCCCATCTTCAGGCCCGCACGGTCGATGGCCTGCTGCAGTGTGTCGCAGGTCAGAACGCCGAAGGCGTGAGGAATGCCGGTTTCCTGCGCCGATTGGCCGATGCCGCGCGCTACCTCGTTGACGATAACGTCATAGTGTGCCGTGTCGCCACGCAGCAGGCAGCCAAGACAAATAATGGCGTCATATTTTCCGGTTTCAGCGAGGGTGCGGGCTGCGGAGGGAATTTCGAACGAACCGGGAACGCGCACGATCTTGATGTTCCTCACCCCGGCGCCACACTGCACCAGACCGTCGTACGCACTATGCAACAACCGGTCGGTGATGAAAGCGTTGAAGCGGGAGACGACGATGGCAAAGCGCTTGCTCGAGGCGCTGAGGCTGCCCTCGAGAGCCTTGACTCGTATTTTGGCCCGAGCTTTCATGTTTCGGGCCGATTGCTCTTTCGTCATGCGCTCAGTTCCAACTTCAGGTGGCATCGGATCGAACTGCGCCCGAGGCGTCGTGCAATACGCGGCTCGGCCGGTAGGTCCTTCGGACGGTCGGCAGAAACAGGAACACCAGGGGCACCGCAGCCGCCACGGCTAGACCCACGGCGTCCCAGTCTGGGTTGCGCCAGCCATCATCGAGCGTGCTATAAAGCAGGAGTCCAAAGATCGAAGAGTCGCTGGTCAAGGCGAGCCACCAGCCCCAGAGCTTTCGCTTCCACAGACCAAACCACGAAGCGAAGACCAGCAACGACGGCGGAAGCAGAATTAGTGCAGCAATTCGCAACCCCGCCACAGCATCGGCAGCGTTCTTTTCGCTCAGTATTGCCGAAGAGCGCGTAAGTGAGAGCAGGAAGACAGAAAGCCCCAGCAGGATAACTGCCCATGCGAAGTGCAGTACTATTGCTCCAACCACCCAACCGGAATCCTTCGTCATTTGCCTTCCCGTCGCACGGAGCAGAATTTTGCCCCCGGTGTTGAATCACAGACTGTTGGGCTTGGGCCTGCGCAGATCCGAGTAATCGTAGAACCCTTTCCCCGACTTCTTTCCATACCAGCCCGCCATTACCATCCGCTTCAGCAACGGCGGCGAGGCGAAGCGCCGTTCCTTGAACTCGTCGTACATGACGTGGGTGATGTAATAGGTTGTATCGAGTCCAACGAAATCCAGCAGGGTGAACGGCCCCATGGGGTAGCCGCAACCCAGCTTCATCGCATTGTCGATATCCTCGATGGAGCCTACGCCTTCTTCGTAGGCGCGGATGGCGTCAAGCAGATAGGGCACCAGCAGGCGATTCACGATGAAGCCCGTTCTGTCGCTGGTGCGGACAGGCACTTTGCCCAGCTTGCGCCCGAATTCATAGGCCGTCTGGTAAACATCGGCAGCGGTGGCGATGGTGCGCACCACTTCGACCAGTTTCATCAGCGGAACCGGATTGAAAAAGTGCAAGCCAATAAAACGCTCCGGGCGCTGCGTGGCTGTCATCAGCTCAGTGATTGAGATGGAAGAGGTATTCGAAGCGAAGATGGCGTCCTTCTTAACCACCTCGTCGAGCGCGGCAAACATTCTCCTCTTCTCATCCAGGTTCTCAATGACCGCCTCAATCACGATGTCGCACGCGGCCAGGTCCTGCTTGCGGGTCGTGCCCTTGAGGCGGGCGAGGATAGCCTGCGGCGTTTCCGTGATGGTTCCCTTCTCCGCGAACCTGGCGAGTGATTTCTCGATTCCGGCTAAGCCCTTGTCGAGGAATTTCTGCTCGACTTCGAGCACGATCACCTCGACTCCGGCTGTGGCGCAGACCTGGGCGATGCCGGAACCCATCAGTCCACAACCGAGGACGCCCACTTTCTTGATTTCCATTTCGACTTCCTTCATTCGCGACTAACGCGGACCCAAATCTTCCCGCCCCGCAGACACATAGAGGCGCTCTGTTTTGCTCAGATCATGGACACGAAAGACGAGATGATCAACAAACTGCGGAAGTTCCATAACCACGGTGTGAGCGGTTCAGTTCATGCTCTCCACCACCATCGCAATGCCCTGCCCGCCGCCGATACAGGCGGTCGCCAAGCCGTACTTCCTTTTTCTGCGGCGAAGCTCATACAGCAAGGTGATCACCAGCCGAGTCCCGGTCGCACCCAGGGGATGCCCGAGCGCGATCGCGCCGCCATTGACATTCACTTTTTCGCGATCCAGACCCAATTCCTTCTCGACCGCCAGATACTGCGCCGCGAAGGCCTCATTCACTTCAATCAGGTCAATGTAATCCAAGGTTAACGCCGCCTTCTGCAAGGCAAATCTGGTGGCCGGAACCGGCCCGCGCCCCATCACGGTTGGATCCACGCCCGCAATTCCCCAGCTCACAATCCGCCCCAGCGGACGAATGCCACGCTTGCCGGCCTCATCCAGCGACATGACAACCACCGCGGCCGCTCCGTCGACGATACCGCTGGCGTTTCCCGCCGTCACCGTGCCATTTTTGCCGAACGCAGGCTTGAGCTTCGCCAGACCTTCCAGCGTGGTTTGAGGACGCCGGTGGTCATCTTCCATAAACGACTCTCCAGTAGCTTCTCCTTTGGAATTGCGCAGTGCGACAGGTACGAGCTCATCCAGCAATCGCCCTTCCTTGGAAGCCGCCTCCGCCTTCTGTTGCGAGCGCAGAGCGAATTCGTCCTGCTTCTCGCGCGTGATGCCTTGCTGGGTGCCGTACAGCTCGGCGGTGTTGGCCATGTACAAGCCGCAATAGCTGTCGAGCAGGGCGACCATGAGCGAGTCTTCGAGTTTGCCGCCCGGAGCCAGATTGAAACCATCGCGCCCGCGGATGCAGAACGGCGCCTGCGACATAGCCTCCATGCCGCCGGCGAGAACAATTTTCGCTTCATCGGTCTGGATCATCTGCGCGGCACTGACGATGGCCTGCATGCCGCTGCCGCAGAGACGGTTCACCGTCAAGGCCGGCGTTTCGACGGGCAGGCCGGCGCGCAAGGCTGCGTGACGGGCCCCGTACAGCGCGTCGCCGGAAGTCTGCTGCGCATTGCCAAAGACCACGTGGTCAAATTCGCTGGCGGCGAGGCCGGAACGCTGCATCGCGCCCCTGGCGGCCAGCGCGCCCAGCTCTTGCGCGGTAAAGTCCTTCAATTTTCCGCAGTAGCGTCCGAACGGGGTGCGTGCCGCGCTCACAATGGCAATATCGCCCGGCTTCAGCATGAAATTTTTCCTGGCACTCGTCTCAGATCCGTCGTATCAGGGAGACGGGTTAGTTTAGCAGTGGGAATGCAATCTCGGCCACTTCGGGGACCGACCGGCAACGGATCGCAAAGATCGCGATGAAGATGGAATTCTTACATTACCGCGGCACAGGCGATGTGCGGTCAGGCCACGGCAGCGGCGGCGGCGGAAGGCGGCAGGGCGACGATGCGGCCCATGCCTTGGGCAATGGCATTCTCGAGCGCCATGTCGGCGCGATTGATCACTTCGGTCACGATGTCTACGGGATCGAACTGCGGGCGCACAACCGCTTCCGCCAGGCCTGCGCTGAAGGGAAGAACTTCCTCCGACACCTTTATGTCGCCCAGCAGCTTGCGCAGTTTTTCCACCGCCATCACGCCTTCCTTCTCCTGGGTCTCCCCCAGCACCAGGGCAATGGTGGTGATTTCGTAGCGGAAGGCAAGGTCGTTCTGCCGGATGTTGGCGGCGAAGAGCTGTCCAATCTTCTGCATGTAACTCTCGACTGCCTTCTCTCCGTGTTCCTTCACCATGACCGTGCCTCTTCCGAACTGCAACAGGGCCAGGGTCACGCCCGTGCTCTGCTGCACGGCGCGGCGGGTTTCAGCCATCAGTAAGTCCAGATAGGAGGCCCGCTTCAGCAGTCCCGACTGTTCGTCGGTGACCGAAAGACTCTTGACCAGCCGGCGGAGGCCGGCATTGTTGAGGGCGATGACGATCTGCTCGCTGATGGTCCTGAGCACAACAATATCGCCCGCGTTCCACCCGCGCGCACTGTTTTGAATCAGCAGCAAGACACCCACCTGATCGTCGCCATCGCTGAGAGGCAGGACCAGCATGGAGGCGATCTGCAACTCAGCCAGAGCCTCGCGCGCTTCCTCCAACTCCGGCGCGCCCGGCGCATCGGCGATGGTCAGGCTCCCCTTCGCCATGGCGGCCTCCTGCACAGCCATGACCAGCTTATTGAATTGACCTGTCTCTCCGGCGGATACGTCCTCTGCGCGAAATTCCTTGACCGCAGTGGGGACCGCTCCAGGTTTGCTCGTGGCCACAATGCAGCGGCTGACCTTCCATTGCGCTCCGATCTCGTTCACCGCGGTGGACATCACCGCCTCGGCATTGGTCTGCCGGTACAGCTTGCGCGTGATCTCGGCCACGCGGGTCAGGCTGTTGACATCTGCCGCCTCTGCGGAAACAGCCGGTTTTGGCGGGCCAGCGGGAGCAACTGACCGGGGGGCCTCGGACCGGGCGGCTGGTAGCGGGGCCGGAGGCTCCACCCGGTGCGGATTCATGCCCGCGGCCAGATAGAGCTGTTGCAGCTCCGGGTTCCGTTCCTCCTCCCGCGGAAACAGCTCCTGGATGCGCTGCAGGCGTTCGATCGCCTTATTGCGCATGCCGTACTGCACGAGAATTTCCGCCTGCAGCATCAGATCCTGCAGGGCGGCCGCACCCAACGTCGGCCCTTCATTTTTCGCCGGTTCCGAGGAAGGCTTGGCCAGGCTGGTAAAGCGTGAGGCGATCACTTTGTAGCGGCTGTCCTCCACCTTGCCGCGCAGCATCTCTAAGCGCTTCTGATGGCCGGGCTCATAGGCATCGACATCGGCGGCCCGGTCCAGGCACTCGGCGGCCTTGGCGTAGTTCCCCATGCCGCAGTGCAGGTCAAAGAGTTTGATCAGGGTCTGGCAGTAATCCCCTTCGCGGTTGGAGGCGTTAAACAGCTCGCTCATGAACTCCAGCAGTTCGGGCGAACTGCGATGTTTGGCGGCAACATCCTGCAACATGGCGACAAACGTTCGCCGGTCGCCGCGGCTGCGCTGAAATTGCTCCAGCTTGCGGGCCAGGCCCACGGCCTCGGCATCCTGCTGCGCATCCACGAGGAGACCGATCAGTGTGACCACGTCCTGCAGACGCGATGGGTTCTGCTGAAAGAGCTGCCAGACCAGCGGCGCCGCGTCGGTCAGCCGGTTCGCCGCAAGCAGCGCCCGGGCGTAGGTCTCGCGAATTTCCAGGCTGGCGCGTTCCGCGCGAGCCAGCGGCTCCACCACAAAGATGGCGGCTCCTACCTGACCCTGGGCCAGCAGGCTCCGGCTATACCCCAATGCGACCTTGGCATCGCCGGCATCTTCGGCATAGGCGCGTTCGAACCACTGTGCCGGGTCGGCGCCCGCTGCGGTGTTCATGTCCGCCAGCTTGAGAAAGCTTGCCGCCGCGCCCGCCTTATCTCCGGTTTGGGAAGACAACTCCGCCAGGCGGAGAAGGTTCTGCTGATTGGAATCGAGAGCCACCATCCGCTTCAGCACCATCACGCAATCCTGCAGACGCCCCTGTTGCTTCAGCTCGTCGAGCGCTGACTCATAGGTTTCAAGGGCCAGCTTGCGGTTGGAGGTCTCGAGGATTTGCCCAAAACGCAGCTTCTGGGCGCAGGTAGGCGTTGCGTAGCGGGCCAGTTTTTTGTAGGTAAGACTGGCACGGGAGTTTTCACCGGTTTCGATCTGCCTCTCGAACAAGTCCCCCAAAAGCTTGACCGCTTCCTGAGTACGCTGCAGGGAAAGGCAGATATCGGCGGCCATTTGCCGGACGGTGTCGTTCTGCGGATCTCCATCCAGGACTTCAAGGTATTCGTTCAGGGCCTCGCCGCCCTTGCCCTTCTGCAATAGCTTCTCCGCGCGCTCTACGCGGCGGGCAATCTCGGCTCGGTCCATACGCTTGATCGGCTCTGGCATCAGACACACGGGTAGCGCGGAGCTACCCAGGAGAGATTCTAGGTGTGCTCTCATAAGCCAGCAATCTCGCAGACATGTCTCGCAGTTACCAAAGTTACAGAAGAATATGTCTTTGGCAGAAAAGGAGTTTCTGGTATAGGTGCCAGAGACCCCATGGGGAACCAGGCAGACCAGGAAAAAGGCCTTCACCACCAACTGGGGGCTGGCCAGATGGCCATGATCGCCATCGGGGGGTCCATTGGCACAGGCCTTCTTCTGGGCAGTTCCGCGGGCCTGGAGATTGCCGGCCCAGCGTTCATCCTGAGCTTCGTCCTGGCCGCGTTGATCAACTTTACGGTTGCCATGGCCCTTGGGGAACTGGCCAGCGCGCATCCCGCGGCGGGATCATTCGGGGTCTACGGCGACATTTACCTGAACCAGTGGGCCGGATTCATCGCTCGCGCCGGATATTGGGCCGCGATCTCCATCTCCATTGGCGCCGAGCTGGTGGCTGCCGCGACCTATCTCGCCTTCTGGTTTCCTTCGGTTCCCGCCCTGTTCTGGGTGGCGGCATTTTCCGCCCTGCTGCTGGCGGTGAATCTGTGGAACGTAGGCGATTATGGGCGTTTCGAATATTGGTTCGCCATGATCAAAGTGGCTACCATTGCGGTTTTTGTGCTGCTCGGAGCGGCGCTGCTGCTGGGCGGAACTGTGGCCCCGCAATACACCAGGGAGGGTGGGTTTTTCCCCAAGGGAACGATGGCGCCGCTGCTGGCGATGGGCTTCGCGATCTATACCTTCGGAGGGGTTGAGTTTGTGGCCATCACAACCGGAGAGTCGCGCTCTCCCCGGGAGATCCCACGCGCCATCAAACTGACATTCGTCATCCTGACTTCCACTTACCTGAGTGCGATTTTCATTCTCGTGGGCGTCATGCCCTGGAACCGCGCCGGGGTCACGGAGAGTCCGTTTGTCACGGTGTTCCGGCACGCTCACGTTCCGGGCGCTACGCACATCATGACCTTTGTGATTTTGAGCGCAGCCTTGTCGGGCGCCAACGCCGCTCTCTACGCCGCGTCGAGGATGCTGTTTTCGCTGGCGCGGGCGGGATGGGCGCCCGCGGCGCTGGGACGGCTCAATGCTGCAGGCTCACCCCGGCTGGCTCTGCTCGCCTCGTCATACGGGATCGTGGTCGCTCTGGGATTGGAGAAGTTCGCGCCCAAAGACGCCTTCGTCTCGATTCTGGGCGCGGCCCTGGTGGGGATGCTGCTGTCCTGGCTGGTGTCCCTCGCGGCTCATGTCCGATTTCGCCGAGGACTCGGAGCCGCCCAGGTTGAATCCTTGCCTTTGCGATCTCCGCTGGGCGCCGCAGGGTCCGCTGTGGGGTTCGTCCTGATTCTTGCCGCCATCATGGAAACAAGCTGGCGCTCTCGCTTGACGCTGATCAGCTGCGCTGTGTACATGGTGGGTTTGACGGCGGCCTATTTCGCGTTGAAGTCACACAGAGTGGAGTCTCCCTAGCACACGCCTGCTCAAGCGCCGGGGCACAGTACAATACGCCCTATGACTGACGAGTTGCTCCGTTACCGCTCCCGGTTCCCGATTCTCAGCCGCACTACTTATCTCATCAGCAACTCGCTGGGCGCGATGCCTCAGGGCGTGTACCAGGCGTTGCAGGAATATGCGGACACCTGGGCGAGCCGGGGTGTGCGCGCCTGGGAAGAACGCTGGTGGATGCTGGCCGCGGAGGTCGGTGACGAAATCGGCGCTCTCATGAACGCACCCGCCGGATCGGTCTCCACACATCAGAACGTCACCACTTGCCAGGCGGTGGTCGCCTCCTGCTTCGATTTCTCGGGCAAGCGCCACAAGGTGGTTTACAGCGACCTGAATTTCCCCTCGGTGATGTATTTCTGGGAGGCGCAGCGGGCCTACGGAGCACGCGTGCACATGATCAAAAGCGACGACGGCATCACGGTCCCGACCGAACGCCTGCTGGCGGCTATCGATGAGAACACTTTGCTGGTTCCGATCTCGCACGTGATTTTTCGCAGCGCTTACATTCAGGATGCAAAGGCGATCATCGACAAAGCCCACCGAGTGGGCGCGCACGTAGTTCTTGATACCTTCCAGTCTCTGGGTACCGTACCCGTTGACGTCCGCGCCCTGAATGTGGACTTCGCCTGTGGCGGGGTTTTGAAGTGGCTTTGCGGAGGGCCCGGCGTAGCGTACCTTTACGTGCGGCCCGATCTGGGGACGAAGCTGGAACCGAAATTCACCGGTTGGTTCGCCCACCAGAATCCGTTCGCCTTCGAACCCGGTCCTACCCGCTATGGCCAGCCGCCGTTTCGCTTCATGAACGGCACCTCGCACATCCCTTCCCTCGAAGCGGCCCGGCCGGGATTGAAGATCATCACTGAGATCGGAGTTGGCCGCATCCGGGAGAAGTCCCAGCGGCAGACTTCACTGCTGATCGAACTGGCTGACCGCCACGGTTGGCGGGTCAACACACCGCGCGACCCCGCCCGGCGGGGAGGTACGGTCTCCATCGACATGCCCGACGCCGAGCAGGTTTGCCGTGAACTGCTGCGGCGCGACATCCTGGTGGACTACCGCCCGGGGGCCGGAGTACGCATGTCTCCGCACTTCTATACGAAGGATGAAGAAATCGAAACCGCCATCGCAGCCGTCGAGGACATCCTGGCTGCGTCGCGCGCCGTGTAACGCGGTCAAGCGTGCTCCCGTTCTTAAGCCTGCGGTCACCAGCCTTCTCACCTGTCGGTCGTCTTCCGCGAACGTTTTCCCCTTTAGAATGAACTGGTGACCGATCCGGTGAGCATCGGAATTCTGGGAGACTACGACCTGGCGTCCCCAACCCTCCCCGCGGTAGAGAGATCCCTGCAGCATGTCTCGGCCCGGCTGGGCCTGCCAGTGCACGCGGAATGGATCCCAACCCCCAGCCTGCTCGAAGGGGATGCGCAGAAGAAGCTGGAAAGCTTTGATGGCCTTTGGGCGGCTCCAGGCAGTCCCTACAAGAGCTTTGACGGCATGCTGGCCGGAATCGAGTTTGCGCGGCGGCGCGACTGGCCCTTTCTGGGCACCTGCGGCGGCTTCCAGTACGCCCTGATTGAATGCGCACGCAACGTCCTGGGGATCAAGGACGCGGATACAGCTGAGAACAATTCCGACTCCAAGAACATCGTCATCTATCCTGTAGCCTGTGCGGTTCCCGGCCGTAACAACGGTGCGCCCAAGCTTTCCGGCTCCATTCCCGAGATTCGCCTGCGTCCCGGTTCCTATCTGCAGTCGTTCTACGCCCAGGATTTCGTGACCGAAGAATTCTTCTGTAATTTCGAGGTCAATCCCGAATACGAGTGGGCGGCGATAGAAGCAGGCTTTCCGGTGGTGGCGCGGGGGCCGCAAGGTGAGATTCGCGCCATCGAATCGCCCACCCACCGCTTCTACGTGGCCACGCTCTACCAACCGCAGCTGTCCTCCAGGGAAGAGCACCCGCACCCACTGGTCATGGCCTTCGTGCAGGCAAGCGCTGACTGGGGCAGGAAGAAGCTCGATGATTTTGTGCTGGAGTAGTCGGAGCAGGGCCGCCTTGCCGAGACCTTCGAACCCGAGCCGGCCTGCTAGCTCTGTTTTACGAACCTCAGCGAGGCCGAATTCATGCAGTAGCGCAGCCCGGTCGGCGGCGGGCCGTCGTTGAAGACGTGTCCGAGGTGCGCGTCACACTCGGTGCAGGCGACCGCTTCCCTCACCAGGCCATAACTGCTGTCGCGAAGTGTATGCACATTTTCCGCAGCGATTGGCTCCCAGAAGCTGGGCCAGCCGGTCCCGGAGTCAAATTTGGTCTCGGAACTGAACAGCGCGCTGTCGCAACATATGCAGCGATAGAGGCCTCTGTCGTGCAGATTCCAATACTTTCCGCTGAAGGCGATCTCGGTATCGGCGCGCCGCGCGATGTCAAATTGTCCCGGAGTCAATTGCTTCCGCCATTCTTCGTCGCTCTTGACGATCTTTCGAACCTGCGTTCTCTGCAGCCGCTCTCCCGAATCCGAAAAACGGACTACCGTAACTTCTTCCGGCGGCCGGTTTGCGGCAGTGGCTTCCACGAGCTTGGGCCTTCGCGACGACCACCACGCCGCCCCGACAAGGGCCGAGAGGGAAAATCCCAGGAAGGCGCGGCGTCGAATGTTTACCGAGCCGACATTGCGATCGAGATCCGAATCAAACACCGTAGTCTCGCCCTACTCTCGCCGGTATAGCACCGGGCAGACTCCGCCTGCCTATCAGAGTCCGCAGTCAGATATAAGTTTCAACCGGCGCCTCGAGGATTCTCACTCCACCTGGACTCTAGGTTCATATCCCGGGCAGACCAGCACAGGCAGCCGTGGATACTTCGGGAACCCGCTTCCGGACAATGCCTTCCCACACAGAACGAAAACCGAGCCGCGATCGGATTCAATCTTCCTGGCATGCCTGCAGGAATCGCAGAGACCGGCTTTCAGACGCGGCGTCGCTTCGGTTCCATGGGGTTGCATGCCCCGATGATAGCAGCCGCCAGTGCGCGACCCGCGGCAGGCTGATCACCAACCACCGGGCCCATGCCTGAGCGCCAGGTACGAGCGCTAGGAGCGGATTTCAGTCTTCGTGGCAGCGGCGTCCGCAGGCTTGAGACGCCGCCAAAT
>CAYOZX010000011.1:0-26921 GCA_964408515.1 uncultured Acidobacteriaceae bacterium | reverse complement strand
ACATGACGAACAGGGCGAGCAGGATGACTATGCCTTGGCCTGAGGTCTCCAGCAGATGGCCAAACCTGTTGGCCCGGGCGGTCGCCGGCTCCCAGGGCCCGGGGGAACCGCCGGGCGGCAGGCGGAGCTGCCTTCTGACCCACGGAAAGACATGTATGAGCAGAAAAGGCGCCACGCCCAACAAGGCCACTCCATCGCCGACGAACCAGCTCAAGCCCGAAGCCCAGAGCTCGCTGGGGCGGATGGCGCCGTCAGCAACCAGGCCGGAGACGCCGAGCAAAGAGGCCATTACGGCCGCGGCCAAGGTGAGGGACAGATAGCGGAGAACGTCGCGCTGCCGGCGCAGGGCGAAATCGATCCGCAGCGGACCACGCAGCAGATACGCTGCCGCGGCATATCCGGCCAAGGTGCTGATATCCGACAACTGCCGGAAACAGATCAGCGGCTGCTTGTAAAAGCTCAAACCGGCCAATGCGGCAGCCAAGCCAGCTACCAGCGAATACCAAGGGCTGACGGCGATGAGACACGCCAGGATGAGCCCGGTGGCGGGATACCAGGCCACAAAGCCGAGCCTGGCAATCAGAATGACATCAGGGCTCGCCAGCAAAACACTCAGCGTGAAGAAGCATACAGAGAACAGCACGTGCCGAAATAGGGCGCATCTTCCCGGCATCGGACACACATCCCCGCGCCAGTGTGGAATTCAGTTCCGCGTTACCGGCGGGGCAGGGCAAGCAGACCGATTCAGAGGTGTAATCGTCAAAATTGAGAACAGGTTTAGACGCGAGGGCGCCGGCGGCCCGAGACCCCTGAGCACCCACCGGCGGAAACGACTTGGAGAAACCACAGCAAGATAGTAGCCTTCACAACTTATGCTCACCTCCCGTTTCCGACTTCGATCGCTCCTGATTCTCCTGACGGTCATTTCTCTTCCTTTAGCGGCTCAGTCCGCCGACGGGGCCGGGTTCACGCTGGAGCAAGTGCTCGGTTCGCCTTTTCCCACCAACCTGGTCGCAGCCTCGCACAGCGGCCGGGTGGCCTGGGTATTCAACGCCAAAGGGGCGCGCAACCTGTGGGTGGCGGATGCCCCTAACTTCGCGGCGCGGCAGATCACGCACTACGAAGGAGACGATGGCACGCCGATCGCGAGCCTGCGCATCACGCCCGACGGGGGCACGCTGGTTTATGTGCGCGGCAGCGAGACCAATCAGAACGAGCGTGTGGCCGATCCCACCAGCGGAGTCTGGCCGCGGAAACAACAGGTCTGGGCAGTTGATGTTGAGGGCGGATCGCCACGCGTTCTGGGAGAGATGGGATGCGGAGAGGAAGACTGCGAGGAGGTGCAACTGTCGCCCGACGGGCAGTTTGCCGTCTGGGCGGCGCGGAAGCAATTGTGGATCGCTCCGGTCTCGGGCGCAACCCCGGCTCATCAGCTCACCGACTTACGGGGAGAGAATTCTGAACCCCGCTGGTCGCCTGATGGCCGCCAGATCGCGCTGGTCAGCGACCGCGACGACCACAGCTTCATAGCGGTCTACGATTTTGGGCGCGACGGCGTACGGTATCTGGCGCCCGGCGCGGACCGGGACGTGATGCCCCGCTGGTCGCCCGATGGCCGCAGGATCGCATTTGTGCGTATTCCTGGAAAACAGGGAAAGCTTCCCCTGATTCCAGTTCGTCCAACGCCGTGGGCGATCTGGGTGGCAGATGCGGCAACCGGCGAGGGAAAGGAAATCTGGCACAGCGGAAGCGAGGCCAACGATTCATTTCCGGCACTTACGGCGGACGCCTCCTTTTACTTTGTGCCCGGCGACCGGCTGCTGTTTGCCTCCGAACAGGACGGCTGGAACCACTTGTATTCGATCGCGGCTTCTGGCGGCCCGGCGACTCTGTTGACTCCGGGGACGTTTGAAGTGGAGAACGTCAGCTTGAGCGCGGATCATCGTGGGGTGCTTTTTTCTTCCAATCAGGACGACGTCGACCGGCGCCACCTGTGGCGGGTGGGCATTGAGGGCGGCAAGCCGCAGGCTCTGACCAGGGGCGACACCTTGGAATGGGCGCCGGTGGAAACCGGAAGCGGAGGGCGGACTGTTTGCCTGGGCTCGAGCGCGACCTCTCCCGCGATGCCCTACTACCTGACCGGGCAGGGACGGCAGATGATTGCGCCCGAAGCGCTGCCGGCGGATTTTCCCTCCAGGCAACTGGTTACGCCCCGGCAGGTAATCTTCAAGAGCGACGACGGGCTGGAAATCCACGGGCAGTTGTTTGTGCCCCTGGGACGAACCCAGGCAGGGCCGGCTCTGGTCTACATGCACGGCGGGCCGATCCGGCAGATGATGCTGGGCTTCCACTACATGGACTACTACCACAATGCTTATGCCATGAATCAGTATCTGGCTGGCTGGGGATATGTAGTGCTCTCGGTGAACTATCGGCTCGGAATCATGTACGGGCGGGCATTCCGCGAGGCGCCCAACTCCAGCTGGCGCGGGGCGGCGGAATACAAGGACGTGGTGGCCGCCGCGAAGTATCTGCAGGGCCAGCCGACCGTTGATCCCCGGAGGATTGGCCTGTGGGGCGGATCGTACGGAGGATACCTGACCGCCCTGGGGCTGGCGCGGAATTCGGATTTGTTCGTCGCAGGAGTCGACTTTCATGGCGTGCATGACTGGTCGACATTCCTGCCTCGCTGGGAGGGCCGTCCCGGCGCCCCGGACGCGAAGGAGGCGGAGAAGCTGGCCTTCGAGTCTTCTCCCAATGCGGCCATATCCACCTGGAAATCTCCGGTGCTGCTGATCCATGGCGATGACGACCGCAACGTTCCCTTCGAGCAGACCGTAGACCTGGTGCAGCGTTTGCGCGAGCAGCAGGCGCCCTTCGAGGAGCTGATTTTCCCCGATGAAATCCACGGTTTTCTGATGTGGAAGAGCTGGATCGGGGCCTACGCCGCCGCCGCCAACTTCTTTGACCGGAAGCTCAAAGCCGGCAGCGGGATGGACGCCCACTGATTACCAATGGGGCTTGCCCTGTCTGGGCATAGCTCCTAATATCGGAGCCAAGCGGCCCGGCCGGCCGCTTTCCATTGCCAATTCAAGCGCTGCGGCACCGGTTTTTGTGGCGACAACGGGCTCCCATCGGCCCGGGCGAGGTTCGCCGTATCGAGCGATGGCTGGCTACGGCGCGCGTTTTCCTGGCCATCTCCGCCCTGGTCGCTATCCGTATGGACCCGGGAGAGATTCGTTATTCCTTCTGGGCCTACGGCCTGCTGGCCTTCTATATCGCTCAAGGCGTCATCGTCATCCTGCTGCTACGGCGGCGGGAGCAATCGACCGATTCATTTCGCCTCCTGGTGCATGCCGGCGACATTGCCTGGCCGGCGCTCATGCTGATGTTCGCCACCGTGCAGGCCAGTCCGTTTTTCCTGTTTTTCGTCTTTGTGCTGGCCGCCGCCGCCTATCGCTGGGGAGTGTGGGAGACGGTGGCCACCGCCGCTTCCGCCGTCACCGTCCTGTGGGTGGAAGGCTTTGCCATTCAACACGGTTTCTTTGCCTGGTGCGACCGCTTCCTGGTGCGCTACCACCTGCCCTCGCTGAAGGTCCAGGCCGACGACTTCGAGCCCAAACGGCTGTTCATGATCTCGATTTACCTGGTGGTCATGGGGCTGCTCCTGGGATATCTGGCCGAGCAGCAGAAGCAGTTGCGGGCGGAAAAGGCGGTGATTGCGCGCATCCTGGGCAAGGTGCGGGTGGAGTCAGGTCTCACCGGGACGCTGCAGGAGATTGTGGGCGAGTTGATGATGATGTATGGGGCGGGCAAGACCCTGGTGGCCTCAAACGAGTCCACGGCGCATCGCGTGTATGTGGGCGAGATGGCGCTGCGCGGGGTTGAGCCTTCATTGTTCCGCTGGCTGGATCCCTCTCCGTCGGACGGCGAGACCTACCTGTTTTCCTCGCCCGCCGAAACTTCTTACGTGCGCAGCAACGGCCAGCCCGGGAACGGCGCCTATTATTGTTACGGGCTCGATCACGAGGGGCAGAAGGTCGCTGGGGCAGCTCCAAGTTTTCCCCAGAGGCTGGCGGAGCGGCATTCCTTCGATGATCTGGTCACGGTTTCGTTCAACTTCGGTCAGGAATGGTGGGGCCGAATTTTCTTTCTCGACCCTTCGTACCTGGGAGAAATCGTCGAGGAGTTGCGATTCCTTCAGGAACTGGTGCGCCAGATCGGGCCGGCCGTCTACAACGTGTACCTGCTCCGAAGACTGCGCCTGAGGGCAGGGGCGCTGGAGCGCGCCCGCTTTGCCCGCGAATTGCACGATGGCGCGGTGCAATCGCTGATCGCGGTGGAAATGCAGGTGGATGTGCTGCGGCGCCAATCGGCCACCAAAACGGAAATCGTGCCGGAGGAACTGGGACGCATCCAGAAATTGTTGCGCGAGGAGGTGCTCAAGCTCCGGGAATTGATGCAGCAGATGAAGTCTCTGGATATCGACTCCAGGCGCTTAGTGGGATTTCTGGTGGATACGGTAGAACGCTTTCAGAGGGAGACGGGTATCGCGGCGCAATTCTCTACCGATCTCGAGCACCCCGAAATGCCACAGCCGATCTGCCGTGAGCTGAGCCGCATCGTGCAGGAAGGGCTGGTCAATGTGCGTAAACACAGCCAGGCGCGGTCGGTGGTGGTGCGTCTCAGCGCCGCCAACGACAACTGGACGCTGCTCATCGAAGACAACGGACGCGGTTTCCCCTTCGCGGGAAAGTTTTCCCAGGCGGAACTGGACGCGCAGGGACGGGGACCTGCAGTCATCAAAGAGCGAGTGCGTGTCATAGCAGGCGAACTCACGGTAGAATCAACTCCAGGCCAGGGTTCACGAATCGAAATCAACGTTCCGCAGAAACCGACAGCGGCCTATGGATAACCGCAGATCCCAGCCCATACGTCTGGTCATTGCCGACGATCATCCCATCTTCCGGGATGGCCTGCGCCGGCTGCTGGAGGCCGAGCCCGACCTCAAGGTGATCGGCGAAGCCTGCGACGGCGCCGAAGCGGTCAAGATGGCGCGCCAGTTGAAGCCCGACATCCTGCTTCTCGACCTCGCCATGCCCCGCATGCCCGGCCTGGAAGCGCTGCGGGAGTTGAGCACGGCCCAGGGAGCCAATTCGGTGCGCGTGATCCTGCTGACCGCGGCCGCCGAGAAAAAGCAGATCGTGGAAGCGTTGCAACTGGGGGCGCGCGGCGTGGTCCTTAAGGATTCCGCGACCCAGCTCCTGTTGAAGAGCATTCATACCGTGATGTCAGGCGAATACTGGGTGGGCCGGGAGAGCGTTTCCAACCTGGTGCAGTATCTGCGCAACCTGGTGCAGTCTTCGGGCGAAGAATCCAAGCAGAAAAAGTTCGGGCTCACGCCCCGCGAGCTGGAGATTGTCTCCGCGGTGGTGGCGGGATACTCCAACAAGGAAGTGGCGGAATACTTCAAGATCAGCGAAGATACGGTGAAACACCATCTGAGCAACATCTTCGATAAATTGGGCGTCTCCACCCGCCTGGAACTGGCCTTATTTGCCGTCAATCAGGCCCTGCCCTTAAAGACCATTGTCTAAAGGACGTAGCACTTTCGTGCTATGAGCTTTCACCATCGGGCTATTGGCTCCCGCCCCCACCCCGGCTACCCTATCTGGGACACTCGCTGTCGAATGTTTTGTGCTTGCCCGGCGGTTTTCGCAGGCAGTTGGCCCGGAGCATGCACAGGGCCGGGTTCGTGGTTGCATGGGAGGGTTCCAGTGGCAAAGTGGCTGCATGACATGTGGCAGGACGATCAGGGGCAGGACGTAGCGGAATATGCGGTGATGCTGGCGGTGATCCTGGTGATCGTCGTGGGCACCATCCGGCTGATCGGCTCCAACGCCAACAACGTGTTTTCATCGGTCGGAAGCGCGATCCAGTAGGTTCGAGTCAAGCGGGTCTTCAGCCCGAATCCGGGCTTCAGATTCACCCCTCGTTCACAAGCTCATTGCGAGAGTCTTGGTGCGTCCCTGGTGTATCTAAATCTTGCGTGTCTAAATCTTACAGTGCTTGGGGCGGTCCGCCCCGCAGGCGCTACGCCAGCTGAAATACGATATGAACCAGAGCGGTGAAGTCGGCGGGCTGGCCGCCGCGCAAGGCCGGCTTGAAGCGTATTTGCTGCGCGGCGTTGACTGCGGATTCGTCGAGTCCGTGACCTAATCCCTGAACGATCCTCAGGATGCGGAGCTTGCCAGACGCCTCAAAGACAACCTCCAGCACCACTTCACCCTCGATGCGCAGCTTTCTGGCTTCCTGGGTGTAAGCCGGCG
This sequence comes from uncultured Acidobacteriaceae bacterium, assembly GCA_964408515.1. GTDB lineage: Bacteria > Acidobacteriota > Terriglobia > Terriglobales > Acidobacteriaceae > CAYOZX01. The sequence goes on along the minus strand of CAYOZX010000011.1, from coordinate 20,592 downwards.
TGGGCTTGGAAATAACCTCGGCTGGAACCATCTGGGCCGCGGTTTGGTCGGCCGCCTGGGGACGCAATTGCGACGCCGGAACGGCCGCGGTGTCTCCGAAGCCGCTCTTTTGCACCGCCTGCCCCGTTCCCCGCGTGGCGTTGATCCGTCCGCTGCCATCCCCGGTGGCGATACCGCTTCCGAACCCGGTACTGGCTATCACGCCGCGTGCGCCGCGGCTACCGCCAGTGCCATTGCCATAGCCGGGGCCAACCGGGAGATCGAAGCCTCCCGCCTGAGCGATATTGACCGGCTTGCCGTTGCTTTCCCGCGCGGGCACGCCATTGGGATCGCCGAAGCCTCCAGTCTGCACCCTAGCCGGAGCCTGCGCGATCGTCGGGATGGCCGAGCTGCCGGTGGAAAAGACGTTGGTTTTCACCAGCTCACGTGGGATCACAGGAACGGTCGGCGGCAGTGCTGCCGGCTTGCGGGTCTCCACTTCCACCTTCGGCGCCGCGATGCTGTCCTCCGGCCGCGGCTGCGGCCGCACTGCCGGGGGCAGGCGCAGCACGTTCTGATCCGGCGTTTCCAGGCGAGCCGTTTCACGAGGAAATACCTTCACCGGAGCCGGTTCATGGTTGACAACCGGGGGTGTCTCCACCAGGCGGATGAAATGGTAGTCATGTTCGGGCAGAGTGAGAACGGAAAGATTCAGCACTCCGGCCCAGGAAAGAATGAACAAAACCAGGCATTGCGCAGCAATGGTAAGAACAAACTCTTTCCATGGCGGGCGCCGGTAAGGAAGCAGGGCAAACGGTCCCGATTGCGAGGGCGCCGACGTGATGCTGACGGGGTACTGAGACATATATAGAAGCTTGATGTGCGACCGCCCAGAAGGGCTGCACCTCGACTCAAAATTGTCCTTCAAATATTTGGATTTCAATTATCTTAGACCGAAAACACCGCCGGCCTCAAATCCCTGAGACGCCCGATTCTTCGACCTCGACAATCCAAAAGCTCTGAAGTCCTCTATTCTAAAGCCCTCTATGAGGTCCGCGCCGACGGAAGCGCGAACGCCGGCCGGACCCCCGCCTTGTCAGTGCAAGAATGCGGCCATCCTCGAGGCGAGGAAAAAGTCCAGGCGGATGTTCAACCGCCAGTAGGGCTTGCAAGACGAAAGGGTAAGGCGAGGGGCGCCTTGAGCAGAAATATTTTGCACACTACTGGGCACTTCAGGGTGCCGTTTCGGGAAAAAATGATGGCGGACGCGGCGTTCTGATCCCGCCCTGGTGAGACCCTAGCAGCGGACAATCTTGGGGCTCTGGATGCCCCTGGTGGCGTTGCGGGTATCTACGACCAGCTGCGACTCGCGCACGATGCGGGCGTAATCGTAGTCGGAATGATCGGTCACGATGAGCACGCAGTCGAACTGACCGAGATTGTCCAGGGGAGTGCACTTCATCTGCAGGTCGTACTTGCGGCCCTTGCCCACGGTGGGGAAGTAGGGATCGTTGTAGCTGACCTGGGCGCCCTGCTGCTGCAGCAACTCGATGATGGTGAGCGCGGGAGATTCGCGCAGGTCGTCGATGTCCTTCTTGTAGGCCACTCCCAGCACCAGCACTTTGGCTCCGTTGAGGGCCTTCTTCTGCTGGTTCAGGGCCCGGGCCACCGACTCCAGCACGTGATGGGGCATCCCGATGTTGACTTCTCCGGCAAGCTCGATGAAGCGGGTGCGGAAATCCCACTCCTTGGCCTTCCAGGAGAGATAGAAAGGATCGACGGGAATGCAGTGCCCACCCAGGCCCGGACCGAGATAGAAGGGTTGAAATCCAAAAGGTTTGGTGGCAGCGGCGGCGATAACCTCCCAGATATCCAGGCCCATGCGCAGGGAGAGCAGCTTGAGCTCGTTCACCAGGGCGATGTTGACGCAGCGATAGATGTTTTCCAGCAGCTTGGTCATTTCCGCCGCGGCCGGAGAGGAGACGCGCACGATGCGGTTGAAGATGGCGCCATACAAAGCCGCGGCCAGATCTCCGGCCTGAGAGTCGAGGCCGCCCACGACCTTGGGGATATCGCGGCGGGCGATGGTCTGATTGCCCGGATCCTCGCGTTCGGGGGAAAACGCGACGTAGAATTCCTGCCCATTGGAAGAGCCGGAGCCAGCCGCCTTCAGGCCGAGCTTGTTCCCCTTCACTATAATCGGGACCAGCACCTCTCCCCTGGTGCCGGGTATAGTCGTTCTCTCGAGCACCACCAGTTGCCCGGCGCGGAGATGGGGGGCGATGGCTTTGCCGGTGTCGGTGATATAGCTCAGATCGGGCTCGTGATATTCGTTCAGGGGTGTGGGGACGCAAATAATGATGGCGTCCATCTGGTTCAGGCGGGCGTAGTCCGAGGTGGCTTCAAAGCCGTGGGTGCGTGCCTCCTGGATTTCGGCGGGCAGGATGCGGACGATATAGGAGCCGCCCTGTGCCAGAGTGGAGACCTTGCGCTGGTCGATGTCGAATCCCGTAACCCGGAACTTCTGCTCGCTATAAAGCAGGGCGAGGGGCAAGCCTACGTAACCCAGGCCGATAATCCCGACCTGGGCCTGACGCCGTTCAATCTTATCCTTTAATTGCGAGAGTCCGCTGGAGACGGTATGAGTTGTCATGGTGAAATCGATCGGGTCAAAATCTTAGCACGCCTCGTTGAGGGCAGCACCGTCTGGGAGGCATCACTAGGTTTACAGAGAGGGGAAAATAGTTCAAGCAGTTGGAGTTACGGCGGTAACGGGCCAAAAAAAATGCGGGCAGGAGCATCCGTGGGAAAAGGTCTGTTTGCCAAATCAGGACGAATGCTGTTTTTGAACAGGATGCGCAACTGGAGCCACATATCTAATTGACGATACATAGGGTACGGGCTACGATACAAAAAGAGTCAGCGTGAACCGGAGTGAGGCATGAGTTGCTCTAGGGTGCGGAATCTTATCTGTTGGGCCATGATCGCTGCGGTGCCGGTGTCGTTGTGGGCGGCAGATTCCAGCGCCGCCATGCTCTATGCCAGGGGCACTGCCTGGATCAATGGCAGCACGGTTCCGCGGAGCTCAGCGGTTTTTCCCGGCGACCTGGTGCAAACCAAAGCCGACTCGCTGGCCAATATCAACGCCGTCGGGTCAAGCGTCATCGTACTGGCGGATTCGTTAATAAAGTTCGAGGGACCAGCGGTTTCGCTGGAGCACGGCGGCGTCACCGTGACCACCTCCAAAGGCATGACCACGCGCGCCGGGGAAGTGACCGTGGCTCCCGCCTCCACCGGCTGGACTGAATTTGAAGTCAGGGAATCCGGCTCGGGAGTGCAAGTTACCGCCCGCAAGGGCGATGTGACCGTCAGTGACGGATCGGCAACCTCCACCCTATCCCAGGGTCAGCAGACAACCGTGAGCGACCCGCAGGCGAGGCGCAAAAAACCGAGGAACAAGGGAGGAGCGGTTCCGGCTGCGGGGGGCGGTATTCTCGACTCTCCCATTGTTGTGTACGGCGGGGCGGCAGCGGTGGGGGGGCTTCTGACTTGGGTCCTGATTCAGGGCAGCCAACCGATCAGCCCGGATGGCCCTTAAAGTCTATCTCCTGGTAGTTTCTAACCCTGTTTCGCCGGCCAGCTCTAACGTCGCCTTTCTACGCCGCTCCTTCTTCTGGAAAGTCCATCCTTCTCATTTTTCGTCGGCGGGCAGTTTCAAACCTCGGCTCCATCGCCGCGATCATGCATAGCACGTAGAACAATGCCGCATTGGCTGGAATCTGCAGGTTGAAGTCCAGAAAGCTGTGCACCAGGATGCCCACCACCCCTGCCATGGCTGCCAAGGCGACCGCTCCGTTGACGTCCTCATTCCAGTTTCCCAGCTTTTTTGCCCCCTTCCAGAAAACCAGGGTGAGGAACCAGATCATGCAAAGGAAGCCCAGACTCCCCATTTCGACCAGCAACTGCAGGTAGTCGTTGTGCGCCTCGTTGATGAAAAAATTTGTGGGGAAGCTGCGGAACTGGGGATAGACCTCGGGAAACACGCCCAACCCCCAGCCCAAGACCGGCTTGCGGGCGAACATTCTCAGGGCATCACGGTCGATGCGCAGGCGGATGCCGCCGGAGAGTTCGGTGCGGGTCTCGGTGTGGATGCTCTCCAGTCGCCGGCTCAGCTCGCCGCCCCCCAGCCAGATCAGCAGCCCCATGGCCAGCAGCAGGCAAGTGGCCAGAGCGAGTCCAAGCCTGCGCCGATCCGGCCGCCAAATGACGACCGCCGCCAGAAAGACGACCTCAACCGTCAATGCCAGAATGCCACCCCTTGATCCGGAGAGAAAAACGGTGGAAGCCATCAGCGTGGCTGCCAGGGCAGCCAGAGCCTTGCGGGGACCTTTGGCCCTGCGCGTCAGCGCGAAAACCAGAGGTATGGGCACCAGCATCTCCATCAGGCCGGCATAGTGATTGTGGTTCACATACGGCCCGTAGATCCAGCCCCCCGAGCGGGGCATGCGAAGCCAGTACAGACGGTTGGTTTCTGACAGCCCTTGGAGCAGGGCGAAGGCAGCCAGGAAGAATCCGTAGATGCTGAACATCAAGGTGACCGCGCGGATGTGCGCGGTCCGGCGTAGGGCCTGGAGGGCGAGGAAACACAAAAGGCCGTAGGCGCAATAGAGCAAGGCCAGAGAGGAAGTGGCATAGCGATACGCGGTGTGCCCCGTCGCCAGTTGCACTACGACGCACAGGGCAAAGCCCAGCATGGGCATGAACACGGCGTTCCCGATGACCGAAAGTTCGCCGGAGGCGGCCTGACGAATGCTCCAAAGCAGCAGCGCGACAGCCGCGCCCGCTTCCACGGTGAAAATGGCCCAGGGCTCGACCGCCCCGAAGGCCAGCGGCCCAAACAACAGGAGGCCAAATACGCCGTAAAGGACGACGGGATCGAGAGCGGAGGTCGCAACCGGATGAACGGCCTCGGCACGGACGGCGGTGGTCAGCATGGCAGGGACTCAGGCAGGTTCATGGTTTTTGCTCCACCAGACGCACTCCGTCAATCCACAGCTTTCCCCGTATAGGCATGCCGGGAGGGTCTCGCTCGATACGCAGCACCAACAGGTTGGTCTCCGGTCCAGTCGCGAAGTTGCCGCTCACTTCCTTCCAGAAATCGGCGCCTTTCAGTTCGTCACTGACAAAGTACGGAGTCTCGCGATAGAGATCCTGAATCGCGAATCGCGGCCCGCCCGCTCCCTGGATGTCGTCGGACTTGAAGTAGGCAGAGAAGGCGTAGGCCGTGCCGGGCTGGACCGGAATCAGCTGGCGTATGCCCGCGTCGTCGATCGCGCGGGCGTCAAAATCGATGAGCCGGGAACGATGTCCTCCATGGGGCTGGCTGGGATCGAGAGCGAGAGAGACTTGCTTGGACTGCTGGTAAAGCCAGTCGAAGCCGCCGTTGAGAACATTCAGGTTGAAATCACCGTTGACCACCAGGTTTTCGGAGGAGGGCTGATAAGCCTCATTGCCACACAGCGGAATCGCCTGGCGCCACACCAGGCGAGCCTGGTCGACTTCGCGCTGGCCGATCAGGTAGCGAATGTAGTCGAAAGCGGGGCAGACCGGAGCGCGCTCGCGAAGCTGCGCCATCCTTTCCCAGACCTTGGCGGCCGCCGCGGTCTCCTTCTTGCCGATGAGAATGTCGAGGAACGCGGAGTAAACGCCGAGATTGACCGGGACCACGTCGCGCAGCAGGACATCGGCGTCAGGCTTAATGCGCCAGCAAAGCTGCAGAGCCGAAGGCGGCAAGTAGGGATCATTTTCCATCACCACGCGGAATTGGCGAAGGGCATTCTCGTCATCGCCGCGCACCAGGTAGAAGTTGGCTGCCTCCCAGGCAAAATCAGGCGTGTTGGGATCCGCCTGGAGACCGCGTTCGAGCGCGGTTTTCTGTTCCTCTGGCTGGCCCAGCAGCTGGTAAGCGGCAGCCAGATCGAACCAGTAGCGGGCCTGATAGGGATTGAGAGCGACGGCCGCGCGGTAAGCCTCGACCGCCGCCTCCGGAGTCGTTTGGATGAGGAAGAGATAGCGTCCCAGGCGATGGCGGTAGCCCGCATTGTCCGGTTCCCAGCGCACGGCTCTCTGCAGACTGGCCAGTTCCCCGCGGCCGGCAAAGTAGTCGGCCAGAAACTGGCGGCCGGTCAGAAGAAGATAACAAAGAGTGAATAACAGAGAAGCCAGAACCAGAGCTATCCTTCTTCCGGGATGGGCGAGCGGAAGATGCATGTCAGTATCGCTGGAACCGTCTCCGGGGCCCGTTTCTTCCGATCAGGCGCCAGCTGAACTGGCTCGTGAAACCGACTCTTCTTCGGCGTCTGTGGGTTCGTCTTCCTGATAATAGCGGTGGCCGTACTTGCCCTGATATTCGTAGTAGTAGTAATAGTCGGGGGAGCTGAGATCGACGGCGTTCAACAGCACGCCGGCGACATGAGCGTTGACCTGCAGCAGGATGTCACGGGAACGGCGAAGAGCCTGCTTGGTGGTTTGTCCGGAGCGGATGACGAGCACGACCGCGTCCGCACCCGGCGACATGACCACGGCGTCGGTGACGGAAAGCGTCGGGGGCGTATCGATGATGATGTGATCATATTGCTCACGCAGTTGTGCGAGCATGTCCTTCATATTGGCAGAGGCCAGCAACTCGGCCGGATTGGGAGGCGGAGTGCCGGCTGAGAGGATGAAGAGCGTAGGCAGAATGGCGGAGCGGGTGACCGCCTGCTGCAAGGTGGCGTTTCCGGTGAGCACGTTGCTCAATCCGGTCTTCGGTCCCAATCCCAGGGTTTTGTGAATGCTGGGGCGACGCAGGTCGGCATCGATCAACAGAACCCGGGTTCCTTTTTGAGCCAGCACGACGGCGGTGTTAATGCTGGTGGTGCTCTTGCCTTCCTGGGGGAGCGCGCTGGTGATCAGAATCACCTTGGGGGGCGCGCCCAGGGACGTGAGCAGCAGGGAAGTGCGCAATGCGCGATACGACTCCGCCATCTGCGACTGGGGCCGGGACTGGGTGATCAACTCCACCGACTCGCGGGAGGCGGACGCCACCATCAGACGCTGGCGGGAAGATGACTCCAGCCCCGCCCGCGAGCCCATGGGAATCATGCCCAGGGAAGGCAACGCGGAGATGACCTGAGCCTGCTCCGGCGTCCGAACCGTGTTGTCGATACCTTCCAGAAGAAAGGCCAGGCCAATGCCCGTGGTGAGGCCGAGAGCCAGCGCGAAGGCCAAGTTGCGCAGCACGTTCGGCTCGGCAGGAACGGTGGGGACGCGGGCATCATCCACGCTGCGGATGTTGTTGGATTTCAAGCCGGCGGTTACACCTGCTTCTTTCAGCTTCTCCATCAGCCCTTCGTATAGCGTGCGGTAACTATCCACATCGCGCTTGAGCAGGCTGTAGTTGATCGCGCTCTCATTCAGCTTGTTGGCCTCCTGCTTTTGTTTGTTGAGAGCTTCGCGCAGCATGCTTTCATGCTGCAGGGCCGCCAGGTACGCGCTGCGCACCCGGGAAACGATCTTGTTCATCTCGATTCCCAGCTGGGTATTGACCTCCTTGAGCTGATTGTCGAGTTGCATGACCTTGGGGTAGGAAGTGCCAAATTGACTGCTGAGCTGGGCCACCTGAATCTTGAGGTCAGCCTGCTGGCTGCGCAACTTCTCCATCAGGGAGGCGCCCGAGCCTCCCCCCGACGAGCTGCCTCCCACGGCGGCGGCGGCCGCCGTTTCGGGGTCGCCCGACTGCACCAGCCGATACACAGATTCCTTCTCCATGCGGTCGGATTCGGCCGCGGTCAGCTCCTTGTTCAGTTCATCCAGCTTGGAGGTGATGATGTTCTGTTTTTCGTCGATCCCCAGAATCTCGTGCTCCTTCTGATACTGCACCAGCTTTTCCTGCGAGGTCTGAACCTTGATTTCCAGGTCCACCAGCTGCTTGGAAAGCCAATCGGAGGCCTGCATGGTGGACTCAAAGCGGGTCTTGAAATTCTGCTGGATGTAGGTGGTGGTCAGAGTATTGACTACGGCCGCTGCCAGGTTCCGGTCCGGACTGCGGTAGTGGATCTCGATAATGCGAGTGTTGGGGACGAGGGAAACGCGCACATTGGACTTGAAGGCAGCCAGCAGAGCCGTCGTCCTCTCAGAGTCGGGCTGCAGCATATCGGTGGTAAGGCCAAGGGAGGTGGTGGGCGCTTGCCCGCCGAACTCCGGCCGCTTGTCCAGATTCAACTGCCGTATCACCTGCAGGGCCAGGAGATCGCTCTTGAGAATTCTTACCTCTGTATCGAGGTCGGTGGGGTCGTAGTAGTCACCGCCCCCGCTGTTGGTAGCCTCCTTCAGGTTCAGGAGGGCGGGATCGGTCTTGTTGATGGCGATGGTGCCGACCGCATCGTAAATGCGAGTGGCGCGAATCGTGGCCAGCGCAACCACCCCGAAAATGATGGCCACACTGCTGAGCAGCAGCCACTTGCGCTTGATCAGCACGCGCAGATATTCGCGCAGGACTGAGTCCTGGGCGGGCAGGGAAGAGTAGCTGGAGAGGACTACCTGACGAGTGCTTTCCAGGGGATCAGGGTGGAGTTCGCGCAAGACCTGGCCGTTTACGGGAATCAGGGGACCTGAACCCATCCTTGCTCCTGGAAAAATTTCTGCTGCAGTGTCCCTCATTTTAGCACCGCACATGAGAGCCGCCGGACGCAAAATTTTCTTGTGGGTTCCAATTCCGTCAGTCTTCCCAAAACTGTCACAGGCGTGCGTGTTGATCTTCGCTATAATCTGAGGGCACATGGCGACGGCGAGAGCGATGAACTGGCAGAAGCAGGTGGTGTTGGTCACGGGTGGGACGGGATCGTTCGGGAAGAAGCTTGTGGAGGTGATGCTGAATGAATACCACCCGCAGAAGCTGATCATCTTCAGTCGCGACGAACTGAAACAGCACGACATGCGGACTGCCGGCTTCGATCATCCCAGCCTCCGCTACTTCATTGGCGACGTTCGCGACGGGCAACGCCTGCAGCGGGCCCTGGCCGGAGTGAGTGTGGTGGTGCACGCGGCGGCCCTGAAGCAGGTTCCAGCCTGTGAGTACAACCCTTTTGAGGCGGTCCAGACCAATATCATCGGCGGCCGCAACGTCATTGATGCCGCCATCGATCAGGGCGTGCGCCGGGTGCTGGCGTTGAGCACCGACAAGGCGGTCAATCCAGTGAATCTTTACGGCGCGACGAAGCTATGCGCCGAGAAGATGTTCGTACAGGCCAATGCCTATGCCGGCGCGCAGGATACACGCTTCAGCTGCGCGCGCTACGGCAACGTGGTCGGCAGCCGGGGCAGCGTCATTCCCGTGTTCCTGGAACAACGCAAGCGCGGCAAGATCACCATCACCGACACCCGTATGACCCGCTTCTGGTTGACGCTGGAACAGGGCGTGCGATTCGTGCTGGGGTGCATCGAGAAGATGCACGGGGGCGAGATTTTTGTTCCGAAATTGCCCAGCATGAAGCTGGCGGACATGGCGGCAACGGTCGCGCCCGGCTGCGAGATGGAGTGCATCGGCATCCGGCCGGGCGAGAAGCTGCACGAGGTGCTGGTTTCAGAGGACGAGGCCCGCAATACGCTGGAGTTGGAAGACATGTATGTGATTCAGCCGCCCCACTCCTGGTGGAACGGAGAGCCCTGGCAGGGCGCACGGCGGTTGCCCGACGGGTTCCGTTACGGCAGCGACTCCAATACGCGCTGGCTGACAGGGGCAGAGCTGGCGGCGCTCATCGACAGCGGTACCTCAGCGCCGGAACGATTTCGGGTAGTGGAACCGCGGCGCGCCCGGGCGTGAAATGACGGTAACTTCCGCAAGCCGTGAGACCCTCGCCCTGTACGGAGGGGCGCCGGTGCGGGACACGCTGTTGCCTTACGGGCGCCAGTCTGTCGATGAGGCCGACATCCAGGCCGTGGCGGAGGCGCTCCGTTCCGATTGGCTGACCACCGGTCCCAAGGTGGCAGAATTCGAGGAAGCCTTCGCGGCCGCGGTGGACGCGGCTTATGCGGTCAGCTTCAGCTCCGGCACGGCGGCTTTGCATGCCGCCGCTTTCGCCGCCGGATTGCGAGAAGGCGACGAGGCCATCACTACGCCTCTGAGCTTTGTTGCCACCGCCAACTGCGCCCTTTACCAGTCAGCCAGGCCGGTGTTCGCCGATGTCAGCACCGACACTCTGAACCTGGATCCCGAACAGGCTGCGAAGCAAATCACCTCCCGGACCCGGGCTGTGCTGCCGGTTGACTACGCCGGACATCCCTGCGATCTGGAAGCGTTTCTCGGCCTCGCGGATAAGCATGGGCTGGTCGTGATCGAGGATGCGTGTCACGCCCTGGGCGCGGAGTATGACGGACGCCGCATAGGCAGCCAGGCGCACATGGCGGTCTTCAGCTTTCACCCCGTGAAGCACATCACCACCGGCGAAGGCGGCATGGTGACCACCGCCAGCCCAAAGTTCGCCGAGACCCTGCGCCGCTTCCGCAATCATGGAATCAGCAGCGAGGCCAGGGAGCGCCAGGCAGCCGGCGCATGGCGCTACGAAATGCGGCTGCTCGGCTTCAATTACCGGCTGACCGACGTGAGCTGCGCCCTGGGATTGCGGCAACTGAGCAAACTGGAGGCCAATCTCGCCCGGCGGCGACAGATCGCAGAGCGCTATGGCGCGGCCTTCCGGGAAGCAGGCGAAATCATCCTTCCCGTGGTTCGCCCCCGGACGAGGCCGGCGTGGCATCTTTATCCCATCCAAATCGATACCGCCCGGCTGGGGGTCAGCCGGGACGATGTCTTCCGCGCGCTCCGGGCGGAGAATATTGGCGTCAATGTGCACTACATCCCCATCCATCTTCAACCCTACTACCGGGAGCGGTTCGGTTTTCGAGGCGGCGAGTTTCCCCATGCCGAAGCCGCCTTCGCCCGCCTGATCACCCTGCCTCTCTTTGCTGCGATGAGCGATGGCGACGTGGAAGATGTAATTCACGCCGTGGGGAAAGTGTTGAGCCATTGCCGTGATGCCGCGGGAGCGGGCTCCGCGCTATGAAGACGCCGCAGACAGAACAATGGCAGGGGGACTTCGGCCGGCAGTACACCGATCGGAATTCTCTCCGCGCGGAAGCGCTCAACGCTCTTTATCAGAAGAACTATGGAGTCACACGGCGGGAACTGAACCAGCGCTTCCTGGAACTGATCCCGCGAGACGGGCGCATTCTGGAAGTGGGACGCAATGAAGGCAACCAGCTATGCGAACTTCGCAAAATGGGTTTTCAGCGTCTCTACGGAATCGAAATCCAGGATTATGCGGTACGCCGGGCGCGGCGCAGGCTGAAGAGCGTGCGCCTGGTGCGGGCGAATGCCTTTGAGATTCCTTATCCCGATGGATTCTTCGACGTGGTATTCACTTCCGGCGTGCTGATTCACATCGCTCCTTGCGATCTGCGGCAGGTCCTGCGGGAGATCCACCGTTGTGCCGGAGGGTTCATCTGGGGATTTGAATATTATGCCGCGCAACCGACGGAAGTCGGTTATCGAGGGCAGCCTGGGTTGCTCTGGAAAGCGGACTTTGCCCGGCTTTACCTGGAGCAGTTCGCGGATCTCGCCGCGGTGAGGATCGAACACGTGCCCTACCTGCAGGACGGCAATGTGGACTCCATGTTTCTGCTTGCGAAAAAGAACCATCCCGCGGCACTTTCCAGACGGCGCACAGGCAATGCATGAAGGCGGTGGCGATCGTTCAGGCACGCATGGGCAGCTCCCGGCTGCCGGGCAAGGTCCTGCGGGATCTTTGCGGGGCAACCGTTCTGGCCCGTGTGGTGCGACGCCTGCGCGGTTCCAAACTGTTGGATGGCATTGCGGTAGCCACAACCACCTCCCAGAGTGACGACCCGATTGCCGAGGAATGTAATCGCCTGCAGGTTGCATGCCTGCGCGGATCTGAGCCTGACGTGCTGGACCGCTACTATCAGGCCGCCAGCAGCCTGGCTTGCGAAACGGTGGCGCGTATCACCGCCGATTGTCCCCTGATCGATGCCGGTGTAGCCGATGCGGTCCTTCACCAGTTGACGGACCAAGGGGCTGACTATGCCAGTAATGTGCTGGTGCGCACCTATCCACGAGGACTTGATGTTGAGGCCTTCACCCGTCCGGCGCTCGAGCGCGCCTGGCGGGAAGCTCGTGAGCCGCACCAGAGAGAGCATGTCACGCCGTACTTCTATGAGCATCCGGAGATCTTCCGGCTGGCCTCGGTTCGAGGGGCGAGCGACCACAGCGCTCATCGCTGGACCCTGGATGTGCCTGAGGACCTGCAACTGCTGCGGGCGATCTATTTGCGCTTCGACGGCCGTGATGACTTCACCTGGGAGCAAGCTCTTCAACTGGTGGAACTGGAGCCGGAATTGGCCGAATTGAACTCGCACGTTCTGCAGAAGCCGGTGCGGGAGGGGTGATGCCGGCCGGTAGCCTCGTCCTGCGAGCTGACGCGAGCGTGTCGATGGGCACGGGCCACGTCATGCGCTGCCTGGCTCTGGCCCAGGCCTGGCAGGATGAGGGCGGGAAGTGCGTCCTCGCCATGGCCGAAAGTACGGAGGCACTCGAACGGCGATTGGCGGCTGAGGGAATGGAAGTTGTGCGCCTGGGAGCGCGAGCCGGTTCCAGTCAGGATGCAGACGAGCTTTCGCAGCTGGCGCTCATCCGCGGCGCGAGCTGGGTGGTCGCCGATGGCTATCACTTTCGGGCGGAATACCAGCGCGGGCTGAAAGATGCCGGGTTGAAGGTGCTGCTGGTGGACGATTCCGGGCGCGTGGGAGCCTATAACGCCGACCTCGTGCTCGATCAGGGCGCGTGCGTCAAGGAGGACTTATATCGCAGCAGCGAACCTTGCAGCCGGCTGCTGCTGGGGCCGCGTTACGCCTTGCTGCGGCGGGAATTTCACGCTCGGCCGCCCGGGCAGCGCCTGGTCTCTTCCAGCGACAGCAAGATCCTGGTCACCATGGGAGGCAGCGATCCGCACAACGTTACCTTGCAGGCGATTCAGGCTCTGGCGAGAGTGCGGGCCCAGAATATTAGGGCTACGATCGTTGCCGGCGGAAGCAATCCGCATCGTGAGGATCTGGAAAAGCAACTCCGCATCTCGGGCGCGAACGGACGCCTGCTGCGCGATCCCGCGAATATGGCCACACTCATGGCGGAGGCCGATATGGCGGTCTCGGCAGCGGGCGTCACCTGCTGGGAGATGTGCTTTCTCGGCTTGCCGGCGATCCTCGTGGACGTGGCAGAGAATCAGCGGCCTATGGCACGAGCGCTCGACCGGCTTGGCATCGGCGTGCATCTGGGAAGCGGGGAGGATGCCACTCCCGAGGCGATTGCGGAAAAGTTGGAGTGGTTGCTGGCCTCGCCCGAGGTAAGGGCGCAGATGTCTGAACGCGGCCGAAATCTGGTGGATGGCAGGGGAGCGATGCGGGTGGTGCGGGCGATGCAGGTTGCGAGTCTTCAGCTGAGGCTGGCGACAGAAGCCGACTGCGAGGTGTTGTGGGAGTGGGTCAACGAACCCGAGACGCGGGCCAATTCGTTTTTCAGCGGGCCGGTTTCGCGGGAGGAGCATTGGGCGTGGTTTCACCGCAAGGTGGCGGATCCCAGGGCGCTGCTCTTTCTGGGGGTGGATCCGATCTACGGGGCCGTGGGACTGGTGCGATATGATCTCGAAGAAGCGCGGGCCGTGCTTTCCATCAGCGTGGCCGCGAAGTTCCGCCGGAGAGGATACGGAGACGCGCTGCTCCACCTGGCCGTGCCCGAGCTTTTCCGCCGGTGCCGCGCTGACGCCATCGATGCCTATGTGAAGGCGGAGAATGAGGCGTCCTTGCGCATGTTCAGCAGCGCCGGGTTTCGCCGTCTCGGAGAGGAGCAAGTAAGAGGAGTGCCTGCGATCCATTTCTCGCTGCCAAGAAGTCAGGTCTCATGAGTACCTTCATCGAGGTCGGCCAACACCGTGTGGGGCCCGGCCAGCCGGTCTACGTGGTGGCCGAGCTTTCAGCCAATCACAACCAGAGTCTGGAGCAGGCGGTGCGCGTTATCGAGGCCGCCAAACAGGCGGGCGCCGATGCAGTGAAGCTGCAGACGTATACCGCGGACAGCATGACGATCGCCTGCGGGCGGGAGGAATTTCGCATCCGCGGCGGCACGCTCTGGGATGGACGCACGTTGCACGACTTGTACCGCGAGGCCCAGACGCCGTGGGAGTGGCATCCCAAACTCCAGCAGGTGGCCAGGGATCTGGGCCTGGACCTGTTTTCCACGCCGTTTGACGCGGCGGCGGTCGAATTTCTGGAAGGGATGGGGGTTCCTGCGCACAAAGTCGCATCCTTCGAGTTGGTGGACATTCCGCTGATCGAAGTCTTGGCACGAACTGGCAAGCCGTTGATTTTTTCCACCGGAATGGCCACCGCAGAGGAGATCGAAGAAGCGATGCAGGCCGCCCGAAAGGCGGGGGCGAGGCAAATGGCCTTGTTGAAATGCACCAGCGCTTACCCGGCGGCGCCGGAGGAGATGAATCTGCGCACGATACCGGAACTGGCGCGGCGGTTCAAGGTCCCGGCAGGACTCTCGGATCACACCATGGGAACCACAGTTCCAGTGGTCGCCGTGGGCCTGGGTGCCTGTATCATTGAGAAGCATCTCACCTTATCGCGATCGCAAAAGGGCCCCGATAGCGCGTTCTCCCTGGAACCGGAGGAGTTCAAGGAAATGGTTGAGGCGATCCGAACCGCGGAGTGCGCCCTGGGCGAAGTGCGATTTGGTCCCAGCGCCCGGGAGCAAGGCAGCCTGGCGTTTCGCAGGTCGCTCTTCGTGGTCGAGGAGGTAGGCGAGGGGGAACTATTCACTTCGCGGAACGTGCGCTGCATTCGTCCGGCTCACGGGCTGCATCCCCGCCATCTTCCCGAAATATTGGGCAAACACGCGGCACGCCACGTAACACGCGGCACGCCGCTCAGCTGGGATTTAGTTGACAGCCGATGAAGTTTGTTAGCCCGCTCCTCAAACATGCGGTCTTTCCCGGCCTGGCCAGGCTGGGCTATCTGGGCCACGGCGGCGACGCAGACGGCCTGGCAGCCGTGACCTATCACGGCATTCTGCCTTCGGGCTATCGCGAGATTGACCCTGACCTCGACGGCAGCCTGGTGAGCGTGGACTCATTCCGCCGCCAACTGGGGCTGCTGAAAAAGAAGTACAACGTCATTTCTCCGGAACAATTTCTGCGCTGGTGCGAGGACGCAGAAAAGCTGCCTCCGCGATCGGTGCTGCTCACCTGCGACGACGACCTGCGCAATACCTTGACCGACATGGTGCCGGTTCTGCAGGAGCACGGAATGTCGTGCCTGTTTTTCGTGACTGGGGCGTCCATGGGCGAGAAGCCCGCGATGCAGTGGCATGAACAGCTCTACCTCATGTTACTTGCAGCCGAAGGCGCAATCACGCTCGACCTGGCTGATATCGGCGTGCGCATCCATTCGGCAACCAGGCCGCAGAAACGCGCGTTGTGGTGGAATCTGGTGAGGCGATTCTCAGGCTTCGATTCGGTGAGACGCGAGAATCTGTTGGGCCAGGTCGGTGAGCATCTGGGTTTGGCGCGGGACTGGACTACAGGATTCCTTACCGAGCCCGTGCGCCGGAGGTTTCTCATGCTCAGCGCCTCAGAACTGCCGGCGCTGGCGGCGGCGGGAATGTCGGTGGGCGCCCATACCTTGTCCCATCCCGTGCTTGCGGACACGTCCCCCGGGCTGGCATGGACCGAGATCTCGGAATGCAGGCGCAATCTGGAGCAGATCCTTAAGACGACCATCTGGGCCCTGGCCTACCCTTTTGGGGACTTTGTCACGGTGACCTTGCGGGACCAGGAGATGGCGCAGCGCGCTGGGTTCAAGTGCGCCTTTCTCAACGTAGGCGGAGGATTCGGGGCGGAGATGCCCCGTTTTGCGCTCCCGCGGGTGCACGTCTCCCGGGAAATGAATCTGGGCGAATTTGAAGCTCATGTCTCTGGTTTTTATCGCAGGTTGCGGCGACGTTTCCTGGGCGCGGCGTAGGTGGAATGACATGCAGGCGGCAATGCGGAACGACCCCGGGCACTCCAAGGCGCAGGTCAGAAATCTCGAGGTGTACCGCCGTCCTCGAGTGGTGTCTCACTACGCGTCCCTCGACTACCTGACGCCCTGCGAACGCTGTTTGTTCGACGCCTGCTTAAGGCCCGGCATGGCGGTATTGGACATTGGCGTCGGAGGCGGGCGAACGGCGTCGCGGCTGGCCGAGGGAGCTTCACGGTATGTCGGGATCGACTACTCGGAGGAGATGATCCGCCGATGCCGCGCGAAATTTCCGCAGCTTGATTTCCGGGTGGTGGATGCGGCCGACCTGTCGGCCTTCGCGACGGCTTCTTTCGATGCCGTGGTAATGGCGTTCAATGCTTTGGATTACGTCATACCACAGCACAGACGCCAGAGCTGCCTGCGGGAATGCAGCCGGGTCCTGAAGCCAGATGGGGTGCTGCTATTTTCCTCGCATAATCCGCGGTCCATTCTGGTTCGTCCAGGCTGGGATTCGAAACGGACACACACCTTCGTGCGCCGCTGGATGAGAGGCCGAGGTATGGTATTTCAAGCGGCGGTCAAGGCCGCAGGTGTCACGAAGGCATGGCATGCCGTGCTGCGAGCCGCGGCAGGCTCGGTGTCACGCATCGTGCGCCGGGTGCCGACGCCCGCTTTCTGGCGCGGCGATGGATACCTGTACGACCCTGCCCATGGTGGGTTGATGACTCACTACGCCACGCCGGAACACGTGATCGAAGAGGTGGAGAAATTCGGCTTTTGTTTGCAGCGGCTGCTAGGGGACGACTATCCCAAGCGCAGCCATGGGTTAGTGACCGATTGGTACTACTATGCGTTCACCAGGATGAACCATCCAGCGAGCCCGCCTTGCGCCTAACTATCCATAGGGAAATCCCGGCTGATTCGGAGTTGCGGGTGCAATGGAATGCCTTGGTGCAAGCCATGGAGCGTCCCCAGGTTTTCTATACCTACGATTGGGCGAAGGCGGTCGAGCGTGCCTATGGCGGGTCGATGACGCCGATGCTCGTACTGGTCCGCGATGGCAGGCAACTGGTGGGGGCGGCCTCTCTGGCCACGCGCAACGCGGGCCGGGAGGCGTTTTTCCTGGCCGCAGCGACGGCGGACTATTGCGACTTCATCAGCCATCCCCAGCACCGGCGGGAGATCGTGGAAGCGGTTTTTGAAGAACTGCAGAAGCTCCCTGGTGCAATTCTGCGCCTGGCAAATTTGCCCGCGGATTCGACGACGGCCACGATGCTCAGGAACGCGGCGGCGCGCTACGGCTTCCTGACTTTCTTACGGCCGGCATACCGATGCGCACAGATAACGCTGGGTTCAGCCAGGGAGCGGGAGTCACTTAGGCGAGCGGCGCTCGGACGGAAGAGCTTTCGCTACGGCTTGAAGGCCCTAGAGAAACATGGGGCCGTTACCGTGGAGCACGTGCGGGATTGGAAGGCGATCCAGCCGGGCCTGGAGCGGTTTTTCGCCGCTCACGTGGAACGTTTCACAACCCGGGGACACGCCAGTAATCTTGCCAGCGCAGAGCGGCAAACCTTCCTTTTGACACTGGCCGAGTCGCTCGCCGCCGAGGGTTGGATGCGGTTCACGCGCTTGCTGGTCGGCGGCGAGCCGGTGGCTTGGAACTACGGGTTTGAATTCGCCGGTTCTTGGTTTTACTACCCGCCCACTTTCGCGGCCCACTGGGGACGCTTTTCTCCCCGCCAGTGTCTGCTTACGAAAATCGTCCATTGAGCGTGCAATAATCAGGACACAGAACTGATGGACTTGGGGTTGGGAGATGAGAGCTATAAGCAGCGTTTTGCAAACGCCTGCCGTCAGACCCTGCATGCCACGGTAACCGCCTCCTCCGCGGCGCAGCTCCGGGAAAGAGTCCGCTATCATGCAGCCGCGGTTCTCAAATCCACCCCCCGGCTCGAATCCTGGGTGCGGCGTCTGGCGGGGCGCACTCCTGCGGAAAATGCCAAGGCATGAAGGTTCTCTTGCTCCATCCCGAAGATCAGATTGGCGCCGCGGCCTCGCGCCGGCACTGGGACCTGGTGGTAGATCTCGGCCGTGCCCCCCAATCAACCTATGAGCGCTGGAGCAGGCAGATCGGATGTCCGGTGCGCAGCTTGTATGAGTTTTCCCACGGCATGGGCGACCTGCGGCTACTGCGTGAGTTGCTGCACCTGGGCCGGGACCGGCTGGTGGACCGGGTGGGAATTGACTGGTGGGATGTGCTGTCGTTGATGATCGAGAGCGAGCTCCGGCAAGTTCTCTGGGCCGGCCGGCTGGCACGCGAGCTGAAACCCGGCTGCGAACTGCACGCCAGCCGCCCCACCGCGCTTTGCACGGCTCTGCAGACATGGGCGGGCGCAAAGCGGATAAGCGGGCAGACTGGATTGGGTTCCGTCGTCCGCTGGGCGCGGCACTATGGGAGAGTGTTCTCCCACCTGGATGCCGCCCAGATCGCGCAGGTTTTCCAGGATCGCTTCGACCGGGAGCATCGGATGCGCCGGCACCTGGTCCGCGGACGGCGCAAGTCGCCACACGGAGTCGTGCTGCTGCCCTCGGCCTACATTAACGTCTCGCGGACGGCGGTTTCCTACGCAGCATTGCTGCCCGACGAGCAATTTCTTCTGGTCTTCGCCCGCAATAGCGCTCAGCTGAAGACGCTGCCGGCAAATGTTTCTATCACCTCTCTGGACCCGTATTTCGTGCCCGCGGACCCTGATGAAGCTGCGGACCTGATGCGGAGCTGGGAATCGCTGAAGAAGTATTTGGTGGGTGCGGCGCAGGAGTTTTCAGCGGCCAATGCGGCTGGCCTCCTGAACCGGTTGCCAGGACTCCTGCAGTGGGGCGTCGCGGTGCGGGATGCCTGGAGTCAGGTTCTCAGTTCAGAACCCGTGACCGCGTGTTTGTGCGCCGATAACAGCAATCCCTATACCCGGATTCCGCTGATTCTCGCCAGCCGGCGTGGTATTCCCACGCTCGCCTGTCACCACGGGGCGTTCGACTCCAAAATGGCCCTGAAGGGCCTGCAGGGTGATGTCTATCTGGCCAAGGGAGAGATTGAACGCGACTACCTGATGCACTCGTGCGGCGTCCCTCGCGAAAGAATCGTTCTGGGCGGCACGGGACTTGCGGCTAGCGAAGGTCCGGCGCGGCCTGCCGAGTCGGCGGCTCGCGGGGAGGGCTGGCTGGCGTTCTTCACTGAGCCCTACCAGGCGGCGGGATGGCGCCTTGACGAGGTCTATGCCGAACTGCTGCCGAGCCTGTGGGCGCTCGCGCGGTCGTGTGGTCTAAAACTGGTTTTCAAGCTGCATCCCTTTGAGAGCGTGAAGGGACACCGCCGGATTCTGCGGCGGCACCTTCCTTCACACGCGGAGGAGATCGGAGTAATCGACGGCGCACCGTCGGCGCACCTCTGGACCCACACCCGGCTCGCGCTGACCGTGCAATCCACCCTCGCCCTGCAGTGCTCGAACCTGGGTATCCCGGTTTTTCTCTGCCCCTGGCTCCGCGATTCCACGACCGGATACCTCGAGCAGTTCGCCAAGTTTGGGATCGGCCAGGCGCTGCAGTCGAAGGAGGAATTGGACCGGATTCCCGACCTGCTGCGGCGGAGGGAAAAGGCCACGCCTGTCGCGCAGGCGGCGTGGAGGGCCATGGATCCGGGACTTCTAAGAGATCTGCTGGTGCGCTCGGACCGTCTTTCCGAGGCGCTGAAGGCCTAGGTGACACTCTCTATGCCGGGAGCCTCTCCACTCAAGAGTGTGGCGCCATCCGGCGCAGCCGCGAACTCGCAACCCCGGCTGCTCGAAGCGCCCGCTTTCCGTCAGCAGATGGGACACATCTCGCGTCAGTCGGCAGTCTTTTTTGTCGGCACGCTTTTCACCGCTGCCTTGGGCTATCTGTTCAAGGTCTACCTCGCGCGCGTGCTGGGAGCGGAAGCGCTGGGAATCTACACCCTGGGCATGACGATTGTGGGATTGCTGGGAATTTTTAACGCTTTGGGCCTGCCCCATTCGGCGGTGCGGTTTGTCGCCGCCTACAACGCCACCGGGCGCTTCGACCTGCTTCGCGGATTTCTGGTTCGGGGCTTGTCTTTACTGGTGGTCGTCAACCTTGTTCTCGGTGCTGGGGTGATACTGGCCGGGCCATGGGTGGCGGCACGCTTTTATCACACGCCCGCCCTCGGCCGCTACCTGGGAGGGTTTGCCCTGATCATGTTTGCCGGAGCGCTCAGTTCATTTCTGGGCCAGGCGCTGGCCGGCTACAAGGATGTCGCCCGACGCACCGTTATAACCAATTTCTTGGGTAGTCCTCTGACCATGATCTTCACGCTGGTGCTCACGGGATGGGGATTTGGGCTGCGGGGATACATCGCCGCGCAGGTGGCCAGCTCGTTGGTCGTGGTCGGACTGCTGGCCGCCGCGGTATGGAACCTGCCGCCCGCTGCGG
>CAYOZX010000010.1:0-26963 GCA_964408515.1 uncultured Acidobacteriaceae bacterium | reverse complement strand
CGCCTCCTTGCGCAAAAAGCCAGCCTCCCCAGGCTGGCTTTTCTTATTGGCGCTTGTTTGACATCACTGTCGATAACAGATGGGAAGAGAAGGCCCGCCTCCGGACGGGTGCCGTACACGCTCAAGGGCATTTGCCTCACCATCACTCGTCGGCACCGGCCGCGGCCTTGCTCCCGAAACAGCCATTAGCAGTCAAAATACCCATCCCGGGGCCAATAAGTGATTTGGGGATGTTCGCCATTCGACACACTAGTCTCTTCGCAGCAACATTCACGCGGCGGGGTAAGTGACACAATCAGGATTTTTCGCCAATCATCTCCGAGTTGAAAAAAAAGGAGCAGCAACCCTCAGGATAGGCCAGTCGCGGAAATCGTCGCTATTCTCTACGCAAGCGATCACCACCCCCCGATCCGGGTAGAGTACCAACCATGAGCTACTTCCGGCCACACCACCGCTGTGCTCGAACTGCTTTGGTGTTCCGTTACCGCCCGCATCGTGAATAAACCAGCCCAGTCCGTAATTCGTGCTCGTGCCTGAGTTCGTTTTTTGGGGAGTGAAGATCATCGTGAGCGTATCGCTCTTCAGGAAGCCTGCCTTCAACATTGCCGATCCGAAGCGCGCGAGGTCTTCTGCGGTCGAGAGGAACCCACCTCCAGCCCATTTATAGCTGAGGTCCTCATAGTCGCTGTTGCGATAATTTCCATCGGCCTTGACGTTGTACCAGCGCGCTCGGTGCGGAACGATTTTTTCGCTTTCATCGGCAACGGTGTCCTGCATTCCCAGAGGCATGAAGACATTGTTGTGCATGAATGAAAGGAAATCCTCTCCTGACGCTTTCTCGATCACTGCGCTAATCAGGACGTAGCCATACGTTGAGTACGAGAATTTCGTCCCAGGAGGTGTAACCAGCGCGTCATTCATGAATCGTTTGAGCGACTTGGTGACGGAACCATAGACATCGCGGTTGGGGAGTGCTTCATCGGCATTGTAGTGTCGGATTCCTCCGAGATGTCCCAGCAGTTCGCGGGTCGTTATCGGAGTGCCCTTGTCGGGGAAATCGGGAACATATCGCTGTATGGGAGCATCGAGATCGAGGCGTTTCTGTTCGTAGAGAAGTGCGGCCCCGGCAGACGTTAACGGCTTCGAAGTGCTTCCGATTCGGAATTTTGTTTTCGGTGTCACGGGAACGCATTGCTCTATGTCTGCCAGTCCGACGCCTTCGGCCCATACAACCTTCCCAGCAACAGCTACCGCAATCGACATTCCCGGCGGTCTCGCGACTTTGTTGTTTATCGGAGAAGCTGAATTTCCTAGAAGGCCGTGGTCATAGATCGCAAGAAATGTCTGCCGTGCCCGCTGAATCTGGTTCGAGTACTCCGGCACAACGACAGCAGTCTGTTTCTGTGTCTGTTGAACTGGTGCATCCGCACACTGACCCCATGCCAGGGTATTGCCCACCGCATACATCAGGAAAATGACGTAGCTAACAAGCGGTTTCATATGAGACAGTCTAGATCGGACGGGGCTTACTGTTGTTAACAGGTGGCAGCACCGGCTGCAACGAGAACGCCCAACTTGCACCGAGCGAAAATCGCTCAACAAAGAATGTCAGATGCAAGGATGGCAATAGTGGCGACTCGACGGAGAAAAGACTCTGTGCAACGAAGAACAAAAACCACTTGACTCCAGACCCGCTGGAATCGGGCGCCCGCAGGTAGCCCAACGATAGCCCAACGATCGAAGCATTTCCGCATCAACCGCCCGTCTCCATTACAATCACTTCAGATGCCGCCCACGCTTGATCCCCAACTGCGCCGCGCGCTGGCCGAGCGCATCCGCTTCTACCATGAGCTCGGCATCTACGATTTCTACCGCCGCGCGCCCAGCGCCGCGCCACAACTCCAGCCGGAACCGCGAGAGGAAATGCGCCAGCAAGCCGTTGTCCCAGTCCCACCTTCTCCCGACGAGAATCTGTTCGAGATCGCCAACCCCAGGCCGGAATCTTCGGCCAAAGACCCTGCCCACGCGCTGCGCCTGGTCCGCGAAGACCTGGGCGACTGTACCCGCTGTCGTCTGCATAAACAGGGACGCAAGCAGATCGTCTTCGGCGTCGGCAATCCCCGCGCCGCGCTGATGTTCATCGGCGAGGCCCCGGGCGCCGACGAAGACCAGCAAGGCGAGCCTTTCGTGGGACGCGCCGGCCAGCTGCTCAACAACATGATTAAGGCCATGGGCCTGCGCCGCGGGGATGTCTACATCGCCAACATCATCAAGTGCCGCCCGCCCGGCAACCGCACCCCGGAGCGCGACGAGTGCGAAACCTGCTCGCCCTTCCTCATGCGCCAGATCGCGGTGATCAAACCCAAAGTGATCGTCGCGCTGGGCGCTATTGCCGCCAAAACTCTGCTCGCGATCAATGCTCCCATGGCCGAGCTGCGCGGCCACTGGTATGACTTCCGTGGCACCAGGCTGGCCGTCACCTACCATCCCGCTTTTCTGCTGCGCGATCCCCGCCAGAAGAAAGAGGCCTGGAAAGATTTGCAGCTGGTGATGAGAGAGCTCGGCCTGCCCGCCCCGCAGAAGAGCCTGGAATAAACTAATGTGGCGCGGGCGCCCCCGCCCGCGAAAAAAGTGCCCATAGCGGTCCCCACCCGGCCCATGTCTTGCTATGTACATAAATTCCCAATCTATGTACATGCATGCTATACTCGTCTCAGGAGGTCGATCTTGGCTCCGCTCAAGAATCGTTCACACAAGCACTATCAGCTCGACGCTCGTAAGATTAAAAGGGCGCAAAGGGCGCTGCGCGCAGCCACCGAAACCGAGACCATCGAACGCGCGCTGGATTTGGCGATCGCCGAGCACCGCAGAAATCAGCTCGCCCTCCAGGCGAACGAGCGTTTCTCCAATAGCGGGGCTGACATCAAGGACGTCTACCAAACTCTGCGTGACTGAATGCAGGTCTTGTTCGACACTTCCATATACATTTCTGCCCTCCGCAAGAAAGCGGAGGGTGCGGCTGCTCTCACCCGGCTGAGCGCGGGTTCCGCGGTATGGCTCAGCGCTATCGTGCTGCAGGAGCTTTATGCTGGCGCGCGGGGCAGTCACCTGTCAGCTGTGCAGCGCCTGGAGTGGGATTTTCATCAGGCAGCACGGATTGTTGTTCCTGACCTCTCGGACTGGACCCAGGCAGGCAGAGTCCTTGCCCGGCTTGGCGATCGCTATGATTACGAATCCATTGGTCGAGGACGTTTGACCAATGATGCGCTGATTGCTGTCAGCGCTGGCCGCATGGGCATCACTGTCATCACCGCGAATCGAAGGGATTTCAGCCGTCTCGCAGAATTCCGCCCATTCGAGTGGCGCCTGGAGGAAATCTGAACCCTCCATCCCGGCAGCTTCGCTTGACTGAAGATCGGCTCACCGATTCCCCTCGGTCAGCATCATTTCCCGCAGCGCCCGGTTGATTCTCGTCTGGTAGCCCCGCCCCCTGGCCTTGAACCACTCGATTACGTCCGCGTCCAG
Organism: uncultured Acidobacteriaceae bacterium; assembly: GCA_964408515.1. Lineage (GTDB taxonomy): Bacteria > Acidobacteriota > Terriglobia > Terriglobales > Acidobacteriaceae > CAYOZX01. The sequence continues at coordinate 23,438 of CAYOZX010000010.1, read as the reverse complement.
CCGCAGGGTCACCGGCTTCTTGACCGACTTGTACAGGCTCGCGATGCCTGCGGGCAGGCCACCAGCCCGTTTGCCGCCCGCCGCCGAAGCCCGGATCGTGCCCACCCTTTCACTTTTGGTAGATTTCGCTTTCCGCTTTCTTTTCATCGACATACCCTCAATTGTACGTACATTATAGCATTGACAAAATGTTCCTGCAGGAACATTAGCGCGATTTGTTGGCCGGTCAATTCACAGTGTTACGATGCCCTATGCCTCCAGGAAGGGCCCGCCGCCAACCCCATGCCTGAGTTCTGCGATGTCGCCTTGCCTGTCCCGCTGGACATGCTCTTCACCTACGCTGTCCCGAACGGCATGCAGCCGGTGGTGGGCGGGCGGGTGCTCGTGCCCTTCCGCCAGCAGCGCATGACGGGTGTGGTCGCGGCCGTGCGCGACCGCCAGCCGCGGCCGGAACGCAACGGCCTCAAAATCAAGCCTCTCCTCCGCGTGCTCGACCCTTCCCCTGTGCTCGACGACCATCTCGTCCGCCTGGGCCAGTGGATCGCTTCGTACTACCTCGCGCCTGTCGGGGAAGTCTTTCGCACCATGCTGCCGCTGGGCGCGGAATTCCGGCGCGTGATCAGCTACCGCATCACGGATGAAGGACAGAAGGCCCTGCACCTCGCCGGCATGTCGGGATCCTCAGCGCGCTCCCAAAGGACACCTGAAGAACAGCTGGCGGAATTTCGTGCGCTCGACTATCTCAGCGAGCGCGAGTGGACTCGCGAAGAGACGTTGCGCTCGGCCGCCCGCGTCTCCCGGCGCGTGGTCGCGGGCCTGGTCCGCAAGAAATGGGTGGCGCGGGAAGACCTGTCTGAGGCCCGCGATGCTGCCCGCACGATCAGGCTTGCAGTCCTGAAGACCGCAGAGGGCAAGCTCAACCCCAACCAGCGGATGCTGATCGACACGCTGGCCGCGGCCGGCGGACGGGCTCCCGTGGAAGCGCTGCAGGCACTGGATGTCCCGCGCACCACCCTGGGTGCGCTGGTCAAGCGCGGGCTGGTTGAGCTGCGGGATGAGCCGGCGGAGTTCGTGGTCTCGGGGGTGAAAGCGCGGCCATGCCCATTCGACTTCGAATTCAATGCGGCGCAGCGCGCTGCGCTCGACCGCATCCAGGAGAGCATTGCGGCGCGAAGGTTTGCCGGCGTGCTGCTGCACGGCGTCACCGGATCGGGCAAGACGGCGGTGTATCTGGCGGCCATGCGCGGCGTGCTCGAGGCCGGCCGCTCTGCCGTCCTGCTGGTGCCGGAAATCGGATTGACGCCCGCGGTGGCGGCCGACCTGCATCAGTTGTTCGGTGAGGAAGTGGCGATCCTGCACTCGGCGTTGTCGGACAAAGAACGCGCCGAGCAATGGCATCGCATCCGCCGCGGCCAGGCGCGCGTGGTGGTGGGCACGCGCTCGGCGGTGTTCGCGCCGGTGACGGACCTGGCGCTGATGATCGTCGATGAGGAGCAGGACTCGTCCTACAAGCAGGAGGAGACACCGCGCTACCACGGGCGCGACGTGGCGGTCATGCGCGCCAAGATGGCGGGCGCAGTGGTGGTGCTGGGGTCGGCCACGCCGTCGCTGGAGTCGTACTTCAACGCCAAGAAGCACAAATATGCCCTGCTCGAACTGCCCGACCGCGTGGAGCGGCGGCCCCTGCCCGAAGTCGAGATCATCGACATGCGGCAGGAGTTCCAGGAGACGGGAGGCGAGCAGGTGATCTCGCGCAAGCTGGCGGCGGAAATCCAAGAGCGGCTGGAGCGCAAGGAGCAGGTGATGGTGCTGCTCAACCGGCGGGGCTATTCTCCGCTGGTGATGTGCCGCGCCTGCGGCAGCAAGATGCAGTGCCGCAACTGCGCCGTGGCCCTGACCCAGCACAAACGTGAGCGTCGCATGGTGTGTCACTACTGCGGGTTTCAGGCAGCGGTGCCCAGAGTCTGCGGCGAGTGCGGCAGCGAGTACGTTTATTTTCTGGGAACGGGTTCGGAGAAGCTGGAGGAGCTGCTGCACGGCATGTTTCCGCAGGCGCGGATCGCGCGCCTGGACCGCGACACGGTGCGCGGCCGCGAAGATTTCGAGCGGGCGCTGAATGCCCTGGACGAAGGCGAGCTGGACTTGCTGGTGGGCACGCAGATGATCGCCAAAGGGCACGACATTCACGGGGTGACTCTGGTCGGGGTGGTCGGCGCCGACGCGGCGCTGGGCTTGCCAGACTTTCGCGCCGCCGAGCGGACATTCCAGTTGCTCACGCAGGTGGCAGGGCGCGCCGGACGCGGAGAGGCGCCGGGCAAAGTCGTGCTGCAGGCTTATTTCCCTGACCACTACGCGGTGCAGTACGCGGCCCAGCATGACTTCAGCGGCTTCTATGAAAAAGAGCTGCGCTTCCGCAGCTGGATGCACTATCCGCCGTACAGTACGCTGGCCAACGTGCTGGTGCGGAGCGAACGTCTGGATGAGGCCCTGCGCCGGGCGGGCGAGCTGGGAAAGTGGTTCGAGACGACGCGGCATGAGGGCATCCGCGTGCTCGGTCCGGCGGCTGCTCCCATTCTGCGATTGAAGCGCGACTATCGCTATCACTTCCTGCTGAAAGCAGCCAGCCGGGAGAAGCTGAACGCGCTGCTAAGATCGATGCTCGTCTATGCAGATGAGAAGAAGATTCCACGCACGCAGGTGATCGTGGATGTGGATGCGGTGTGGTTGATGTGACGCTCAGTTCTCCGTCCGCGGTTCTCAGTTTCTGATGCTCTCCAGGAATTCCCTGGCTACTTCCTTCACGTCGCGATGCTGGCCATCCAGGGCGTAGTTCAGCCTGCGCATGTCCTGTTCCGAAATCTTTCCGGCGAGCTGGTCCAAGGCGGCTCCTACCTCGGGATGCCGGAAGAGCATCTCCGGCCGGAGGATAGGAACGGCTTCGTAGGGCGGGAAGTAGTGTTGGTCGTCGGCCAACACGAACAGATCGAGCGCGGGGATGAGTCCGTCGGTGGTGTTGCCGGCGGCGAGGTCAATCTGGCGGCTGGCAAGGGCGCGGGCGAGCAGGCCGAGGTCCATGATGCGCGGCGCCTCGGCGAAACGCAGGCCGTAGATGGCGGCCAGGCCGCGGTAGCCATCGGGACGCTCCATGAATTCGTAACCAAATCCGGCGCGCCATTGCGGGGCATAGGCCGCGGACTGCGACAGGGTCGTGATGCCGAGCCGGCGGGCGTCTTCTCCGCGAATCTCGATGGCGAAGGTATCGTTGAACCCGAACGCTTTGCCGACCGTCAGATGGAATTGCCGGGCGTACTCGGTCTTCACGCGGTCGTAGACGGTCGCCGGATCACGGGCGGGCTGCTGTTTGAGGATGGCGGTGAGGGCGGTGCCGGTGTATTCGGGATAAATGTCGATGCGTGCGCCGAGAATGGCCTGGTGGCAGATGTAACTGCCGGCCAGGTAGAAGCGGCGTTCGACGGGAAGGTGAGTCCGGTTTTCGATCTGCTGGGCGATGATCTCGCCGAGGATGAGCTGTTCGGTGAAGTTTTTGCTGCCGACGACAATCCGGTCGGCGCGCGGCGGGCCACAGGCCGGGAGCAGGAGGATGGCCGCGAGAGCAAGTGGGGGAAGTCTCAAGAGTTGATCACCTCAGCGGCTAAGGCAGCTCGGGAACGGGCTTCGACGCAGTGCCGAAGCGCCGCGACCCGGAATCTCATGTGAACCCGTGCCACTGTAAGATCCGTGCGAGCCTGCGTTACCCAAAATCCGTGGCAGCCCCGGCCATCCCCTGACAAGACCGAGCCAAGCCGGGGCCAGACGGTCAGCGCGGGGCGAGTCGTCTTTCGAGCATGCCCAAACCGAAGTCGGCCAGGATGGCGAGCAGCGCCGCCGGGATGGCTCCCGCCAGTATCACCTGATTGTTGACCATGGCCAGGCCGCGAAAGATGTATTCGCCCAGGCCGCCGGCGCCGATGGCGGCGGCGATGGTTGCCAATCCAATCGCGATCACGGCCGCGATGCGGACGCCGGCGACGATAACACCCAGCGCCAGAGGCAGCTCGACCTGCCAGAGAAGCTGACGATCGGTCATGCCCAGGCCGCGTCCGGCCTCAATCACGGCACGATCCACACCCCTGATCCCTGCGTAAGTATTGCGAATGAGGGGAAGAAGAGCGTAGAGGGCCAGGGCGAGAATGGCAAGCCGGTCGGCGCGGGCTCCGATCCAGGGCGCGGGCAGAAGAAATCCGAAGAGGGCGAGGCTGGGGATGGTCTGGATCACGTTGGCTGTTCCCAGCACAGGCTTACGGAGCGCGGGCCGGCGGGTGATCAGAATGCCCAGCGGGATGCCGACAAGGACGGCGAGCGCGAGAGAAGCGCCGACGAGATAGAGATGTTCGCCGGTGAGCTCCAGGATTTGCGTGCGGTCGTGGGAGAGGAAGCGCAGGAAGTTCATGGAATGCCTCGGTCGGGAGTAGCAGCGGAGGTGAAGGCGTCGCGGTAGGCGGCGATCATGGGCTCGGAGGAACGGAGAAAACCGTCCGGGGTTGTGATCGCGACCAGGCGTCCCGACGCCATGAAAGCGATACGCGAGCCGAGCAGCAGGGCTTCGCGCAGATCGTGGGTCACGAAGACAACGGTCTTGCCCAGGCGCTTCTGCAAGCTGAGGAATTCGTGCTGCAGTTCGGCGCGGGTGATGGGATCGAGCGCGCCGAAAGGCTCGTCCATGAGGAGGAAGGGCGGATCTGCAGCGAGGGCCCGGGCCACGCCGACGCGCTGCCGCTGCCCTCCGGAAAGCTCGCGAGGATAACGCCCGGCGAGGGCTGACTCGAGGCCGACGAGCTGCAGCAACTCCTCGACGCGGCGGCGGATGCGGTCGGCGGGCCACTGTTCCAGTTGAGGCACGATGGCGATATTGCGGGCGACGGTGAGATGCGGAAAGAGGCCGACTTCCTGGATGACATAACCGATCATGCGGCGAAGTCGAATCACATCCCAGCGGGCGAGGGAACGGCCGTCCACGTCGATCTCGCCCGCACTGGGGGTCAGCAGACGATTGATGAGCTTCAGGGTGGTGGTCTTGCCGGAACCGCTACGGCCCAGAAGCACGAGGGTTTCGCCGCGACGAACTTCCAGATTGAGATCGTGCAGAAGGGGCTGTCCGCCATTCAGACGGTAAGAGACATCGCGAAAGCGAATAGCGGGGGATGAATCCATGCGGTCATATTACGGGATCGACGGAGGTCTCACCACAGAGCGGACAGGGGGACAAGGAGGGCATCGGGATTTAACCACGGAGGACGCTGGGGACACAGAGGGTAGAAAATTTGACCACAGAGGACACAGAGGACGCAGAGGTAAGGACTTTAACCACCGAGGACAAGGAGGACACGGAGCTTAAGGGTTTTAACCACGGAGGACACCGAGGACACGGAGGGTAAGGGTTTTAACCATGGAGGACACCGAGGGCACGGAGGTAAGGATTTTAACCACGGAGGACACCGAGGACACGGAGGGTAAGAGTTTTAACCACGGAGGACACTGAGGACACAGAGGATACAGAGGACACAAAGGAACTCAGCCCGCGGTATATGCCTTTGCAGGCAGTCCGGTGATGCGAATTCCGGCATGGCCCTTGTGCCGGAGGTTCAAGCCGATCAATAGCGCGGTGATCTGCTCGAGGATGCGGGCGTTCTCCAGTCTCCCGCCATCGATGGCACGGATGGCGGGGATTTTGGCGGCCAACGACATGACCGCGTGGTTGGCGTCGGGGTTGTCGCCGCAGACGATCACGTCGCAATCGACGGGCGCATCGCCATTGAGCAGCTCGGCGGAAGTGTTGTGAAAGGCCGCAACGACAGACACCGCGGCAGGAAGCAATTCAGCAGCCTGCTGCGCGGCGGAACCCTGCCAGACCGCGAGGGTGCGGCTGGCGCGTCCACCGACGCTGGCGGCGAGGGGCACCGTGGTGTCCACGAAAATGCTGCCGGGACGAATGGCCGGCTTGATCTGCCTGAGCATAGCGGCGTGCGCTTCGAAGGGGACGGTGAGCACTAACAGATCGGAGGCGGCGCAGGCCTCTGTGTTTTCCATGCCAGATGCCTTTCCCCGCACCCCGGCCGCGCTCGTGATCCTGGCGGCGGCATCCTGGGCGCGCCCGGCGTTGCGCGATCCGATGATGACCGTCTCTCCGGCCCGCGCCCAGCGCAGCGCCAGGCCGAACCCCTCCGGACCTGTGCCCCCGAGAACGGCTATGGAGCGGGACATTATTGCGGCTCTCTCATCAGGCGAACTCCGGCGCATGGGCCTGCTCGAAGATGGTGTGGAGAGCGGGGACCTTGATCTGGATGCGGCTGTAGGTCGTGTTGCGTTCCGCGGGAATGCGCCCGGTTTCGAGAATCAGCGACTGGAACTCCTCCGGGCTGGTGTATTGACCGGCGGTGGCGCCGGCCTCCCGCGAAATATTTTCCTCCATCAGGGTTCCGCCGTAATCGTTGGCGCCCGCGTGCAGGCAAAGCTGTGACAGAGTGCGATTGAGCTTGACCCAGGAGACCTGAATGTTGTTGATCGCGCCCGCCAGCAGCACACGCGCGAGGGCATGAATCTTCAGGTGCTCGGCCAGCGTCGGGCCCGGCCGGGCGATCCCCTGGTGAAAGAGCAGGGTGTTCTGGTGCACAAAACCCAGGGGGACGAACTCGGTGAATCCTCCGGTCTGGAACTGGATTTCACGCAGGAGGAGGAGCTGGTTGACCCAATGGACGGGAGTTTCCACGTGTCCGTACATGAGCGTGGAAGTGCTGCGAATGCCGCACTGGTGGGCGGTGCGGATCACCTCAATCCACTGGCGGGTGGAAAGCTTGTTGCGGGAGAGCACGAAGCGCACATCGTCATCCAGGATTTCCGCCGCGGTGCCGGGAAGGGTGTCGAGCCCGTGGTCACGCAACATGGAGAGGTAATCCGGCAGGGACATTCCTGTCAGTTCCACGCCGTAGACGATTTCCATGGGGGAGAAGGCGTGAATGTGCATGCCGGGGACGGCAGCCTTGATGGCGCGCAAAATATCGCGATAGTAGAACGGCGGCAGACCGCGGGGCAGGCCGCCCTGGATGCAGACTTCGGTCGCTCCCCGCGCCCGGGCCTCGAGGGCTTTCTGCGCCATGGTTTCCAAGCTGTGGAAATAGCTGTCGGACTCGCGCGGGCCGCGGCTGAAGGCACAGAATTTGCAGCCGACAAAGCAGACGTTGGTGAAATTGATGTTGCGATTGACCACATAGGTCACCAGGTTCCCCACCAGATCACGGCGCAGGGTGTCGGCCGCCAGAAGCAGGCCAAGCAGGCCGTCGCCCTGAGCGCTGGCCAGAAGCAGACACTGTTCACGGGAAAGGGACGCGCCATCCTGGGATTCGAGGACGAGTTCGAGGGCTGTCCGAAGAGGTGAAGAAAGGCGCGCGGCCACTTCCGGCCATTCGAGTTCGGGGAAGCCCTGCAATTCGGAATCGGTCAAAACGCGGCTCACAACGCCTCCTTACGGCGGCTCAACGAAACAGGTCCCTGGCCGCGGGACGAATGAGGTCCCGAGCGCTGCCCGGCGCGGGACGATAGTTGAATCCCCGTATGATACAGGCCGGGATACGAGCTAGCTTGCCGCAGACCAGGCCGGCAGCGCAAGCCAGCTGGTCAGCGACGGCATCCACACTGACGCGCAGTCTGTAGCCGTGCGGGTCGCGGCGCCCGCGATCATCGTGGACGGCCTGCATGCCGGCGATGCCGATGGCGACTTCGGTGAGACCTTCACGCCAGGCACGGCCGAAGGTGTCGGTGATGATGACGGGGATGGAGAGGCGCAGTCGCGCCTTCAAAGCGCGGTGAATCTGAGCGGCCGAGCGGTCGGGATCGGCGGGCAGCAGGAGGGCGTGGCGGCCGCCGTCAACGTTGGAGACATCCACGCCGCTGTTGGCGCAGACCAAGCCGTGGGACGTTTCCGTGATCAGCACGCCATTCCTGCGGCGCACCACGCGCCGGGCCTGAGCACAGGCGAGCTCGGTCACGCGCGGATCGAGACCATAGCGGCGCGCCCACCGGCGCGAGGCAGGGGACGGCCGAATTTTGGCCAGGTCGACCAACCGGCCCTCTGCCTTGGAAACGATTTTGTGCTTGACGACAAGAATGTCTCCAGCGGCGGGGCGATGTTTCTGCTGTCTGACAGCCGCGAGGATGAGCGCCGGCAGATCGGCGCCGGGGCGGACCTCCCCTCGAATGCGAAGGGGGATGATCCGCAGCTCACCGGCACGCGGGGGCAAGCGCCGCTTTCCGCTGCTACTCATTGGCGGCGTGGGGGCGTTGGTGCAGCTCCCAGCGGCGAAGCAGCTGCTGGGCGCGGGTGTCGCCGGGGGCAGCGATCAGACGCTGCAGGTCCGAGGGATAGTCGACGTCGACGGCGATTCCAGGGAGCGAAAGCACGACGCAAGGGTTACCGGTGGCCTGGGCGGCGCGGTAGTGGGGCCGGAAGCTGTCATTGCCAAAACTGGCGGGGAAAAGTCCCGCGGGACGGCGAAAGATGGCGTTGGTGCCGCGGCCATCGGCAGCCGGCGCCAGCACGCAACCCGCCGGCGGAGCACAGTGCAGAATCTGCTCAAGCTCCCATGACTCGAGGAGAGGGATGTCGGCGGGAATGACGAGGCTGAAGCCGGCGCCGCGTTCTTCGCAAAAGCGGGTTGCCATGTCGATGGCGTCGGTCTCGCTGCGGTTGGCGTGGTCGGGGATGAGGTTGAAGTGAAACTGGCGCGCCAAGCGCTGCGCCAGGGGATCGCTGGTCACGACGCCGACCTCGGGGCGATGAGTCCAGGCGGCGAGGGCTTCGAGCACGTCCAACAGCATGGCCTGGGCCAGTTCCGTGCGGCTGGCCTGATCGAGGACGGAGGCGAGGCGCTGTTTGGCGCCGGCGAGGTTCTTGACGGGAACGAGGATCATAGGGCGTCGGTAGCGGCGCGGGCAGCGCACTCGCGAGTGATAAAGGATAGAACCTGCCTGGCGAGCTCGATTCTGGCGCCTACGGTGGACATGATGGTGTCGGCGCAAAGGACGTGCAGAGCGGGAGTCTGCAGGGCTTCGGCGGCCTGGGCGTCCTGGGAATCGGCGACCAGGATATCGAGGAAGTCTGAGTAGGCCTGGGCCACTCCGGCCAGCGAAACGGGCAGGCCGTGGGCAGCCATGAGAATGCCGGCGGGTCCCGAGACCGTGGCGTCGCCCACGATGGGAGAAACGGCTGCAATGGGGGCGCGGGTCTGCTGCAGCGCCTCCTTGATGCCGGGGACAGCCAGGATGGGACCGATACTGGTGACGGGGTTGCTTGGCGCGATCAGAATGGCACTGGCGTTCATGATGGCGTCAAGCACTCCGGGGGCGGGTTCGGCGGAGTCGATCCCTGCGAAGCGCACGGATTTTACGGGATCCTGATACCAGCGCTGGACGAAGAATTCTTCAAAGCTCAGTTCGCCGGCAGGGGTGTCGACGCGGGTTTCCACCCGAGCGTTGGTCATGGGCAGAATGCGTGCGGGCACGCCCATGCGGGTTGCGATTTCGGCTCCGACCTCGGCCAGCGTCTTGCCTTGGCCAAGCAGGCGGGTGCGGAGGAGGTGAAGGGCGAGATCGCGATCGCCGGTCTTGAACCAGATAGGCTCCCGCAACTCGCCCATGGTTTGCAGGCAGTAGAAGGTGTCGCCCTGCACGCCCCAGCCCCGCTCCTTGCTGAGCAGACCGGCAAGGACGTAGGTGATGGAATCCATGTCCGGGGAGACGTAAAGGCCCCACCACTCGAGGTCATCGGCGGTGTTGACGATGATGGTGAGATCCCTGGCGGGAACCACATGGCGGAGGCCGTCGATGAATTTGGCTCCGCCGGTGCCGCCGCTAAGCACAGTGATCATGCGGCAGCTGCCCTCCAGGCATAGCCGTCGCGGTCAGCGGAGGCCCTGGTTTTCTCCGCCAGCAGGCCGCTGCGCGCCGTGATCCAAGGCAGGAATTCCGGGTAGATGGGCAGGCGGGGGCGCAAGGTGTATCCCCGTGACTGGGTCTTCGATTGCAACTGCGTGAGCTGCGGCCAGGGCCTCTCCGGATTGATGAAGTCGGGAGTGAGAGGCGAAACACCGCCCCAGTCGTTGATGCCGGCGTCGAGCAGCTCGTCGTAGCAGGGGGCAGAGAGATTAGGAGGAGCCTGGATGTTCATGTCGGGCATCAGCAGGCGTGCGACGGCGACGGCGCGAAGCATCTCGCCGCGGGAAGGCTCGGGCCAGGCGCTCATGGGAATGCCCGGCTTGACGCGAAAATTCTGCACGATCACTTCCTGGATGTGTCCATAGCGGCGATGCAACTCACGAATGGCGAGCAGAGTGTCGACGCGATCCTCAAGGGTCTCACCGATGCCGATCAGCAGTCCAGTGGTGAAGGGGACCGACTGTTTGCCGGCCTCTTCGATCGTGCGCAGGCGCTTCGCCGGGATTTTGTCAGGCGCATTGTCGTGGGCGGCGCCGGGAGCGAGCAGGGCCGAGCTGGTGGTTTCCAGCATCAGGCCCATGCTGGGCGAAACGGCGGCCAGGCGGGCGATCCATTCGGCGCTCAGCAGGCCCGGATTTGGGTGGGGAAGCAGCGTGGTCTTCCGCAAGACCAGTTCACACATTGCTTCGAGGTAATGGAGGGTGGAGTTGTATCCCAGATGGCGGAGCGTGGCTCGCATTTCGGGGAAGGCGAGCTCGGGCTTGTCACCCAGGCTGAAGAGCGCTTCCGTGCAGCCCATTCTTTCGCCGGCCTGGGCGACCTCGAGGACCTGGTCGGGAGTCATGGTGTGGGCGCCGTGTTGGCCGGGATCGCGGCGGAAAATGCAATAGCCGCAGTAATCGCGGCAGAGGTTGGTCAGGGGGATAAAAACTTTGCGGGAGTAAGTGACGATATCAGGCTTGAAACGTTGCCGGGCGGCCCGGGCGGCAGCAAGGAGATAAGGAAGGTCGTCCTCGGGGCAGTCGATGAGAGCGCAGGCCGCCGCGCGTGAAAGCGGCAGGCCATCCCGGAGTTCGTCGAGGAACGCCAGCGAGCTGGAGTGCGAAATCATTTCGCGGGGCGGCGCCAGCATTGAATCGGACTTGCCGGCCGGAGTCAACCTTTCGCTGCTTCTGCAGTTGAGCGATGTGATGGGAAAAATGATACATGACACAGGCTGAATAGACAGCTTCTGCGGACGGCCTGAAAGGACACACGCGTTGGAGGAGCAATGGAGCCTGTCCAGGACGGGGGGCGGCATCACGCCCAGCTCCGCTCGAGGGGCAAGTGGCGCGATACCTCTCCCTCGCCCGTATTTGATGATGAGCAGAACGTCCCAGTCGAGCAATACGGTGAGCTCGGTAGGAAGACGCAGAAGATACCGTACCGGGGCTGGGTCACCGAGGGGCGGGTCCTCCCAAAATGTGACACGGTTGTTGAATTGTTCAACACTTGACTTCGTGAACAGTTCAGGCGCAGGATGGCGGGCATTCGCTCAGGCCTTTTCCAGGCTCAACTCCCATGGAGCGTGCGCAGATCCATCGCGTCAGTGTTGCCGACCAGGTGGCATCGGTCCTGCGGCAGAGAATTCTCACCGGCGAGCTGCGTCCTGGCACTCCGTTGCAGGAAGTGCCGCTGGCGGCGTCGCTGGGTGTCTCGCGCAACACGATGCGGGAGGCGACGCGCATTCTCTCCCTGGAGAACCTGGTCAAGCGCAGCATCCATCGAGGTGTAGCGGTTTCACAGCTCTCCCTGAAAGACGTGCAGGAGATCTACCAGCTGCGGCGGATGCTGGAAATGTCCGGAGTGCTGGCGGCAACCCGTGACCGCGCCGAGGTGCTGCCGGAACTGCGCAACGCGCTCCAGGGATACGCACGGGCGGTGCGGGAGCGGGACTGGCCCCGCGCGGTTGGCTTCGACCTCCACTTTCACAGTCTGCTGATCCGCTTCCATCACAATCGGCGCCTGGAGTCCTTTTATCAGCGGGTGATCGGGGAGTTGCGCATGGGGATGGTGCTGGTCGATCGAGGGCACGATGATCCCACAGGGCTGATTCCGGTACATCGCAGAATGTATCAGCTTCTGGCTGCGGGGAAGCTCAGGCAGTGTGTGGCCGTTCTGGCCCAGCACCTCGATGATTCCGAATCCAGGCTGACCCGAATCATGGGCGGCGAGAGGCTGCAAAAGGGAAACGGACGGACGGTATAGAAGCGGCGGTGCGAAGCCGGGCAGCCGGCTTCAAGGAGGAGACAATGACAGCCCATAGTGCGAGCGGGAATCTGCGGCGCGCATTTCGGAGACGGAATTTCGCGCTGGGCCTGGTCTTTCTGGCAGCGGCTGTCCTGCCCCTGCAGGCTCAGGTAGTGACGGGAACCATCCAGGGACGGGTGTATGACGCCACCGGGGCGGCGATCGTTCAGGCCGCGGTGACGGTGGTCAATAGCGCGACCGGTTTTTCGCGCTCCACGGCGACCAGCGTGACCGGAGATTATCAGATTTCATTCCTGCCGGTAGGGGACTATACGGTCACCGCGGAGAAGGCCGGATTCAAGAAGCAGGCCAAAAAAGTGCACCTCGACATCGGGGCCAGCGGCAGCGTGGACTTCGACCTGGCGGTAGGGCAGGTGGCTGAGGAAGTCACGGTGCAGGACGTGGGTGAAGTGGCGGAACCTACGCGCATCATGGTCAGTTCGGTGATCGATGCGCAGAAGATTTCGGACCTGCCGGTGAACGGGCGTCAGTTCATCGACTTCGCGTTACTGGCGCCGGGGGTGACCATCGGCGATACGACTTCCGGCAGCACCGACGTCATCATCGAGCCGGTCACCAAGCTGTCATTCGCAGGCCAGAACATCCACTACAACTTTGTGGCCATTGACGGCGCGGACAACATGTCGACGGCATCAGGCATACAGAAGACCACGCCCTCGCAGGATGCGGTGGAAGAGTTCCGCGTCATCAACAGCAGCTACAGCACGGAGTTCGGACGCGCCGTAGGCGGCATCGTCAACATCATCACCAAGAGCGGGACCAATAGCCTGCATGGGTCGCTTTACGAATATTTCCGCAATGACGTGCTCGACGCCCCGAGTCCCCTGGCGGCGGCAGGCTTCAACAAACTGCGCCAGAACCAGTTCGGCGTGACGCTGGGCGGCCCCATCCGCAAGGACAAGACGTTCTTCTTCGGCAATTACGAAGGCCAGCGGCACAGCGAGTCGCCTTTCTACAACTCGACCGTGCTGCAGAACATCAATGCCATCAACGCCGTGAAAGTGAACACCTGGGGATTGCCCGCCGAGGACCTGCACGTCACGCGCGCCATTAACTACGACAATTTCCTGGCCAAGCTCAATCACAACATCAGCGACCGGCAGTCCGTGTTTGTGCGCTACTTCCTCAACGACCAGCGGTCCACGAATCTTTCGCCGTTGAATGACGGCTTTGACTTGCCCTCGGGATTCAAGAACAACACCTTCCGCGATCAGTCGATCGTAGGCAACCTGGTGTCGACGTTTTCCTCGTCCCTGGTCAACGAGCTGCGCCTGCAGTATGCGCATCGCTTCTTTGACTTTCCGACTACCAGCACCCAGCCGCACCTGGAGGTTGCCAACGTGTTCACGCTGGGCGTGAACCGGGGCAATCCGGACTTCTACGAAGAGGGACGATTTGAACTCGTGGATAGCGTCACCAAGGTGCTGGGCAAGCACACTTTCAGCTTCGGCGGCGACTTTAACCGGGTCAACACCACAGAGTCGTTCCCGCTGTTCTATCCGTTTGAAGCCGACTTCGCCAATCTGACTGCGTTCCTCGGGGCTGACTTCGTGGGCGCGCCGCACCCGTTCGTGATCTTTTTTGAGCGCTTCGATACCGCCAGCGGCTTCAACGAGACATCCTTCGATCCGGCGGTCTACCAGGGGACGAGCATTTCTTCCGCTATCCGCAACCAGGCGAAAGGAACGCTCGACCATACTTATGAAGGCCTGTACATACAGGACAAGTGGCGGGCGTCGAGCAGCCTGGCCATCAACTTTGGGCTGCGCTGGGAGGGAGAAACCTGGCCGTCGGCAGCGATTAACAATCCGCTGAAGAACTTCGACCCGAGAGCGGGATTTTCCTATTCACCGGGCGGGCGCGGCAATTTCGTGATTCGCGCCGGCGCCGGCCTGTTCCACGGCCAGATTCCCTCGCCGCTGCTGATGTGCCAGATTCCGTCGTGCGGCGGTCTTTCGAAGTTTCCGGGGCGGGAGGACATCCAGGGCGATCTCAATGCGAATACAAGGGTTTCGGCCCTGTGCGCCGACCCTTTCACCAACGCGGCCACACTCAATGCGCTGCTCCATGCGGGACAGACCACCGCCGACTATCCCGGCAGCTCGCTAGAAGCGGTGATCGTGCGCTTCGTGAAGAACCACAAGCCGCCGTATGGCGCGCAGGCCAGCCTGGGGGTGGAGTTTCAGCCTTTCAAGGATACCGTTCTCAGCGTCACGGCAATGCACATTCGCGGCGTTCACCTGGGCAGCTTCTACAACGTGAACCAGCCCGACGCCAATCCTTTCTACAACACGGGAGCGGAAGGCATTTCTCACACCGTCCACGACTCGCAAGGCCATGCCGGACAGAAAAATTACTATTGCGCAGACACCGGCCCCACCAATCCGACCGAATGCCTGCCGGGCACGCTGTTCGGCGTCATCCCCAATATCAGGACGTTTCCTTTTGGGGTCGACTTCGAGGCGGACTCGAAGTGGGATTCGCAGTGGGACGGCCTGCTGGTGGATTTCAACCGCCGCCTGAGCCATCACGTCGGCTGGGGAGCGAGCTACACCTTTTCGAAAGGAATCGACAACGGTCCCAATCCCAGCTTCGTGCTGATTCCGCAGGACACCTGCTGCTTCGACCGGGAGCGTGCGGTTTCCGCCGATTACGTCAAACACCGTTTCGTGGGCAATCTGACACTGGAAGGCCCGCACCATGTGAACCCGATCGTCAACGACTGGCAGTTGGGCATGATCCTGAGCCTGGAGACGCCCCACTATTTCACCAAGTTTGCCGGCTTTGATGCCAATGGCGACATCTTCGGCAACAACGACCGGGTGGGAATTGAGGCGCGAAACACATTCAAAGGCGACGCCTATCAGAGTCTTGATCTGAGAATTTCGCGCGCCTTCCGGTTCAAAGAAAAGCTGCGCCTGGAAGCGATCGCAGAAGCATTCAATCTGACGAACACTTTGAACATCCGGTTTTTCAACACCGCGTATGGCGCCGCGGACTTCTGCAATTTCGCCGCGGACCCAGTGGCACAGGGTTGTCCGGCCACGCCGACGAGCAATCTGGAGGGTTCGCCCAATCCCTCCTATGGGACGCCGCGGGCCCTTTTTAATCCGCGGCAGATCCAGTTCGCCCTGCGCCTGACGTGGTAAAACTCTAAGGGCGGAGCCGGTGTCTCCGCCGGGAACGCGACGAATGGACAAGGCTCCAGCCTACCTATGGGCGTAACTCAGGCAGAATTCCGCAAGGCACTCGGCTGTTTCGCGACCGGAGTCACGGTAATCACCATGGACCACGAAAACCAGGTGCATGGCATGACCGCCAACGCCTTCAGTTCGGTTTCGCTGGATCCCCTGCTGGTGCTGGTGTGCGTGGACCGCAGAGCGAGGACTCACGCCCATCTGCACGCCAAGAAGCGATTCGGAGTGAATGTGCTTTGCGAGAACCAGCAGGCGATCTCGGAATACTACGCGCGCCCGGCTGAGGATCATCAGCAGGCGGAGAGGGAGGCGGGAGCGCGCTTCGACCGGACCGCTCATGGAACTCCGGTGCTGCACGGGGCGCTGGCCTATCTGGAATGCCGTCTGCATTCCGCGCAGGATGCCGGCGACCATACGATCTTCATTGCCGAGGTGGAGGAAGTCGTGGTGCGGGAAGGCGCTCCCCTGCTGTATTACCGGGGAAAGTATCGCGCCATGGCCGGTTTGGACGGGAAGGGACGCGATTCCGCCGCCCTGCGGACCAGTTCCGCCAGCCGAACATAGGGGGCAGCATGCGATTTGGCATTTACTGCGAGATTCAGACGCCGCCGGGCAAGCCGCACTACGAGATGATCTGGGAGATCATGCGCCAGATCGAGCACGCCGACGAATGCGGCTTCGACGTCTACTCGGTGATCGATCACCATTTCTTTCAGAAATTTTCCATTTCGGCGAATCCCCTGGCGATGTTCGCGGCGGCGGCGCAGCGGACGAACCGCATCCGCTTTCGCACCGCGCTGCACACCCTGCCGCTGGAGAACCCCATGCGCCTGGCGGGCATGATCGCTGAAGCCGACATCCTGACCCATGGCCGCCTGGAGTGCGGCCTGGGCCGCGGGCACGCATGGCTGTTCGGCCCTTCGGCCCTGGCACTGGAAGAAAGCCGGCCACGCCATGAAGAGGCGATCGACATTTTGGAACTCGCCTTTACGCGCGAGAAGTTCTCCTACGCCGGCAAGTTCTACAACGTCAAGGATGTGAGCGTGGTGCCACGACCGCTGCAGAAGCCACATCCGAAGTTCTACACCGGCGGCACCAGCGACATCACTTACCAGATGGCGGGAGAGAAAGGCTGGGGCATCTTTGTGCCTCCGCTATTGCCGTGGAAAGTGCTGGAAGGCCCGCTGAACATTTACAAGAAGGCCTGCTCCGAGCATGGGCATCGGCCGGACATCGTCTACATCCGGCCGGTGTACATCGACCCGGACGAGAAGCAGATTCGCAGGGAAGTGGAGCAGGCGCTGCTGAATTTTCTGGCGTTCAATGCTTCTCCCGTGGAGTCGATCCAAAGTGAGGAGAAGAAGGCGGAGCTGCGGGCCAAGGGGTACGGGTTCTATGCCAGCGGAGCGCTGGAGTCGCTGACAAGGCTCACCTATGACGAGATTGTGGACCAGGAGATCGGGTTTATCGGGACGCCGGAGAAGGTTGTCCGCCAGGTGGCCGCGCTGCAGGAGAAAGGCGGGATTGGAGAGTTGGCGATCGTTTCCAACTTCGGTGGACTGGAGCACTGGAAGAGTGTGAAGACCCAGCACATGTTTGCCAAGCATGTCATGCCGGCCTTCCGGACGGCGGCGCCGGAGGCAAGGGCCGCGGACTGAGGAGACCACGCGGGACAGCCGCTCGGGTTCCGCACGGTGATGCGGGGAAACATGGCAGCCGCCACCATTTCGGAGAACAGGCCCGCGACCTTCCGCGCTGCGGGGGCGCGGCGGTTGCTGGTGTTCGGAGGGATCGCGCTGATCGCAGGCGGGATGTTGTTCGGTGACATCTTTGCGGTATTCGTGTTGCACCAGAATGGGGGGAACACGGGAAAAGCATTGCTCGCGGCGGCCCAGGCGGCAGCTTCCCGCGACCCGGCAGCAGTCAAGGCGGCGTTTGCGACCATGGGAGGGTTGCTCGAGGATCGCGGAACCAAGGTAGATGCGCACGTTCACATGGTCGATGCCGGTTACCTGGCCCTGCTGCTGGCGTTGATTCAACCTTACGTGGCGCTGTCCACCGGTGCGAAGAGACGTCTGGCGAAATGGTTTCTTGCGGGGGCCGTGCTTCTGCCCATAGGGATATTTCTCATTCACTATGTCGGTCTGGCTTACAGTCCGTTTGCGGCAATCGGGTGGGCCAGCGTGCTGGCGGATTCGGCAGGCGCAATCCTGATCGTCGTGCTGTGTGCCGAAGCCTGGGGCTTCGGGAAATACCTGAAGGGCAGAGATGCGGGTCCGGTCGAACCGGAATTGCCCCATGACAGGACATGGGAGCGCCGGGTGCTGCTCTCAGGAGGCACGCTTCTCATCCTGCTGGGGTTCCTGCACGGGGCGTGGTATGCGGGAGTGAACCTGTACGAGCACGAGAATCGCGAGGTGGTGATTCTTGGAGATTTGCTGAATCCGGGCGGGGGAGCGGGTGGGCTTGCGTCCTCAACCCAGGCGTACGGGGTTGTGCAGGCGGAGAAGGCGGTGCAGATCGCGGCGCACTCGCACATCATCGAGTTCGGACTGCTGGCAATTTTGCTTTCTTTCGTCCAGCCATACGTCTTCTTGAGCGAACGATGGAAAAGAGTCTGGGTGAGAGTCTTGCTGGCGGGATCTGTGATCCTGCCGACGTTCGTCCTGCTGGAGCTGAAGCTGGGGCTGGCCGCCGGCGGCATCGCGGACGTGGGCGGATTGATGGTGATCGCGGCCCTGGTGGGAATGCTGGTGGGAGTGGTGCGCTACACCGGTCATGTCGACGCGAAGGCGGAGCCCATGCCATGAATCGCGGGCGTAAAATCCTGATCTTCGGCGGGGCTGTCCTGGCTGCCTTCGGGATGTCGTATGGCTTGCACTATGCCCTCTTCGTGGAGCACCAGACGCTGGATCAGATGGGCGGTGCGCTGGCAGGCGCGTTCGTCCACGCGGCGGAAGGAAAATGGGACGAGTCGCAGAGCGCGCTGGCAGCGTATAGAGAAACCAAGTTCGACTACGTCCGTCAAGTCGACGTTCATTCGCACTGGATTGGGCTGGCCATGCTGATGGTTGTGCTGGGCGTGGTTTTCGACCAGGTCGCATTTGGCCAGAGAACGCGCATGTGGATTGCGGTTGCGCTGTTGAGCGGTTCCTGGATTTTTCCGCTGGGCGTCGTTCTGCAGACCGTCAATCATCAGGCCGCGATCTGGAGGACGCTGGGGTCGGCGATAGCGGTCGCAGGATCAGCGCTGGTGATCGTCTCTTTGGGAGCGGCGGCGGTGGGCTTTATGAGAGCGGAAGCAAAATAAATGTACCCTCGAGCATTTCATTACCACCGTGCGACTTCGCTGCAGGAAGCCTCGGTCATGCTGGCCCAGATTGGCGACGGCGCCAAAGTCCTGGCCGGCGGGCAGAGCCTGATTCCACTGATGAAGCTGCGCTTTGCCAATCCCAGCCACCTCGTGGATCTGAACTTTGTGCCGGGCATGTCCTATGTCAAGGGAGAGAACGGCACGCTGCATTTTGGCGCGCTCACACGCCATGCAGAGATTGAGGGCTCGGAGACGGCGGCGAGAATTCCCATCCTCCATGACTGCGCAGCCGGAGTCGCCGATGTCCAGGTGCGCAACCGGGGGACGATTGGAGGCTCGCTGGCCGAAGCGGATCCCAGCGGTGACTGGGCGACTGTGCTCATGACTCTGGAAACCGAGGTCCGCTGCCTTAACGCGAAGAGTGAGCGCACGATCGCGCTGGCAGATTTCATCAAAGATGCATACACGACCGCCCTGGCGCAGGATGAGCTGGTCCGCGAGGTAGTGGTCCGGGTTCCTCCGCCGGGCAGCGGAGGCGCCTACCTGGCGCTCAAACGCTCGGCGCCGGTGTATCCCACCGCGAGCGTCGCGGTGCAACTCACTATGGAGGGAGACGCCTGCAAGGATGTCGCCATTGCTCTCGGATGCGTGGGGCTGACGGCAATCCGGGCACAAGATGCGGAGGGGGTCCTGCGCGGGCAATCGGTCACCGGGAAGAAGATCGCAACCGTGGTTGAAGCCGTGCGGACTGCCTGCGAACCGCAGTCCGACATGCGCGGCTCAGCCGACTACAAGCGGAACCTCGCCGGCGCGCTGGCCCGGCGCGCTCTGGAGTCTGCGGTGCGGCGTGCGCGTGGCGAGCGACTGGAGCTGGGTCACATCTATGCCTGAGGTGATTGAAAAGGTCGCGATCGGCGTGACCGTCAACGGCAGGCGGCATGCCCTGCAGGTCGAACCGCGCATGCTCCTGGTCGAGATGCTGCGCGAAGCGCTCGATCTGACCGGAACGCATGTCGGCTGCGACACCAGCTATTGCGGGGCCTGCACGGTGCTGATGAACGGAGCGGCAGTGAAGTCGTGCACGGTATTCGCGGTGCAGGCTGATGGCGCCGAGATCACCACCGTGGAGGGCCTGGAGAAGGACAGCCAGCTCCATCCCATGCAAAAGGCGTTTGCTGAGGCCTATGGATTGCAATGCGGATACTGCACGCCGGGGCTGATGCTCTCCGCGCTGCACCTGCTCTCGCGGAACGGGCAGCCCAGCGAGAAGGAAATTCGCAAGGCGATCGGCGGCAATACCTGCCGCTGCACCGGATATCAGAATATTCTGAAGGCCATCCAGCTGGCAGCGCAGAACATGAAGGGAGCGTGAAGCATGGCAATCAAGTTTGGCGGCGAGTTCGAAATCGAGCGCCCGCCGGAGGAAGTCTATGATTTCCTTACCGATCCCAAGAAGTTCGCGCCTCTGCTACCCGACTTTCAGGGCATGACCCAGCAGGATGCAACCCATTTCACGGTAAAAGTGAATGTCGGCATCTCCTATATCAAAGGAGCGGCGGATATGAAGATGGAATTGACCCAGGCCGAGCGTCCGAAACGTGCGCAGTACAAGGGCCAAGGGAGCGCGGCTGGCGGCAAAGTCGCAATGAGCGCCGGCTTTGACCTCCTGCCCGCGGGGAAAGGAACGAAGGTGGCGTGGCAAGGTGAGGCGCAGGTGTTCGGCGCCTTGGCTTCAGTGGCCGGTGGTCTGCTGGAGCCGCTGGGGAAGAAGAATGTGCAGAAGTTGATCGACGGGCTTCAGGCAGCGTTAACGTAGTCAGAACATTGCGGAGGGCCAGATGCCCTCGCGCCCGCCGGCGAGCATCAGCGCTGCCAAAGTCAGGCCGCCGGCGAACGGAAAGACAAGTGGCAAACGAAAAGGACAAACCGTCGCAAGGCTGGGTAGGCAAGCCAGTTCCCCGTAAGGAAGAGAATCGCCTCCTGCGGGGACGGGGAAAATTTGCCGACGACATCAAACTGCGCGAAATGCTCTATCTGCGGTTTGTGCGATCTCCCTTCGCGCATGCGAAAATCGTCAGCGTCAGCACTGCGGCCGCGGAGTCAGCTCCGGGTGTGGTCTGTATCCTGACCGGCGCGGAAGTCGCCGCGCAAACCCAGCCCTTCATCGAGATCGGCCCCGAGCCCTTTGCAAAGATCCGAGACTATCCCCTGGCGGTCACCAAAGTCCGCTACCAGGGCGAGCCGGTTGCGGCTGTGGTGGCGGAATCGCCGGCTCTGGCCGATGACGCGGCCGAGCTCTTGCAGGTGGAGTATGAAGGGCTCGAACCGGTCATCGACGCCGAAAGAGCCCTGGAACAGAAGAGCCTCCTGCACGAGGAAGCGGGTACGAATCGCGTATGGAACGGGGTGTTCGAGTATGGCGATGTGGAGCGTGCTTTCAAGGAAGCGGCCTATGTCGTCAACATCGACCGATTGCACTTCCACCGTTTCTCCAGCACCCCGCTGGAAAACAATGTCATCATCGGAAAGTGGGACCTCAAAGATGATCGCATCTACTTTCAGTGCAATAATTCCTTTCCCTCGTTTGCGATCCAGTTTCTGGCAGCGCACCTGAATATTCACATCGACCGGATTCGGGTAGAAACCGCGGATATCGGCGGCAGCTTTGGGATCAAGATCACCAGCTATCCCCAGATGGCGGTTTGTGCCCTAGCCTCGAAGAAGGCTGGCGGACGGCCGGTGAAGTGGGTGGAAACGCGCTCGGAACACATTACCTCGAGCGCGCATGGTAACGAGCGGACCTTCCGCGATACCCGCGTGGCCCTGGACAGGAATGGGGTGGTCACGGCGATTAGCTCGCGGCACATCGACGATTGCGGCGCGTACCCTCGTTACGAGCCGCTGGGATGCGTGATCTGGTCGCAGGTGTTCCCCGGGGTTTACCGCTTCAAGAACGCGCGGATCGACTTTTCCCAGGCGGTGACCAACAAGTGCCCGGTCGGCCCCAATCGCGGCTATTCGCGAATGCAGCACCTGTGGTTTCTGGAGCGCGTGGTCGATATCTGCGCGCACGAGCTGGGCATTGCGCCCGATGAGATGCGGATGCGCAATTACATCCTGCCGGAGGAATTTCCTTATACCACGCCCAACGGGTGCGTCTACGATTCCGGAAACTACCCCAAAATGCTGAAGGTGGCGAAAAGCCTGATCGGTTGGGAAGAATGGAAGAACAAGCAATACGCCGCCCGCCAGGAGGGACGTCTGATCGGAATCGGCATCGGCACCACGCTCGATTCCGGCACCAACAACTTCGGACAATCGCAAATCGTAAATCCCTATCTCCCCTATTCGGGCAACTCGCAGGGAGCTAATTGCAAGTTGGACATCTACGGTGAGGTGGTGGTGGCGGTCGGCTCCTGCCCGCAGGGCCAGGGACACGAAACCACGGCGGCGCAGGTCGTCGCCGATGTGCTGAATATTCACCCCGACCAGGTTACAGTGCGCACCGGTTTCGACACTGAACGCAACGTGCACACGGGATTCTCCGGAACCTACGCCAGCCAGTTCGCGGTGTCGGGCCTGTCAGCCGTCCACGGCGCGGCCCAGAAACTGAAGTCGGAAATGAAGAAACTGGCCGCGTTTGCCCTCGAAACCAAGGAGGACGACCTCGAGTTCGGCGTGGGCGCGCAGGGTCCTGACGTTCGCGCCCGGAGCACTGGTAAGTCCATCAACTACTGGGGACTCGCCAATCTGGTCAACGCCAACAGTGCCGCACTGCCGCCTGAACTCTACGACATTACTCTCAATTGCCGCTACGTCTGGCGCGCTCCGTTCAAGGTGCCTGATAAAAAGAAAAAGTATGGCAATCTGACACTGACTTACGCCGCGCAGCTCCACATAGCAGTGGTTGAGGTCGATCGCGAGACCTTCATCCCGCGAATCCTGGACTACGTGGCGGTGGACGACTGCGGCACGGTGATCAATCCGCCGATTGTCGAAGGCCAGGTGTATGGCGCGACGGCGCACGGCATCGGCGCAGCCTTGTTGGAAAACTGCGTCTACGACTCCGTCGGCAATATGCTCACCAGCACCTTCAGCGATTACATTCCGATCACGGCCCTGAACATGCCGAGAGTGAAATACGGGCACATCGAAACCCCTTCGCCGCACAGTTACAGCGGCGCCAAGGGCATGGGAGAAGGGGGCGCAGCGCCCATGCACACGATTTCTGCGGCTCTCCAGGATGCGCTGTTTGGCGAAGGCATTGTCATTGATGATTCTTTCAACAATGCAGATTCACTCTACCGGGCGATGGTGGGCAAGGAGACTGGGCAGGCGGAGAAACTAGTGAAAGTAGAACGGCGAATGTGAACGTGCTGATCGCAGGATCGGGGACCAGAAGACAGAGGTGTCGCCGGCCTGCGCCAGGGTGGTGTGGCTTCGCCATTCATTCATGAAGCGGGTCTGCATTGTCGGATGTGGAGCCATCGGCTCGCTGTACGCGGCCCACCTGGCGCGTGTGGCGGAAGTGTGGGCTTATGTCCGACGCGAAGAACATGCCCGGGCTTTGAATCGCGAGGAGATCGGAAGAGCACACGTCTGAACTCCAGTCACCGTACGTAATCTCGTAT
>CAYOZX010000009.1:0-28734 GCA_964408515.1 uncultured Acidobacteriaceae bacterium | reverse complement strand
TCAGAAAGGCTGCGAAATTTGCGAACTTCGAGGGCGCTGACATCATGGGCCCAAAGCCGCCGGCCTCAAGGTAAGCCCATCCAAGCAGGAGCAAGCCCACTCCCAGCAGGACCGGCGCGCTGATCCCCTGCAGGAAGCGGATGTACTCTATTCCTTTAAGGATCACGCCTAAATTGATGATCCAGAAGGATATAAAGCAGATGCCTGCGCCGTTCGACACGTTTCTCCACGCCGGCCACACGGTGGACAGCAAAACGTTGATGGCCTCGCCGCCAATCCAGGTCTGGATTCCGAACCATCCACAAGCGACCAGCGCCCGTAATACCGCCGCCACGTTTGCGCCCAGCACGCCGAACGAAGCCCGCGCCAGCACCGGGAACGGGACGCCATATCGCGCTCCCGGATGCGAGTTCAGCAGCATAGGCAGCAGCACGATGCAGTTTCGCAGGAAGACCGTGAAGAAGGCCTGCTTCCATTTCATTCCGCCCTGAATCAGGCTGGCGGCGGGCATGTAGGTGAGGATGTTGACTGACATCGAAACCCACAGGGCGGCATAGTTGTAGGTACCCCAGGTGCGCGCGCCGCGATGTCCGCGGGCGGCTTCGCCGGGCAACATTGTGGGCGCGAGATCGGGGTTATAAAGCGGACTGGATTCAACCCTCGAACCGGATGCGATGGTCATGAGTCAGTCGGCAGCCTTCGCCTTCCCGCTCTGCGCCGTCAGCACGCCGTAGCTGTCGGGGCGCCGGTCACGGAAGAACTGCCACACTTTACGGACTTCGAGAATCATGTCCAGGTCGAGATCAGCCACCAGCACCTCGTCTTTGTCGCGGCTGGCCTGGGCGGTGATTTTCCCGCGCGGATTGCAGAAATAACTCTTGCCGTAGAACTCGCCGATGCTCCAGGGCTCTTCTTTACCCACGCGATTGATCGCGCCCACAAAATACCCATTGGCCACGGCATGGGCGGGCTGTTCCAGTTCCCACAGGTATTCCGACAGCCCTGCCACCGTGGCTGAGGGGTTGAACACGATTTCCGCGCCGTTCAGGCCCAGCGCGCGCGCGCCTTCGGGGAAGTGGCGGTCATAGCAGATATAGACTCCCACCTTGGCGAATTTCGTTTGAAACACGGGATAGCCCAGATCACCGGGTGTGAAGTAGAACTTCTCCCAGAAGCCGGGATGGCAGTGGGGAATGTGGTGCTTGCGGTATTTGCCCAGGTAAGTTCCGTCGGCGTCGAACACGGCGGCGGTGTTGAAGTAAAGGCCGGGCAGCTCCTGCTCGTAGACGGGAACGACCATCGCCATGTGGTGTTTGCGGGCCAGCTCCTGCATGCGGCAGACGGTAGGTCCTTCGGGCACGGGTTCCGCAAGGTCGTACCAGCGCGCCTGCTGCTCGGCGCAGAAATAAGGCCCGTAGAACAGCTCCTGCAGGGACAGAATCTGGACGCCTTGTTGCGCCGCCTGGGCGATCAGCTCCACATGCTTGTCGACCATGGCGTCCCGAATCTCGCTGAGAGAGCGGTCGGCTCCTAAGACATTGCGCGCCTGAATCAGTCCACAGCGAACCATGCGTGCCATGGGAAGACTCCTCGTGCGAACTATAGCAGAAGCGCCAACAGGCTCAGCCCGTGGCCGCGTTGGGGGTCGGCGAATTAGGGTCGGCGAATTAGGATCGGCGAATTGCGACGCGGGGTCACAGAAAGGGCGCTGCTGGCTCGACCTATGCCACCCGGGCCCATGACGAAATTTTGACAAGCCGCCCGGCTTTTTGTGCTGGCCGGGCTCGGGCGGGACGTATAATCGGGGCAATTAGTCATCCTGGGGGCACGCCATGAAGTATCGCCCGGTTGTCTGTTCGCTTCTCACCCTTCTTCTTACCCTCGTAGTCTCAGCCCAGACAGGCGGCAAATCCGGCGGGCGCAGCACCGGGAGCACTTCGGCTACGCGCACCACCACCCCGGTCCAGCCCAACATGACTGCGCCCGACATGTCGATCGGGCAGCGGGCCTTCATCACCGGCAAAGTGGTGCTGGCTGACGGCAGCCGCCTGACCGAATCCGCGGCCATCCAAACCATATGCCGCGGGCAAAAGCAGACGGTGACCCACACCGACAGCCGGGGCGCGTTCAGCTTTGAATTTGGCGATCGGGCGTCAGCCGCTGCTGCCGGCATCAGCGATGCGGATATCGACTCTTCCTTTAGCCCTTCCATGGCTCACCGCAGCAACCAGCGCGATTGGCGGGAATGCGAACTGCGCGCTGAGCTGCCCGGATTCATCTCCGAGGTCGTGGACCTCAACACCCGCATGACGAACTTCGAGAGTGCGGACATCGGACGGATCGTGCTGCGCCGCATGGGCCAGGTGGAGGGTTTGACCATCAGCGCCACCAGCGCCGCCGCCCCCAAGGATGCGCAAAAGGCGTACGACAAGGGAAGAGAGAAGGCCGGCAAACAGAAATGGGATGAAGCCCAACCGCTCTTGGAGAAGGCGGTGGGAATTTACCCCAGGTATGCGGCGGCGTGGTTCGAGCTGGGCGTGGTGCAGTTGAAAAAGGGGGACAAAGCTGCAGCCCGGAATTCTTTTGAGCAGTCCGTCGCAGCCGATTCCAAGTATGCCAATCCCTACCGCGGCCTGGCCGAGCTTGATACCCAGGAGTCAAAGTGGCCGGAGCTGGTCAAGGTGACCGATCAGTTGCTGGCGCTGAATCCGGTGAATTTTCCCGACGCCTGGTTGCGCAACGCGCTGGGCAACTGCTACTTGCGTAATCTCGACGCTGCGGAGAAGAGCGCCCGCCAGGGAATAAAGGTGGACGAACAGCATCAGTTTCCCAAGCTGGAGTATTTGTTGGGCGTGATCCTGATGCAGAAGCGCCAGTTCGGGGAAGCTGCGACTCACATTCAGAACTACCTGCAGGTAGCTCCGAATCAGGCGGAGAAAGACGAAGCCCAGAAGCAACTGGCCGAGATCACCCGGATCACGGCCTTATCGGGCGAGCCGGCCAGCCCGGCAAATAAGTAGATTAAACCGAGTCTCAAGTCGGAAGGCCGATGCGACGCGCCAGATCCTGGAGTAGGTTCGCTTTACAGTTGGGTCAATAGCTGAGGGCCCGTCTTCTCCCGCGTTAAGCCAGACTTCCCTTTTTCGACCAATACCAGTTCGACCCCCCATGTCCTAAATCATTTACTCACTAGGACCTTCGCCGCGACCTCGCCACACCGCTGCTGCTAGAATTTTCTCTTGGGAGTTCGCATGCGCCGTCTTGCTTTTGGGACATTCCTGGGCCTGTTCGTGGTGCTTGGCGGCGCGATTCTGTGCAAGTCTGAGGCACAGGACTCTGCCAGGGCCCAGGCCACGGTCCGCAGCGTCGAAGTTGCCGGCGACGAGCGCAACCCGGAAGTCCAGATCGTGACCAGCAGGCCGGTCGATCTGCGCTCGCAGGAGGTCGCCAATCCGCGCCGCCTGGTGTTGGATTTTCCCGATGCCTCTCCCGGCAGCCGGCTGCGCAGTCAGGCGATCCGTCGCGGCCAAGTCAAAGGAATTCGCGTAGGGTTGTTCGCCAGCAATCCGCCGGTGACCCGGGTGGTGCTCGACCTGGCAGGCGCCCAACCGTACCGGATCTATCCCTCCGGCAAAACCGTGATCGTGAAGTTTGTCGCCGAGGAGCAGCGAGCCGCCGCCGCGCCGCTGGTCACAGGCGCTTCCTACCATCCCCCGCCGCAGCCCGCTCGCCGGATGCAGGTGGAGTTTCGCAACGGCTTGCTGGGGATTCGCGCCGAGAACGTGAGCCTGGCCGAAGTGCTGCACGAAGTCCAGGCCCGGACCGGGGCAGATATTCCGGTGCCCTCGGTCGCGGCCGAGGACACGGTGGTGACGAACATTGACTTGTCCCCGGTTAGGGAAGCGTTGACCGCGCTCTTGAACGGCACGCGCTTCAATTTTGTCATTGTGGGATCGGAATCCGATCCGTCTCAAGTGAAGAGCGTGCTTTTAAGCTTGCGCAGCGGAGGCATATCGCAGCCGGCGATGCCGCCCCCGGAGCCGGCGGTTACGGAAAGCCAACCGGAACCCCAGGCGCCCGCAGAACCGCCCCAGGCCCAACCTCAGCCCGAGACCCAGCCGCAGCCCGAGACCCAGCCGCAGCCCCAAGAAGCTCCTCAGCAGGAGACTCCACAGGGAGAAGCTCCCCCGGCGCAGGATGCTCCGGTTCAGCAGGACGTCCCCCCGCCGCAATAGCGTATCGAGGTTGCCGATTAGCATCTCGCCGAGCGGGGCCGCACGATGACGCCACCATGACGCGAAGACCCGCACTGGCATGCGGTCGTCAAAACAGATGAAGGAATGCTCCCCCGGTATAGAACACAACGGCGAAAGCCACGGCCACGCCAAACGGCACCTTGAGCGCGTCAGGGTTGTCTAAAGTGAGATCGGGGCCGGGCAGACGAAGCCTGAACAGCGATCCCACCAGGTGAGCCAAATTGCGCAGGGTTTGCCAGACGCGCCTCTTCCAGATGATCAGAACCACGGCCATGGCGGCGGCCACGAAGACGCTGGCCGCCAGCACGTGAATCAGGCGCAACGGTCCCAGGAACGCCCCCAGGGCGCCCACCAGCTTCCAATCGCCGCCGCCAAAGCTGCGCATGACAACCAAGGGGAGAAGCAGGCCCAAGCCCAATGCAGCCCCCAGCAGCGAGTCCCTGGCGCCCGGCCAACCCCGGGCCAGGGTTTGAAAAGCAAATCCCAGAAGTAGCGATGAGAGCGTCAGCCAGTTAGGGATGCGCCGCCATTGCCAGTCGGTGAAACCGGCAAAAAGGGCAGGAATGACAGCCAGCATCCACACGCCGTCTTTCAGCATGGGCGCGGCCAGCCGCAGCGAGGCTGGAACGAAAGGAAGGAACCTGGCACGATTAGGGAAGTAAAGACCATTCGTCAGGGAAAACGCGCGCCTGGCGGCGAACCGTTAACCTCGAAGCGGATTATGCGCGGGCCGGCAGGCAAAGTCAAAAGCCCTTGACTGTAGAGCTCGCAGGGAGGAAAAAAAAGACCGGCTGGATCAATGAAAATTGGATCAATGAAAAAAGGCCCGACAATCGGGCCTTCTGGCCTGCCTGTCAGGATGGCTACTGGCTCAAGGGGTGTCCGGTTCCGCGCTCCGCGACCACGCGACGGGCGTTTTCCGCCAGTTGCCTGGCCTGAGGCAGCAACTCCAGCGCCTTGGTGACTTGCGGGTCAGTTTCCGCCCGCACCTTCAGGCCCTCTTCCTGGCCGAACAAGTCCACGAAGATTTCGCTCTTGATACTGGAACGGATCCAGTTGTTGTTCTCCATCAGCTCCGGTTCGGTGTAGGCAGTCTTTTCTTCGTCGAGAAACTTGCGGAAATCCTGCAGGACCACATCATCCACCTCAAAGTTCCTGCCGGGGTGGCGAGTAGCGGCGTAACGCTTGGCGAAATTGAAGAACGCGTAGTGCTGCAGCAGGGCATCCTGGAAGTGGTTGGTCTTGACCGGAGGAATCTTGACGTCGGGAGTAATTCCGCCGCCGCCGTAAACGGTTCGGCCACTGTCGGTCAGCTTGACCTCCCGGCTGCTGCTGTTGCTGTCATTGTCCTCGCTCTCGCGGTTGAAATAGTATTCATAGAGCGAGACATTGGAATAATCGCGCTGTATCAGGCGCATGCTCGGCGTGTAGTACTTGGCCGTGGTCAGCGCCAGGCCGGTGTTTTCCGACAGGGGATAGACCGTCTGCACCAATCCTTTGCCGAAGGTGGTTTCCCCGGCGATGAGACCGCGGTCGTGGTCCTGGATGGCGCCGGCCACGATTTCCGCCGCCGAAGCCGTTCCGCGGTTGACCAGCACCACCAGGGGATATTCCTTACCTCCGTTGCCGTGCGCAGCTACGTAGCGCTTCTCCGGCGAGGTGCGGCCATGATGCGACACGATCAACTGGCCCTTGCGCAGGAACTTATCCGCCACGCCCACGCCTTCATTCAGCAGGCCGCCCGGGTTCTGGCGGAGATCGAGAATCAGCCCCTTCAGATCGCCCATCTGGTCGAGCGCATCCGCCACTTCATGCTCGGTGGTCTCGTTGAATCCGGAAATGTGCATATAGCCGATGCCGGGTTTGATCATGAAGTGCAGGTCGACGCTGTAGCGGGGAATCTCATCCCGCACCACCGCGAATTCCAGGGGTTTGTCGGCGCCTTCGCGCAAAATCGTGATGTGAACCGTGGTTCCCTTGGGTCCTTTGAGCAGGTCGGCCACGTCGCCGGTGCTCATGTTGTCGGTAGGTTTGCCGTCGACGGCGGCGATGATGTCACCCGGCCGGATTCCGGCGCGATAGGCGGGCGTGCCCACGAAAGGCGCAATGACAATGACTTTGTTATTGCGCGGG
This sequence comes from uncultured Acidobacteriaceae bacterium, assembly GCA_964408515.1. Classification (GTDB taxonomy): domain Bacteria; phylum Acidobacteriota; class Terriglobia; order Terriglobales; family Acidobacteriaceae; genus CAYOZX01. The sequence goes on along the minus strand of CAYOZX010000009.1, from coordinate 22,345 downwards.
CCCACGGTCATGCCCACGCCGTAATACTTGCCCCGCTGATCTTCGCGCAGCAGAGAATACGCCTTGGGATCGAAGAAGTTGGAGTGCGGGTCCAGCACGTGCAGCATGCCGGGGATGGCGCCGTTGTAAATGGCTTTGTCGGGATTGACCGGCTCGGCGTAGTTCTGCTCCACCACGTCGTACACCGCGGTGAACTGACGCAGGCTGTCGCGCACGTCGGAATCGCCACCGGGAGCGGCTGAAGGGTTGATTTTTTGTCCGAAAACGATGCCCAGGAAGCCGCAACTCAGAAGAATCAAGACGACCAGAAAAAGAGTCCGACCGGAACTGCGAACCATCGACGTTATCCTCGCTGCAGGCAAAAAAATTGCCCAACACTACTTGTCTTCGCAGTATAGCACGCTGCCAGGGGCGAAGCCGCCTCACTAGTACCTGGGAGTATCCTAGGTAACTGATTGATATGAGGGCAAAAACCAGCCTTGAGTTGCCCGGTGCAAGGTGAGCCGGGAAAAGCTGTCCCGTAGGTTGTGCCGTCGCTTGATGGAAGAGCATCGCCGGCAATTTCAGCGAAGTCCCTGGCGCTCTGTACGGTTCTGGACGGCCTGATTGCCGAGCAAGGTCTGGCGGCTGCAAAGCTGCCAAAGCCCTCGCAGTGAGCGCGAAAAAGAATACAAGACTCGGCCCACTGCTCGCAGCGGGCTCGGATTGCTGGCTTCCGGCGGCGGCAGTATGATGGAAGTATGAACCTGGGCTTCCCGGAAATGCTTTTTCTGTTTCTAATGGCCTTAATCATCTTTGGGCCTAAGAAGCTGCCGGAAATCGGACGCCAGATAGGCAGGGCGCTGAACGAGTTCAAGCGCGCCTCCAACGAATTCAAGGCGCAGATCGAATCGGAGATCGCGCAAATCGATTTGGAAAACAGCCGTCAGACGATCCTGCCGCCGGCCGAGCCTCCGGCGGGGTCGGTAGCCGCCGGCAGTTTCCCCCAGGGACAGCTTTCCGGCCCGCCGTCAGACTCCATGGCCAAGGCGCCCGATGCCTGAGATGGCCGCTGAAGTTCCTCCCGCTGGAGAATCGCGCGAAGGCCTTGCCGCCATGAGCTTCCTCGATCATCTCGAGGAGCTGCGCCGGCGGCTGATCTACTCCATCATCGCCGTGGTGGTAGGGTTTTTTGCCTGCTGGAATTACCACGAATTCATTTTCGGGTTCGCGCAGAGGCCCATCATGGAGGCCCTGCAGCGCAATGGCATGGCCGAGAAACTGGTTTACCTGAACCCTACGGAGCCCTTCAATCTCTACCTGAAAGTGGCCGCGCTGGCCGGCCTGTTCGTGACCTCACCCTTCGTGCTCTACCAGGTGTGGATGTTCATCTCGCCGGGTCTCTATCGCCACGAAAAGCGCTATGTGCTGCCCTTCATGTTCTCCACCGTGTTCCTGTTTCTGGCGGGCGGATTGTTTGCCTACAAGATGGTGTACCCGGCGGCGCTGAATTTCCTGATCGATTATGGGCGCCAGTTCCAGCCCATGATCACCATCGGGGAGTACACCGACCTGTTTCTGACCATCATGATCGGGATGGGGTTGATTTTCGAGCTGCCGATCCTGGTTTTCTTCCTGGCGCTGATGGGAATTGTGAACGCGGGCTGGATGTGGCGCAATCTGCGCTATTCCATCCTGGTGATTTTCATTATCGCGGCCATCATCACGCCTACCACCGATATCCTGAACATGTGCATCTTTGCCGCGCCCATGGTGGGGTTGTACGTGATCAGCATCGGGATCGCCTGGCTGGTGCACCCGGCGACCAGGAAATCGAGGCAGGCGAGAAAGTGAGTCCGGCGCTCCGGTGGCTGGCGAATTCGATTCTGCCGGCAGCACAGGAACCTGAGGGGTACGAAGGCGACAGCCGGCGAGACGCCGGCGCTGCGACGCCCTTTCGAGACTGATGGTCGTCACACTATTCAGACGCTGCATTTGCGTGCTGACCGCGCTGGCTTGCACCGCGTGCGCCCAGAAGCCTCCCACGCGCCCGCAGATCGCACCAGCCCGGGCCGAGAGTTCCCTCGGGGAACTTGCGGCGAAAAGCACGTGGAACTCGGATTTCAACGAGCTGCGCGCCTTCCGCTACACCCGGGAGATTGCCGCTCTGGGTGCGCGTCCCATCGGCAGCGCCAACCACAAGAGGCTGGAAGCCTACATCCTGGAGCACCTGAAGGGCGATCAGGTGGAAGACGATGCCTTTACCGCCGATACGCCGGAAGGCAAGTTTCCCGTGCGTAACATCCTGGCGAAGTTTCCGGGCACGCGTGACGGAATCATCGTCATCGCCGGCCACTACGACACCAACTACCCATTGCGCAATACGGGCTATGTCGGGGCCAACGACGGTGGTTCCTCCACCGCGATACTGCTCGAATTGGCGAACGCGCTGCGCGGCCGCAAGCGCGAAGGCTACACCGTCTGGCTGCTGTGGAGCGACGCAGAAGAGGCGGTAAAGCAGTGGTCGGCCAGCGACAGCCTGTACGGCACGCGCCATCTGGCCGAGCGATGGCAGAAGGATGGAACCCTGCGCAACCTCAAAGCCTTCCTGCTGGCGGACATGATCGCAGACGCCGACCTGAATATCGACCGCGACAGTAACTCCACGCCGTGGCTTGAGGAGATCGTTTATCAGGCGGCGTCCAACCTGGGTTATCAGTCGCACTTTTTCGGCCGAACCATTCCAGTTGAGGACGATCACCTGCCGTTCGTGCAGCGCGGCGTACCCAGCGCCGACCTGATCGATCTGGACTACGGCTACGGGGACGTATTTCACCACACCCCTGAGGACACGATGGACAAACTCAGCCCCAGGAGCATGCAGATTGTGGGGCAGGTGATCCTCGAAACCGTCCGGCTTCTCGATCGCAAGTAGACGGTCGGCGCAGGAGTCCCGTCCCCCAACCTGACGGCGCCAAGCTTGATTTCGCGCCTACCCCCGGGGCCTGGCTTTTGCCCTTTCCACTATTTTCGTATCTAATCTCGCCATCATGAGACAAGCTTCGCTATTGCTTCTGCTGCTTGCGGTCTCTCTTCCTTCCTCGCTGGCGCAGGACGCGGCCGACCTAGTCATGGCGGAGGCCATGAAATCATCGCCGCTTGAAGTCAACCTGCGCCGCCTGACTGACGAAGTGGGTGGACGCGTTCCGGGCACTCCCGCCATGCAGAAGGCTGTGGAGTGGGGCGTGGCGGCGTTGCGGGCAGCCGGGGCCGACAGTGTCCATACCGAGGACTTTACCCTCCCCGCTTCCTGGTCGGAGGGGGCTACGGAGGTGAGAATCAAAGCATCTGCTTCCCCGTCAGAAACGGCGCCGGTAGCGGATTTTCGCGCCCGCGCCATTTCCATCGCCTGGACGCCCGCCCTGTCGCCGCACCAAGGCGTGCGCGTCGTCGATGTGGGAGACGGCAAGGCGGAAGATTTCGCCCGCGCGCACGATCTGGCGGGAGCGCTTCTGCTGGTGCACTCCGCTGAGATGAAGACCTGGGAGGACCTGTTCGATGAATACTTACGGGCCACGGGGATCATCCATCGGGCGGTGCAAGCCCAAGCCCTGGCGATTGCGTTCCAGTCCACCCGGCCGCACGATCTGCTCTACCGGCACAGCAACACGATGCAGGGCGACCTCGATAAGCTGCCCATGGTGCTGATGGCGCGCGAGGACGCAAGCCGGGTGGCGCGCCTGATCAGCTCAGGACACGCAGTTCATGCCGACCTCTCTGTTCCCAACCGTATCGGCGGCCCGATCACCGCGGCCAATGTCATCGCCGAGCTGCGGGGCACTGAAAAGCCGGATGAGTTTGTGATTTTGGGCGCCCACCTGGACTCCTGGGAGCTAGGCACAGGCGCGCTGGATAACGGGTGCAACGCCGCCCTGGTGGTGGACGCGCTGCGGGCGATCAAGGCCTCGGGCTTGCGGCCGCGGCGCAGTATTCGCTTCGTGCTGTTTTCCGGAGAAGAGCAGGGCATGGTGGGATCGCATGCCTATGCCGTGGTCCATCGTAGTGAACTGGACAAAGCGGCGGGTGTCGTCGTTTTCGATGCCGGCGTCGGACGAGTAACCGGGTTCTCTGTGGGCGGGCGGAAGGATGTGGTTCCGTCGGTTACGCCATTAGTCGCTGCGCTGAGCCCGCTCGGAGCCGCCAACCTCACCACCGACGCGGAATGGGGCACGGACAACTTTGATTTCATGCTGGAGGGTGTGCCAACTTTCGTGGCCAACCAGGAAGAGTACAACTACCTGATCAACTATCACGCCTCGTCGGATACGTTCGACAAGGTAGATCTCGCCCAGCTCAAGAAGCACGTGGCAGAGGCAGCAGTCGTTACCATGGGCCTTGCCAATGCTCCGCAGCGGGTGGGCATGCGCCTGAACCATGCCCAGATCGAGCAGACCATGCGTGAAACCCATCTGGATGAAATGCTCAAGACGTTCGGCATTTGGGAGTCTTGGACCAGCGGCAAGCGGGGCAGGGCGGATTAGTGACATCAGTGACAGGCGCGTTTCCCGCGCTCTCCTCCTGAGTTAGTGATCCGCGGAGAGCGGGCTAGGGTAACCGGAAAGGCCCGCCAGGCTTCAAAGAGCTCGCCAGGAAACTTCTTCCAGCGAGCAGGAATTTGCGCCAGAGCTGCGGCGGGCAACCGCAACCGTGACCATTGCTAGAATGAATTGTTGCCGGGCATTTATGAGGAAGGGAATTGATACTCTTCTGGGTCTTATTCAACCTGTTCGTGCTGGCCATGCTGGTGCTGGACCTGGGCGTGTTTCACCGCCGCGCCCACACAGTGAAGTTCCACGAGGCGCTGCTGTGGAGCGGGCTGTGGATCTCCCTGGCTTGCGTCTTTGCCGCCGTAGTCTATTTCTGGCACGGACGGGCGGCTTCCCTGGAGTTCGCCACCGGCTACGTCATTGAGCTGTCGCTCAGCGTCGACAATCTCTTCGTTTTTCTGCTGATTTTCCGTTACTTCAAAGTATCCCCTGACAACCAGCACAAGGTCCTGTTCTGGGGAATCCTGGGGGCGCTGGTCATGCGCGCCCTGTTCATTGTGGCGGGCGTAGGGCTGATCCAGCGGTTCCATTGGATCATTTACGGGTTTGGGGCGCTGCTGGTCTACAGCGGCATCAAGCTGTTTTCCCAGGAAAGTGCGGAAATCCATCCGGAGAAGAACCCGTTGCTGCGCCTGTTCCGGCGACTGGTGCCGGTGACCAGGGACTATGAAGGCAGCCAGTTCTTCGTCCGCCGCCAGGGGCTGTACGCCACGCCCCTGCTGGTGGTGCTCCTCGTCGTGGAGACGACCGATGTGCTTTTCGCCGTGGATTCCATCCCCGCCGTTCTGGCGATCACGCTCGATGCCTTCATCGTCTACACCTCGAATGTGTTTGCCATCCTGGGCCTGCGCTCCATGTACTTCGCCCTGGCTGGCATGATGGAGATGTTCCGCTATCTGCACTATGGGTTGTCGCTGATTCTGATTTTCGTCGGCGGGAAGATGCTGTTGTCGCACTACTACGAGATTCGGACGGAATATGCGTTGGCTATCGTAGCGGCAATCCTGACCCTGTCGGTGGGGGCGTCGCTGTGGAGACCGCAAAAGGCTTGATGCCCGTACCTTCGTGCGCCGGCGACAGGGGGCGACGCTGCCATTTCTATTATCATGAGAGCGCATGAGCCGCGTGACCATTGCGCTTCGCCCTCGTTCCTATGAGGCTGTCATCGAAAACGGCCTGCTGCGCCGGGCAGGAGAGCGGCTGCGCGAAATGCTCAGCCGGAGCGGACGGCCGGAAACCAAAAGATTGTTTGTTGTGACCGTCCCGCCCGTGCGGCGGAGGTGGGGCAGGCCATTGCTCACCGCGCTCTCCAAGGCACGATTCAAGACGCAGGTTCTGGAAATGCCCGACGGCGAACGGCGCAAGCGGCTCGCCACGGTGGAGAAATTGTCGGAGCGGCTCTCACGCCTTGGGGCCGACCGGAGCGCAGTGCTGGTCGCTTTCGGCGGCGGGGTGGTCGGCGACGTCACCGGTTTGCTGGCTTCGCTCTATATGCGAGGTGTGGACCTGGTGCAGATCCCGACCACAGTGCTGGCGCAGGTGGATGCTTCCATCGGGGGAAAGACCGGCGTCAACCTGCTTGCGGGAAAGAACCTGGTAGGAACCTTTCACCATCCGCGGGGCGTGTTGATCGATCCTGCGGCCCTGACCACGCTTTCCCAGCGCGAATTCCGCGCCGGCCTTTACGAAGCCTTGAAGGCCGGTGTGATCGGCAGGCCGGAGCTGTTTCGCCGTCTGGAGAAGGTCGATCTGGCGGATCTGCAGCGCGATGCCCCGGCACTGGAATGGGTGATCACGGAGTCGGTCAGGCTGAAGGCGGAAGTGGTCGCTGCCGACGAGCGGGAGAATGGCTTACGGCGGGTGTTGAACCTGGGCCACACCATCGGTCATGCTCTCGAGGCGGAGACGGGTTACCGCCACTTTCTGCATGGCGAGGCGGTGGCCTGGGGCATGATTGCCGTCTGCCGGATTGCGGCCCGGATGCGAAGACTGGACACCGCGACCGCGGCCCGCATCATTGGCGCGCTGTTGAGCTGGGGACGCCTGCCCAAGGTGAGGGTTCGCAGCCGGAACATTCTGCGAAGGCTCCAGTCAGACAAAAAGACCAGGAACGGGGTTGTGCATTTCGTTCTGCCCAATGACATTGGGAAGGTCGAAATTGTGAATGACGTTCCGGAGACCTTGGTCATCGAAGCCGTCGACGGGTTGCGGCGCATGTCGAGCCAGCTGTAGGCCCGCCATCGATCGGTCTGCGCGGGAACGGCGGGGAGAAAAGATCCGATGGAGTTGAATCAAGCAGCCAAGACCACCGTCCTCGGGGCCGCGCCCGAGGGGAGTGCCGACCCGCGATCGGCGGCGCGGGCGGTTCAGGAGATGTTTACCGCCATCGCCCCGCGCTATGACCTGCTGAATCACCTTCTCTCCTTCAACATTGACCACCTCTGGTGGCGAAGGACGGCACGAGCCTTTGCGGCGACCTTGGCCCGCCCGGAGGCGCGGATTCTGGACCTCTGCTGCGGCACCGGCGACATGACGTTCGCCCTTCGCCGCCGGGCGGGACGGAGCGCGCCGGGGATTCTCGGCGCCGATTTCTCCCATGCCATGCTGCGGCGGGCGCGGCAGAAATCCGCGGCCACCGGCCTGAAATGGGTGGAGGCGGACGCTCTGTGTCTCCCCTTTGCGGGAGAACAATTTGACCTGGTAACGTCGGCCTTCGGCTTCCGCAATCTGGCCGATTATGACGCCGGCCTGCGGGAAATCATGCGCGTGCTGCGGCCCGGAGGAGAGTTCGGAATCCTCGACTTTGGAGAACCGGGCGGAGTAATCGGAAAAGTTTACCGGATCTATTTTCAGCGGGTGCTGCCGGCCGTGGGCACGCTGATTTCCGGAGTGAAGGGGCCGTATTCTTACCTGCCCGCGTCGGTGGCGCGCTTTCCCGCCCCGGCCGAGATGCTCGACCGGATGCGAACCCTCGGCTTTCGGGAAGTGTCGTGGAGCCCGTATACGTTCGGCATCGCTGGATTGTACCGGGGGAAGAAATAGCTCGGGCCCGCCGTTCGGCGTCGGATTTCAGGCCTGCTGCGCATCCGCTGGCTGCGCGGCAGGCGCGGGAGCCTCGCTCCTGAAGCAATCCAGAAATGCCTCCTCGATGGTGTGGCGCATCACCTCCTCGTAACTGGCGCCCAGGAACTTCTGCAGGCGATCAGTATTCATGATGTATTCGCCAGTGACGTAGGGCGCAGCTTCCGGAGGGATGGCCACCAGGCCAAACTTCCAAAGCAGTTGCAACGCCAGACGGAAGGTCACCTTGCCCGGCACCCGCAGCAGCCGCGAGTGCGCCAGCTCCACGCATCGGGCCAGGCTCAGGGGCTCGCCGCGTCCGGCCACATTCATGATTGTCAGGCGCCGGGCTTCGGGCTCCGTGCGGCGCAGAATGTGAGCGATCAGGCGAGCCATGTCGTCCACGTGAACGAACTGGGTCCGGTGTTCCAGATAGCGCTGTCCCAGAGGCAGCAGGAGGGGAAGACGTTTGCCCTGGCTGCGCATTCTGGCGGCGCGCGAGCTGCTGCCGCTCGGCGTTCCCTTGAAAGCCCCCACCTGGTAATTCTCCACGCTGGCCCCGGCGAAGATGTGCGGGCGCAGCATGTAGGCGCTGCAGCCGCGCAGCGCGGGGGCGCGTTGCTGTACGACTTTGTCGGCTTCCATCTTGTGGACTGCATAGGGCAGGGTGTGAGCGCCCAGGGGATGGTCTTCGCTGACCGGGCCGGGCAATTCCGGCCCATAGGCAGAGACGCTGCTGGTGAAAATGAACTTCTCGACCACCGTGGAGTCGTGGTTGACCTCGCTTACCGCTTCCATGACCCGCGCCGTGCCCGCCACGTTGATGTGCCACATGCGGTCGACGTCCAGAATTCCTGTCCGCACGGGGTCGAGCACAAAGGCGAGATGAACCACCGCCGACGCCCGGTTGTCCCGCAAGAGACAGAAGAGCTGCCGGCAGGATTCCTCGATTCCGAGATCCATGCGCTCGAAGCGCAATGGCGAATCAACCGCTGGAGGCGCCACATCCACGCCGATCACATCGAAATCGGACAACAACGGCAGCAGACGCCGGCCCAGATTCCCGGAAATTCCGGTGACCACAACGATTCGCTTGGCGTCGGCCATTTTACTTGCGACCCGGAGCAGGCGGCCTGAAAAGGGGCGGTGCGGGCCTGGTGCGGTAGAGAGGAAGCGCAGCCGGTGGGGCTTCACTCCGCGCCATGCTCGCTGAAAGCGGCAGGAAGATCCAGCCACCGTACGTCATGGAATCGAAATCCCTCCGGCGCGCAGCCCGCTCACGAAGAATCCTAGCATACCGAAGCAGGCGGCCTGAGAACGCCGGAGGTTCCTCAACCGAAACCGGCTGGCGCAGGCGACGTGTGGAAGTGAAGGGCAAAGGCGCCGGCCGCTATAATGCCGCCATGCCGGCATTGCCCGCGGTTTACAGTTCGGAGGCGATGCGCGCGGAAAAGCGCGCCGTGGCGGCGAATTCCGTTCTGGCCGCGATCGCCATCACGACCCTGAAAATTCTTGTCGGCATCACCACCGGAAGCCTGGGAATTCTGTCCGAAGCGGCGCACTCGGCGCTCGACCTGGTGGCGGCGGTTGTCACCCTGTTTTCGGTGCGGGTCTCAGACAAGCCCGCCGACGCCGATCACCAGTACGGTCATGGCAAGGTAGAGAATTTTTCCGCCTTCATAGAAACCGGCCTCTTGTTGCTCACCTGCGTCTGGATCGTTTACGAAGCCGTCAAGCGGCTCTTTTTTCGTCACGTCCACATTGAGCCTGGTTTGGCGGCGTTCCTGGTGATGTTTGCCTCCATGGCGGTCGACTACTGGCGCTCGCGTGCGCTGGGCCAGATCGCCGCGAAGTATGACAGCCAGGCGCTGGAGGCGGATGCCCTTCATTTCTCCACCGACATCTGGTCCAGCAGCGTGGTGGTGCTGGGCCTGTTGCTGGTCTTGGCGGGCCGGTGGCGGGGAATCGACTGGCTGCGCGACGCCGATCCCGTGGCTGCGCTGTTCGTCGCCGGCGTGGTGGTTTATGTGAGCTGGCGCCTGGCGCGCCGGACCATCGATGCTTTGCTCGATGCCGCGCCCGCCGGCGTGCGCAGCCGCATCGTGGCCGCGGTCTCCTCCGTCGAGGGCCTGCTCGAAGTGGACCGGGTGCGGATTCGCCGCGCCGGCAACCGTTATTTTGCCGACCTTTCCGTCGGTCTGGCGCGCAACGTCACCTTTCAGCGCTCGGAGCAGATGGCGGCCGCTGTCACCCACGCCGTGCATAAGGTGCTGCCGAACGCCGATGTGGTGGTGCACTCCGTCCCTCGGGCCGGCTACAGCGAGAACATTTTCGACCGCGTGCGGGCGGTCGCGGCGCGCCACAACTTTACCGTGCACGACGTGAGCGTGCAGGACTTCCATGGACGCCTGCACGTCGAGCAGCACCTGGAACTCGACGAGCACCTCAGCCTGAAGGCCGCTCACGACCGGGTGACGGTGCTGGAATCCGAGATTCGGGAGGAGGTGCCGGAAATCTCCTCGATTCTGACCCACATCGAAAGTGAACCCGCCACCATCGAGCCCGGGGACGAAATGGTAAACGACAACCGCCTGGAGAAGCGGCTGAAGGCGGTGGCGGCGGAGTTTCCCGAGATTCTCGACGTGCATGATATTCAGGTGAAGCGGGTGCGCGGGCGGGTTTATGTCTCGGCGCATTGCACCCTGGCCGATGAACTTGCGCTGTCGCAGGTGCATGATATCTCAACCGACCTGGAGATCCGCTTCAAGCGGGAATTCCCCGAGCTGTTCCGGGTTCTGATTCATCCCGAGCCGAAAACGGACAACCGGAGATGAAGTGACAGCAGTCCGCCGTTGAGCGCGGCAGTCCTGCGGATAGAGGTGAGAGCCTCCCATCGCCACTTTGGAGACCAAGGGTCAAAAGCGGGTCCGGGGCTACTTGTACATCGCCTCGGCCACTCTGTGCTGGGGCATTGCAGCCAGCCTGGGACGCGCGGCCTTTACCGGGCGGCTTCCCGGTCTTCATGACTTGCGGCCCATTGATCCCCTGATTCTTTCCCAGGGCAGGGCCACTTTTTCGTTTCTGGCAATTCTGCCGGTGCTGGGAGTACTCCGCGGATGGCGGAATTTGCGGCTGTCGGCGGCGGACGTCCGGCAACTCTTTCTCATCGGCATACTGGGCGTGGCGGCGTCCAACTATTTTTACTATTTGGCAATCCAGAGGACGAACGTAGCCACCGCGATCATTGTGCAGTACACCGCTCCCGTCTGGGTGCTGCTCTATACCGTGGCGCGGGGACAACAGAAGCCCACCGTGCAGCGGGTTGTGGCGGTGGGACTGGCAGTGACCGGGATCGCGCTGGTCATTGGCCTCTTCGGCGCCGGCGGATTCCGGCTGGATGCCATCGGCCTGCTGGCAGGTCTGCTGGCCGCGTTCTCCTTCGCCTTTTACAACCTCGGAGGACACCATGTTCTTTCGCGGCACGACCGCTGGCTGGTCCTGCTGTACACCACCTGCAGCGCATCGCTGTTCTGGGTCCTGATCAATCCACCGTGGAAGATCGTGGCGGCGCATTATTCAGGCGAACAATGGCTGTTCCTCCTGTTTTTCTCGCTCATATCGGTAATGGCCCCGTTCGCGTTCTATTTCGCAGGACTGCAGCACCTGGAGCCAACGCGGGCGATCGTGGTCAGTTGCCTAGAGCCGGTATTTTCCATTGTGATTGCAGCCTTCGCGCTGGGCGAAGTCCTGCGGCCGCTGCAGGCGGTAGGCATCGTGGTGGTGCTGGCAGGCATCCTTGTGGTGCAGCTGCCGGATCGCAGATCGCCGGAGCGTGTGCCCCTGGTTGAGCCCATCGAATAGCGCGGGCAGCGTGTCCAGAGTGCAACCGCCAGAAGCCGATGCTGGGACGCACGCCCGGAGTTATACTCGCGTCAGAAAGACGCACTCGCAGGCGTTGGTCTTTGGAGGAGAATTCATGAGCGACGTCAACAATCTGTCCCGGAGGAAGTTTCTGGAGAGAGTGGGTCTGGGTACGGCTGCGGGCGCCGGGCTGTCCCTGTTCAGGGAAGTGAGTGAGGCGGCGCCTGCTGAGGCCAGGCTGCCGTTGCGCACCCTGGGGCGTACGGGAGCCAGGGTGTCGATCCTGGCCTTTGGCTGCGGCAGCCGTTTCCTCATGTATGAGGAAGAAGACAAGGCGCTGGCTGCGCTCAATCGCGCTATCGATCTGGGAATCACCTATCTGGACACGGCTTACGCCTACGGAGACGGAAAGAGCGAGAGCCGGGTGGGCCAGTTGATGGCTGGAAGGCGCAAGGAGGTCTGGCTGGCAACCAAGATTCCGGACCGCTCGCGGGACGGCTTTCTGCGACGGCTGGAGGGCAGTCTGAAGCGGCTGCAGACCGACCATGTCGATCTGGTCCACATGCACAGCCTGGGCCGGGCCGACGATCTGGCAAAGATCGAGGCGGCCGACGGCGCCATGAAGGGCGCTCTGGAAGCCCGGTCGCAGAAGATGGCTCGGTTTATCGGCATCACCAGCCACACCAGCGGCGAAGTCATGGCCCAGGCCATCGAGCATAATGACCTTGATTGTGTACAGATGGCTCTTAACGCCTCCCGCAACGGACGCTTTGAGGAGCTCGCCCTGCCCGCGGCCAACCATAAGAACCTGGGTGTGATCGCGATGAAGATCACGGGCCAGGAGTTTCTGTTGGGCAGCGGGTCCGGCAAGAGCGATATCAGCAGGCTGCTGCGTTACTCCATGGGGCTGCCGGTCGCGACCGCTGTGGTGGGCATGCCGCGCCTGGAGATGCTGGAACAGAATGTCCAGCTCGCGCGCACATTCTCGCCCCTGGGCGATGACGAAGTAGAGCGCCTGCGAAGAGAAGTAAGTCCCTCGCGCGAGGGAATGGAGAAACGGCTCTCGGGTCATCTGGACGGGCCGACTGCACTCCCTGAAGTGTTCTGGGCTTGAGCGGCGTGCGCAGGATTGCGTTCGGACCGAAGACTCAAGGAATCAGTTCATAGCTGACGAACGCCAGTTGCTTGCTGTCCGGTGACCAGGATGGCACGTTGATCGTGCCTTGCCCGCCGAACAGCTTCGCCAGGACTGTGGTCTTCTTGTCCGCCATCGACATCAGCCGCAGCATTACATTCTTGTTTTGCGGATGCCCGCTCACGTCTTTCTCGTAGGTCAGGAAGACCATCCACCGTCCATCCGGGGAAATGTGCGGGAACCAGTTGTTGTATTCGTCGAAGGTGACCTGTTCCTGCCCCCTTCCATCAGCCCGCATGCGCCAAATCTGCATGGTGCCCGTGCGCACCGAATTGAAATAGATGTATTGGCCATCGGGCGAGTATTCCGGCCCGTCGTCGAGACCAGTGGCCGTCGTGAGACGGGTCTCATCACCGCCGCTGAAGGGAATGGTGTAGATATCAAATTCTCCGTTGCGCTGGCCCACAAACGCGAGCGTGGAGCCGTCGGGAGACCAGCCGTGCCAGTACGAGGGTGAGTCTTTCGTAATCCGCCGGGGAGTCCCTCCGTTCATGGGAACGATGTACACGAGAGAATTGTGCCCTTCCTGAGACTGGTCGCTGATGGCCAGCCACCTGGCATCGGGGGAAATGCCGTGATCATTGTTGCAGCGGACAGCGAATCCCGTATCGATGACCGCAGGCACCCCGCCCGTGACCGTCAAGCGCAGAATGTGGCCCTCGCGGTTGAAGATGAATTCCTTGCCGTCCCGCGTCCAGTTGGGCGCTTCGAAGTGTTCTGGCGCAACATAGATCACGCGGCGGTCGGTGGAGGCGATGGCGACGGTTTCGAGAGTGCTGTAGAGCGTCGGCTCACTCTTTGAGGCGGGAGGCGAAGTCAGCTCGACCTTGGAAAACGTCGCCTTTTCAACCGCGTCTTTATCGTGAGCGCACACGCCGATACCGGCATAGAACGTTCCCTGCAGGGGAATCCGGATGGAGGCGCCGGCAACTTTCAGATCGCCATCGGAGGTTCCCAGCCAAAGGTAGATGAAATCGCCCCGCTTGACGATGCGCAGCCGCGCCGGAGCTGTAACCTCCGCCTGAATCTCGTGGGTTGCCGCGCCCTTTTCTTCACGGTACTGCAGCGAAGTCAGCCCGCTCGCATGCAGCGCCACATCGGCATAGGCGGAGTCCGGCTCCAGGCGTTGGCGAAACATTAGGACCGCTTTCTTGTGTGGATTCCCTTGGTCGGTTGCAAAGGAAATATCTGCAGTCAGGGAGACGTCGCCGGATATTTTCGTCCACGCAAAGTGGAACGCGTCATTCGCCAGCCACATATTCTCGCCGCTGCCAGTGAGCACGTAGGTCTGTTTGGAGGGATCGTATTCGGCTGAACCAGGATGCATGATCACGCCTAAGTCGGCATGATCGTCAAAAATTCCCAGTGGCCTGGCCCCGGCCCCTGCCCGGGATGAGTGCGCGGCAATACCCAGGAGTGTGATGGCGCTGATCAGAATCAGCGCTTGCTTCAAGTCTCGCCTCACACGGAGCCTCCGCGACAGCGTGGAAAAGGTAGGACGGGGATGCAAGTTCTGTCAAACATCCTTGTGCGCAAAGCCCGTGGAATCCTTTGGCCTCAGGGCCGGCAATCGTCAGGTGATCTTCACCAGGAAAGGATTACTCTCCCGTTCCTCGCCAACCGTGGTGAGGGGGCCGTGTCCCGGCACCACGATGGTCTCATCGGGCAAGGCCAGAACTTTCCCGCGCAGGGAGTCAAGAATCTTGTTGAACGATCCACCCGGCAAATCAGTGCGGCCGATGCTGCCGGCAAACAGGGTGTCACCCGCGATCAGTTTCCGATCGGCCGGAAAATACAGGCAGATACTGCCTTCCGTGTGCCCGGGAGTGTGAATCACATCGGCCTGAAGCGACCCGGCAGCAACCGAGTCGCCCGCTCCAATGCTCCGGTCGATATCCACCTTGCCGGGATCGGCCATCCCCACCCAGGCGGCCTGCGCGCCCAGCATCTTCAGGAGCGCATAGTCATTCTGATTCAGCAGGATCGGTGCGCCCGTTGTGGCCCGCAGTTTCATCGCGCCGCCCACATGATCAATGTGCGCGTGCGTGATGACGATCTGCTTCACTTGCAGATTGTGTTTGCGGACCAGGTCGAGCACATCGTCGACGTCGTCGCCGGGATCGATCACCATAGCTTCGTGAGTGATGTCATCCCCGATCACCGAGCAATTGCACTGCAGAGGACCGACGGGAAGGATTTCGTGAATCATGACCGCCCTCAGTGATCGAGCCGTGACCTTCGGGCTTTGCGTGCGGGGCGAGAGGTGGCTGCCACTACTTTTGTGACGGAGCCGGCGCATTCTGCGGCGCAGCTGGACTTGCCGGCTGGGAATTGTTTTGCGACGGCTGCAGACCCTGCAGAACGGAACTCGATCCGGCGCCGCCGCGAGTGGCAAAAATGGAGAGCGTGATGGAGGTCACCATGAAGATGATCGCGGACCAGGTAGTCGCCTTGGACAAAGCCGTGGCGGCGCCGCGTGGTCCGAACGCGGTCTGGCTTCCGCTTCCCCCGAAGGCGGCGGCAATGTCACCGCTCTTGCCGCTCTGCAGCAGGACCACGATGATCAGAAAGAAGCAAACGATGATGTGGACGATAGTAATCAGAATGATCATGCAAATTTTAGCGGCCGTCCGCCTTCCTGGTCTGAATTCCCGGCCATCTCCCGAATGGATGAGTGCCTGGTGCGGAAGGGGGGATTTGAACCCCCACGCCTTTCGGCGCCACCCCCTCAAGATGGTGTGTCTGCCAGTTCCACCACTTCCGCTTTAAAATCACTAACTTACATGAATCTCGTCATTGTCATAAACATCTGCCCGTGATTAGCAGCTAACTGCGGTATTTGCGAAACTTAGCCCAGTCTGTATCTAAAGAGCCTTGAGGATGTACCCGTTTTTGTACCCGGTACCATTCAAAGTCTATACCCCGGTCTAGAGAAGTTCAAGGTTGCTTCACCCGAGTCGGTTCGATACGGTCTTGCCTGGTTGCAACCGCGACCGGCCTACTTGCAAGAATGCGGTGTCCGTTGTTATGATTACAATTGTAATATATTGTAATACATGTTCATCCTCGATGCTTCGACCTTGATTCTGATTGCGAAGGCGGAGGTACTCGACTCCTTTCTACATCATGTGGGGCTTGAGATTGCCATTCCGCATGAGGTTGAGAAGGAGTGCTGTAGTGTTAAGAAGTCGCTCGATGCACTCGTCATTCGCAAAGCCCTGGATGAATTGAGAATCAGAGTCATTGCCGTCAAGGACAGGAAGCTCGTCACGAAACTGCGGGGAGACTTTGGCCTCGGCCGGGGTGAAGCGGAAGCCATCGTACTAGCTCTGGGGGAAAAAGCTCGCGTTCTGGGCATCGATGACAAGAATGGCATCAACGCATGCAAGTTGCTGGGCATTGCGTTTACAACGGCGATAGACATTTTGGTGCGAATGCGCGAGAAGGGAATACTGACGGCGAACGAGGCGCTTGTGAAACTTGACACGCTGGCAAAATATGGGCGCTACAAACCAGCCATTCTAGAAGATGCCAGGCGGAAACTGGGGATAGCCATATGACAAAGACGATGAGTATCCGAATGGATCGTGAGAATTTCGAATTTTTGACCGAGCTCACAAAAGAACAGAGGAGTGATCTTTCCAAAGCCGTGCGGGACATGGTTACACGGGGCAGAATCCTGCTCGCGGTGGAACGATACAAGAAGGGCGAAGCCTCGCTCGGCAGGGCTGCCGACCTTGCCGGGGTCCCGGTGGGACAGATGATGACGATCTTGGCCGAGTTTGGAGTGGATAGCAGGATCGAACAAGAGGATTATCTCCAGGGTATCGCGGCGCTTCGAAAGGCGTGGTGATTCGATATTTGACTGAAGAACTCAGGGACTGACCGCCGGTCAGTCGGTCTCGTTTTCCAATTCGTCTGAAAACCAAATCGGATTGAAACGAGCGAATTGCCAGACGTGTGCCGGCGTGACGAAGAACGCGATCTAATTTCTGGCGAACCACCTGACTAGGTTTCATCGTCAGGCGGCCCCGCCGCGCCCGCTAGATCTTGAGATTTGATCTTTTCAACGTTGAATTTGTTCGCGCGGTCACGCATGGTTTTGAACACCTCCTCCAGCGGCGGAGGTTCGCCTTTGATCCAGCGCAGTGGATTGATGCGTGCCACCACGAAGGAGCGCAGATAGGGGCTCACCAGCCCCCGTTCCTTCAGCTTCTTCACCACCGCCGCCACTTTCTCTTCGAGGTCCAGGACCATGGAAGCGCGCTTCTCATGATCCTTGATTGCGGTCCGAAGCGCCTCGTCGGTGAAGGTCTCAAGCCGCCGCAGGATCGAGTGGTAGGCGCCGCCGCCGAAGCGCGGCGTGCGCTCATAGCACACGCCCAGAGTGACCAGGGCAGCTTCGTCCAGATAGAAAACGAATTTGGACTCCGCCCGCGCCCCGTCCTCGTCAACCAGTCCCCGGTAGATCCGAATGACTTCCAGTGAACGCTCTTTCAGGTTGTGCGCTTTCTCCGTGTTCAGAGCCAGGATCTGCCAGGCCACTTCGCGGTCGGCTACAACCAGGGCGGAGATTGATTTTGCCCCCAGCCGTCGCATGGCCTCTAATCGATGCCGTCCATTAGGCGTCCAGAAGCCTGCGTCCGGCGCGACCACGGCAATGATAGGGTCCAGAAAGCGTCCCGTCTTGTTGATGACGTCGGCCAGGCGTTTGTGGTGAGCATCGGAGAGATCGCGTTGAAAGGGCGTGGGCTCAATCGCGTCGATCGGAAGTATCGACAGCACTGTCGGATGACCGCCGAGCGGTTCCTTATACAGCCCGACGACGCAGCCCCCGGCTTTCTCGATGGCTGCCGTCGCGTTGGTGACTGGGCCAGCAGCCTGGTCTAACCTGCACTCAGCAGGTGTAAGCCCCTTCGTGCCGGGCTTGGCTTTGCGAGGGCGTCGGCGGGGAGCTGCGCGTTTGACCATCGAGTCCCTCAGTATTTCACAATGGCGGCGAAGGACTTGGGATCGAGGCTGGCGCCGCCGACCAGGGCGCCGTCGATCTCTTCTTCGGCCATGAGCGCCTTGACGTTCTCCGGCTTCACTGAGCCGCCATAGAGGATGCGGAGGGCGGCGGCAAATTCCTCTCCGAAAGACTTTGCCGCCTCGCCCCGGATGAGCGTGTGGGCATCGGCAGCGAGCTGCGGCGTGGCCGTCTTTCCCGTGCCAATGGCCCACACCGGTTCATAGGCAACCACCAGCTTGCCGGCCTTCTTCCCTGAAATGGCGTGAAAGGCGCGCAGGCACTGGCGCCGCAATACGTCCTCGGTGAGATTCGCCTCGCGCTCCTCCAGAACCTCGCCTACGCAGACGATGGGGGTCAGTCCGGCTTCCAGGGCAGCCTTCAGCTTGAAATTAACCACGTCGTCGGTTTCGCCGAAATACTGGCGGCGCTCCGAATGCCCGATGATGGCATGGGTGCATCCGATGTCCAGAAGCATGGAGGGGCAGATTTCGCCGGTGTAGGCGCCCTCCTTCTCCCAGTGCAGATCCTGGGCGCCGATGGCCACATGGGAGCCGCGGGCAGACTCGAGCGCGGCGGCCAGGTCAATGTAAGGTGGACAGATAACGACTTCGTCGCGCGTGTGGGCGGCCACCAGCGGAAGAAAATCGCGGAAAAAGGCGCGCGTCTGATCAGGGTTCTTGTACATCTTCCAGTTGCCGGCTATCAGCTTCTTTCTCATGAGGGACTCTTTACGAGACGGTATGGACCCGAAGGTTTGGTCTGACAGAATTGTTCCGCGCCGCGGACATAAGCCTTCAGGGTTGCGCGATCGAAGAGCACGAAGCGAACCCGGCGCAGGCAGCGGGCCGAGGAAAGCGTCTCCACCACGGTGGCCACGGCCAGCGGCGCTGCCTCCTCTACCGGATATGCATACGCCCCGGTGGAAATCGAAGGAAAGGACAGAGACTGAAGTTCGAGCTCTTCTGCCAGCCGGAAGCACTCGCGATAGCAGCTGGCCAGCGTCGCTGGCTCGCCCCGATCACCGCCACGATAAATGGGGCCTACGGTGTGAATTACATATTTCGCCGGTAAGCGTCCGGCGCCCGTGATGACCGCCTTTCCCGCCGGCAGGGAGCCCATCTCAGCCACAATGCGCTCGCATTCCTGCAAGATCGAGGGACCGCCGGCGTGGTGAATAGCTCCGTCCACACCGCCGCCGCCCATCAGAGAAGAATTGGCCGCGTTGACGATGGCATCGGCGGACTGAAGCGTGATGTCCGCCGGACCGTGGAACTCGATCACCTTGTCACCCGGCACAATGAGCCGGACCAGGAACTCGCTCACGCCAGGACCCTCCACCATCAACGTTTGTCGGTGAGGGCTTCCACCCCAGGCAGCTTCCTGCCTTCCAGAAATTCCAAGGATGCGCCGCCCCCGGTAGAGATGTGTGTGATCCTGTCGGCAACCCCAGCCGCATGCACCGCCGCCACCGAGTCGCCTCCGCCCACAATGGAGGTCGCACCCGCGTTCTCGGCGACCGCCTGCGCGATTTTGAAGGTGCCCTTGGCAAAGGGAGCCACCTCAAAAACACCCATGGGGCCATTCCAGACGATCGTGCGGCTGAGGGCAATCTCGCGGGCGAATACCTGCGCTGTCCTGGGTCCAATGTCCAGGCCCATCAGGTCGGTGGGAATCTGTCCACTGCCGACCGTGCGGACCTCCGCAGCGGGATCGATCTTAGCTGCCACAACGTGATCCACGGGCAGCAGGAACTTCAACTTGCGGCCCTTGGCCTGCTGCAGGAGCTGCCGGGCGAGATCAATTTTGTCTTCTTCCACCAGCGACTTTCCCACCGGCTCGCCCTGGGCTTTGAGGAAGGTGTAGGCCATGCCTCCGCCGACGATAAGAGTATCGACCTTGTCGAGCAGGTTCTGAATCACTCCGATCTTGTCGCTGACCTTGGCCCCCCCCAGAATGGCAACAAAGGGACGCTGGGGCCGGCTTAGCGCCTTGCCCAGATAATCGAGCTCCTTCTGCATCAGGAGCCCGGCCGCCGACTTTTTCACGAACTTGGTGATGCCTACCGTGGAGGCATGGGCACGATGGGCAGTGCCGAAGGCGTCGTTCACGTAGAAATCGGCCAGTTCGGCCAGCTGCTTCGAGAACTTCTCGTCGTTCGCTTCCTCCTCCGCATGGAAACGAAGATTTTCGAGCAGTAGGGTCTGGCCCTTTTCCAGCCTTCCCGCCATCTCCGTGGCCTCTGGACCCACGCAATCCGGGCAGAAGCCGACGTTCTCTTCGGGCGCGAGGTCCCTGTCCAGAAGCATACGCAGGCGCTCGGCCACCGGCTTGAGGCTCATCTTGGGGTTGGGTTTACCCTTAGGACGTCCCAGGTGCGAAGCGAGCACCAGCCGGGCGCCATGGCGGAGGGCGTACTCCACGCTAGCCAGAGTCTCGCGAATGCGAGTGTCGTCAATAACCCGGCCGTCTTCGAGCGGGACGTTGAAGTCCACCCGCATGAAGACGCGGTGATTGGCGAGCTTCAGATCGCGAATGGAAAGCTTGGACATGAAAATCTGCTTTCGTGCAAAACTTCAGAGCGGTACAGCCTGCGATGGCGTCAGCTGACGCCGGCAGGACCGGCGGACAGGAGCGTCCGCGCCCCAGGGTTTCACAAGCCCTTGCTTCCCAGGTAGTTGATCAGGTCGCGGACACGTGAGGAATATCCCCACTCGTTGTCGTACCAGGAAATCACTTTCACGCAGTTCCCCGCGACCACCAGCGTCATGGGGGCGTCCACGATCGAAGAACGGCTGTCTCCCTTGAAGTCGGCGGAAACCAGTTCGTGCTCCTCATAGCCCAGGTACCCCTTGAGCGGGCCGCTCTCGGACGCTTTCTTCAAGGCTGCGTTCACTTCTTCCTTGGTCGTTTTCTTTTCTACCAGAGCTACCAGATCCACAACCGAGACGTTGGGCGTGGGCACGCGCATCGCGAAACCGTCCAGCTTGCCGGCCAGGTCCGGAATCACGAGCTTCAGCGCCTTCGCGGCTCCGGTGGAGGTCGGGATCATGGAAATCGCGGCCGCGCGTGCCCGCCGGAGATCCTTGTGCGGGAAATCCAGAATGACCTGATCATTGGTGTAGGAGTGGATCGTGGTCATGGTCCCGCTGACGATTCTGAAGTTGTCGTGGACTACCTTGGCGATGGGAGCCAGACAGTTCGTCGTGCACGAAGCGTTGGAAATGATGTGATGTTTGGCCGGATCGTAGACCTCGTGGTTCACGCCCAGCACCAGGGTGACATCTTCGTTCTTGGCCGGGGCGGAGATGATGACTTTCTTCACCGGGCCGCGCAGGTGCTTCCGGGCGTCATTGGCGTCGGTGAAGCGCCCGGTGGATTCAATCACGACCTGCGCGCCCACGCTCTCCCAGGGCAGCTTGGCCGGATCCTTTTCGGCGAAAACCCTGATGGTCTTTTGATCCACGGTGATGCAGTCAGCGCCGGCGGTGATCTTGTGGGGCAGGTTGCCCAGGATAGAGTCGTACTTCAGCAGGTGGGCCAGTGTCTTGGGGTCGGTCAGATCATTGACCGCAACGAACTCGAGATTGCCGTCATTCAGCGAAGCCCGCAGCACGTTTCGCCCGATGCGGCCGAATCCGTTGATGCCTACCTTGATCGCCATGTCGCCTCCGAAAGGGAATTAGAAAACGCGGAACTTTTGGTGAATGAAAATGGTAACAGGGAAGCTGAGAATGCGGCAAATTCCACAGGGCTCAGGCGGCGACATCAATCTCCAGGCAGGCGTCGGTCTTGCTCCAGAGGAAAGGCACGCGGGCCAGCCAGTATTTTCGGAGGATCGTCTGCCGGGCCCACGGCCAGTCGTGGGGCGGAAGAACACGTGCCGTGGCCGCAAATTCCGCTCCCGTGATCTTGCCCCGCAGCGTGCAGGGCGCGATGCGGACGCCGGAATGATGGCGAATCCGTTTGCATTTGCCCGAGTCGCTGCGAGTCATGACATATAGCCTGTCCTCTTTCTCGCCAAACCAGACCGGAGTCGGGACGGCTGCGCCGCTCCTGCGAAACGTAGTCAGCGAGATGTACTTCTGGCCATGAATTTCGGCGGGAATTGACACCGCAACATTGTACCCGCCCTTACGATTCGGCCCAAGAAGGCAGCCTGGCCCGGTGTGGCTCATGCCAGGCGCTGTGCAGCTTCGAGAAAGGCCCACGAAACTCAGGATTCGCGAAACCCGCCTGGTTGAGCGCCGACTTGGCGGTCTTGGTTCTTTTGCCGGGACGCCGCATTGCCCGCGAGCGTGAGATTGTGTTACAAGCCAGACATGCGCAAGTGGATGCGCGAGCGTCTGAAACGCCGCCAGAAATCGTCCCAGGCCGAGAAATCCGAACCCGCACAACCTCCTCTGCAGCCCGCTTATTTCGAGGCTCAGGTTCCTGCACCGCCCCCTTCCGAAAGAATGCCGCAAGCAGAAACTGAATCGACGATGGCGGAACCTGGGACGCCGCCGGTGCAGGAGAACGCCGCTGACTCCGCGCCTCGGGCTGTTACCCAAACCCAAGGCGGTGAGGGAGTCGGAGAGGCGCGCCGCCGGCGCCGTCGAGGGCGCGGCGGACGCAGGCGCAACGGATCACCGT